>CALHAB010000044.1 GCA_937934185.1 uncultured Ignavibacterium sp. | reverse complement strand
AGAATTTGTTTCCCTGATATCATCTGTTATCTTTCCCCACAAAGCAAATGAATGCGTCGGTGAACCGGTACGAATTACATCCTGACTGATTCTGAAAGTTTCAGAAAGTAATCCTACTTTACTTTTTGAATTTAATCTATCGAAATTTTCATAATCACCAATTGACTTTTTGAAGCAGTAAGTAAAAGTTGGAAAAATCAGAGAACCATCTTGTGTAAGCAACTCTTTCATAATATTTATTACTTCCTGTGGAGATACAGATGGAAAGGCATATATAATTTTTTTGAATGACGAATGTACAATCAGGTTTTGCTTTTCTTCGATTCCAAGTTCTACCAGATACTCTTTTAAGCTCATTAGAGGATTATAAACATTAAAAAAAATATTTCATAACAAAAAAATGAAAATAATTAATTCAATAATTTTGAATTGTAAAATCACAAAAATTATTCTTTAATACAATTATTGATCAGGAGGGAATTATGCTGATAATAATTAAAGAAAACTATTACGAAATGAGTATTGAAGCAGCCAGGCTTGTTGCTTCTATTATCAGAAAAAAACCTGATTGTGTTATAGGTTTCCCAACAGGCAGCACACCGTTAGGACTTTATAAAGAACTAATCAGAATGCACAAAGAAGAAGGATTAGACTTTTCTAAAGTTGTGAGTTTCAATCTTGATGAGTATGTTGGATTGCTGCCAAATCATCCTGAAAGTTATCATTTCTTTATGTGGGAGAATTTATTTAAGCATATAAACATCAATCCTTCCAATGTTTATATACCGATGGGAATGGCAGAGGATATTGATGCTTTCTGCGAGTGGTATGAACAAAAAATAATTGAACACGGTGGAATTGATTTGCAAATTCTTGGTATTGGTGCCAATAGTCATATTGCATTCAATGAGCCGGGTTCTTCTCTTGGTTCAAGAACCAGGATTAAAACGTTGAATGAAAATACCAGGTTAGATAATTCCAGATTTTTTAATTCTGTAGATGAAGTTCCCAAATATGCAATAACAATGGGAGTGGGAACAATAATGGAAGCAAAAAAACTTCTGCTGCTTGCAAATGGAATAAAAAAAGCTGATGCAATAAAAGCTACAGTTGAAGGTCCGATTATGGCAAAGTATCCTGCTACTATTGTTCAGCTTCATCGTTATGCAACTGTTATAATAGACAAAGAAGCTGCTTCTAAGTTAGAAGGGAAGTACGATTAGTTATTTATCATAATATTTTCTGAAAAGCAATCAGGATATTATATCTGCTTCTGGACCTGTCAATATTTAGTTCCTCGTTTTCATAGAGGAAGCCAAGCTGAAGTGTTGTTTTATCAAAAATGTAGAACTGATAATCAACACCAATAAATTTAGAATCATTCCTGAAAAAATCTGCCTGAGTATTTCCTGAAACAGGATAAGAACCAAATCCTGCCCTGAGAGTCAGATAATTTTCGGAATCAACAAAATATCGTCTTCCTATAAATGTGAATGTTGATTTGGTTTTTTCATTACTCTCATTAACAAAGAATGGCCGGAATGAAATCCAGTAATCACCGAAATAATATCCGATACTTCCTGTATAAATGTTTACTTTACTCGGAGAAAAATATAAATAACGGTAACCAAGAGATAGTTCAACATTAATTGGTAAAACATAATATAGTTCCAATCCTGCTCTACCTTTTGGAAATACTTCTCCTTCTGCAAATCCAGTGTTAAGATATAAATAAGATTTTGGTGAGAAGAGTACATAAGCATCAGCTTCAAACTGCAGCTCTGAATTCGAGAACCGATTTGCATAATTTAATCTCGGAATGAATGTGCCGAATGATTCTCTGAACTGATATTCAGCTGATGCAAATTGCCATGACTTTGTTTCATCACTGAAAAAATCATTGTTGAATGATATCAGAATTTTATCACTGGTTTTTACATCCTGCTGATTTATCTCCTGAGCAAGACTTGTCAGAGATAAAATTATAAAAGTTAAAATTGACAGTGCGTAAGTTTTATTAATCATAATAATCTCAAATATTGTTTGAAGACAGACCTTTCTTTTCCATGCTTCCCCAGCTTCTTTTGCCGAGGAAAAATTCAATTGTGCCTTTAAATCTCCACCAGGTTGTTAATTGCCTGTAACCGAAATTTTCAACAATTGCAGTAAGAAATAAAGTTAATAAATGGCTGACCTTCGGATATTTTTTGAATGAAAGTTCTTCAAGGATTACTGATAGAATTGACAAAACAATTCCATAAAGAATTGCAGCTGCTAAAAATGCAATAGTAAATTCTAATGAAAGTATTCCCAGCAAAAGGGAAACGATAAAAAATAAGTAACCAATAAACTCAATTATCGGTCCGAAGAATTCATAAATAAGATAATATGGTACAACGAATAATCCCATCAATCCATAATTTGGATTAAATAATAAATCCCTATGAAGCAAAAGACTTTCAATTGTACCTTTCTGCCAGCGGGTTCTTTGTCTCATCAGAATTTTCAAACTTTCAGGAGCTTCCGTCCAGCAAATCGGATCAGGAATAAAAGTTATTTTTGTGTCAGGATTAATTTTTCTGAAATGTTTGTGAAGCCGCATTACAATTTCCATATCTTCACCAATTGAACCTCTTCTGTAACCGCCGATTTCAACAACAGCATCTCTTTTAAAGCAGCTGAAAGCACCAGAGATGATTAGTATTCCGTTTATCGCATCGAAACCGGTTCTGCCAAATAAAAATGCGCGAAGGTATTCAACAACCTGAAATCTTGCCAGCCAATTTTTAGAAAGCCCGACACTGATAATATGGCCTTTCTTTACTTCGCATCCGTTTGCAATTCTGATTGTCCCGCCAACTGCAACGACATTTTCATTTTCTATAAAAGGTTGAGCGATTTTCAACAGACAATCTCTTTCGAGAATCGAATCAGCATCAATCACAGTAATCAAAGGATACTTTGCTACATTTATTCCTGCGTTTATTGCATCAGCTTTTCCGCCATTTACTTTATCTACTACTGTGAGATTGCGAATTTCTTTTGACTTATAGACAGCATTAATTTTTTCTGATTTAATTTTATATAAGTCATGAAAAGAAATCTGTTTCAATGAAAAATTCTCAATTAACTTCTGAAGTGTATCATCTTTTGAACCATCATTCACGACGACCAGCTGAAATTGAGGATATATCAGTTGCAGCAAAGATTTAACATTTTCAACAATGTTATTACCTTCATTATAAGCAGGAACAATTATGGAAATAGGTTTATAATTTTTCAGTTTGAAAATTCTTTCAAGGTCGGCAAACTCTATTTTGTTTTTGTACCTGAGAACTTTATAGAATGAAACAAGATTAAGAATAATATAGATTGTGATAAGTGTCAGAAAATAAAACAACACTATGTAATTAAAGATCATCAGAATCTTAATAAACTCACTCATCATCAATCTCAATAAAGTTTTCAGATAAAATCATTCTGGCTACTTTTGCTGCTTTGGAATCGGAATTACTTTTTGCAACCACTTTAAGCAGTTTGATCCCTTTTTCACCTGAGTCAAATAATGCTTCCGCTGCAGCAATATTCACTTCAAAAGATTCTTCATAAAGTCTCTGAACGAATATCGGTATCAGCTCTTTGCCACCAATTTTTGCAAGCGCCTCAATTGCGGCAGTCTTTACTTCTATATCAGGATGTTCGAAATGCTCCCAAAGTTGTGGAATTGCATCAATACACTCAATTGAGCCGGCGTATTTAATACATTCAACGAGTAATTTCTTGTTTGTTGATGTTTGAAAAATTTTCAATACAATTTCAGCTGCTTCTCTGAAACCATGAAACCTGAATATCTGAATCGCAATCCTTTTGTAATAATCGTCTTCAAGAACAACCCTCTCAAGCAGATAATTACAAACATCAGATTTGAATTCGAGTAAAATAGAGATCAGAATATCAGTGCTGAGCTCCTTTTGAAATCTTGCAGCGTGAAGAATGGCTGTGGCATATTCCAAAGCATTGATGCGTGCTAAAGCTCTTGCACAAAAAATAAAAACATCAGTCTTGTTTGAATATAGATGACCAAATAAAATTGATTTTACATTTTGATTACCGGAAGCACCGAAAAAATATGCAGCACGGATTATTCTTTTTGTTTTTTTGCTTTTTAAGTCATTCAGAAGAAATTCGTAAACCGAAGTTTCATTTATTATTCTCTTTAAACTTTCTAGGTCTTTTCCATCAAGTACAGAAAACAAATCTCTGATAACCATCAGCAAATATTTGTACTGCGACTTTTTAACTCCTTTTAGAAGTGTATTTGGATCTGCAGGTGAGCCAAGATAGTGATAAAAATCATTCTCCCATTTATTGAGAAAATCATTTTTTCGTCTTTGATCATATGAATCAATCAGTCTGATTATCAATACAACAATTACGAGCAGAATTGAAACAATGGATAGAAAAATTATTAACTGTGACAGAATAAAAAGAAAATTTTTTCCTGCCGGAATGATTATTCCGAAAGAGAGGAAAAAGTTTTTTGTTTGTATGTAAATCAACCTATTATTTTCTTAATTTTTGCTAAAAGGACAGCCGTAGAAAAAGGTTTGGTAATGTACTCTTCAGCACCTATCTCCAGAGCTTTGAGAATATTTTCTTCTTCGGCATTGGTAGTAAGCATTATTACAGGTATTGACTCTGTTGCCGGATCACTTTTTATTTCTTTCAGAACTGTTAAACCATCTTTAATAGGCATCATCAGATCAAGAATTACCAAATCAGGTTTTTCAGTAACTGCAGATTCATAAACATTTTCACCGGTTGAAAATACAGTTACATCATAACCCTCATTCTGAAGTTTATAAGTCATCAGTTTAATTAGTGAATCGGAATCCTCAGCGTAAAATATTTTCTTTTTAGGTGCATTCATGTGTAAAATATCAATATTTAACTTTTGCAAAAATAATGAATTAAGGTTTTTGTTAGGATAGGAAAAGATATGAAAAGCAAAATGAAAAAGCCCGTTTTTGGTTTCAACGGGCTGATAAGGTAATAGTGTATTTTTCTTTAATTTGCCGGAGCTGATGCTTTACCGAGATTGTACCTCTTTCTTTCGTTTGAATCCAAGTAAATTTTTCTCAAACGAATTGATTTCGGGGTCACTTCAACCATCTCATCTTCTTCAATATATTCGAGAGCCTCTTCCAATGAAAATTTTATTGCCGGAACAATTTTGATTGCTTTATCAGCACCTGATGCACGCATATTAGTAAGCTTTTTCCCGCGCTGAACATTTACTTCAATATCATTTTCTTTGCTGTGTTCACCAACAATCTGACCAGCATATACATTGTCTCCCGGTTCAATAAAAAATTTTCCTCGGTCCTGAAGTGAATCAATTGCATAAGCAGTTGCAGGTCCTTCACCCATAGAAATCATTACTCCATTACGGACACGGTTTATTGCGCCTTTGAAATATTCATACTGATAAAACTGATGATGCATAACTGCCTCTCCGGAGGTTGCTGTAAGAACTTTTGTGCGAAGTCCCATTATACCTCTTGAAGGAATATGAAATTCAAGAGAAGTGAGATTACCTTTCGTTTCCATTTTCATAAGTTGTCCGCGTCGTTGTCCAACTATCTCAATGACTTTTCCAGCAAGTTCGCCGGGAACATCAACAGTCAATACTTCAATTGGCTCGGCTTTTTTACCATCAATTTCTTTGTAGATTACTTTTGGTTCACGAACCTGAAGTTCATAACCTTCTCTTCTCATATTTTCAATTAAAATTGAAAGATGTAAAATTCCTCTTCCCGAAACCTTGTAAGCATCAGGTGAATTGGTTTCCTGAACTCTTAGAGCTACATTATGTTCAAGTTCCTTAAATAAACGATCTCTTAACTGTCTTGATGTTACAAACTTTCCCTCTCTGCCATAGAAGGGAGAGTTATTAACCATAAATGTCATGCTTATTGTTGGTTCATCAATCGAAATGATGGGAAGTGGTTCGGGGTTTTCAGCATCTGCGATTGTATCTCCTATATCAACATCATCAATTCCTACTATTGCGCAGATATCACCGCAGCTGATTTCTTCAACTTCTACACGATTCAAACCTTCAAAGACAAATAACTGTCTGATTACAATGTCGTGAATGTTTCCGTTTCGTTTAATTATGGACAACTTATCTGACTTTCTCAGTGTTCCTCTGAAAACTCTCCCAATACCGATTCTCCCAACATAGTCATTGTAATCTAATGTAGTAATTTGGATCTGAACTCCGCCTTTATTGTCAGGTGGTGGTGGAATATCTTTAATGATAGAGTCAAGCAAAGGAGTAAGATCCTTTTTTTCATCAGATAAATTCTTAACTGCCCAGCCACTTCTTCCGCTTGCATAAATTACCGGAAATTCAAGTTGAGTTTCATCTGCACCAAGATCAATAAACAAATCATAGACTTCGTCAAGCACTTCTTTAGGGCGATTATCAGGCCTGTCTATTTTATTTATAACAACGATTGGTTTAAGATTAAGGTCGAGAGCTTTCTGCAAAACGAATCTTGTTTGAGGCATCGGTCCTTCGAAAGAATCAACAAGCAGCAGAACTCCATCAGCCATTTTTAATACACGCTCTACCTCGCCGCCAAAATCAGAGTGTCCAGGTGTATCAATAATATTTATTTTATAGTCTTTATAAGATATGCTTATGTTTTTTGCGAGAATAGTTATTCCTCTTTCACGCTCAAGATCATTGGAATCCAGAAATCTTTCTCGCACTATCTGATTATTCCTGAAGACCTGACATTGTTTTAACAGCTCATCCACTAATGTTGTTTTACCGTGATCAACATGAGCTATAATTGCAATATTTCTTAATTTATTCATAATTATCCTTTTTTCAATTCAGCCAACAAATTTAAGAAAATAAATCTTATGATTGATGATTTTTTATGTGATGTGTGCGTGGTTAAATATGATAAATAATCAGAGAAATATTAACCGAGGTATTATTCAACTTTAACAACAACTTTTCCGAATGTTTTTCCTGATTGAAATTTTTTAATTGCCTCGTGCATCTGATCAAATCTAAATATCTCACCAATGTATGGTTTTGCAAGATTAAGTTCGATTATTTCGTTAAGCAAAGCTTTGAAATAATCTCCTTTCTCATAAAGCCAGATTAGATTAAAACCCATCACGGAGCGGTTCTGTTCAATTAGTTTAAGAATATCTACTTTTGGTCGGGTGAAATATTTGTATGCTAATTCAAAATAATTAGGGAAAGCAGTATGAGTTGCAAAGTTTGATGCACCATATATAATTGCTCTTCCCTGTGGTGCAAGAAGATTAAAAGTATCATTAAAATATCTTCCTAATACAGATTCAAGAATTAAATCGATTTTTCTGTTATTTAAGGTTTCCTTGAGAAATTTAATTAAATTATTGTCACGGACCAGGATATGATCAACATTTTCGTTTTTCATTTTCTCAATTTTTGATTCGCTTCCAACAGTACCAATTGAAATGCAATTAAATTTCTTTGCGATTCTGTTTGCATAAATTCCGACTCCGCCGGCAATACTATGAATTAAAACAATCTGATTCTGCTGGATATTTCCTAATACTTTTAATGCGTAATAAGCTGTTAATGCCTGAACAACAAACGATGCACCTTCTTCGAAAGTCCAATTGTCTGGCAATTTCATCAGATAATTCTTGTCGAGGTTGATATGTGTTGCAAACGCACCGAATTTAATGACGCCAATAACTTTTTCACCGATTGAAAATTCTTTTACTTCACTTCCTTTGTCTATTACAATTCCAGAAAATTCTAATCCGGGAATCAAATTTTGTTTTGGAGCAGCTTTGTATAATCCGTGTATGCAGAAAAAGTCTGCGAAGTTTAATCCAATAGCTTTTACTTCAACTGTTACTTCATTTGGTTGTGGTTTGGAAAGTTCCTCGTTTGAAAGTAACAATCTGTTTAACGAACCAGATTGCGACATTTTATAAGCCATTCTTTTCATAAGCGCTCCTGTGTGATTAGCATAAAATTATTTTTAGTTTTCAAACAATTAAAAATAATATATTTCTCTCTGATACCTGTCAAATATTCCGTAGCTCAATTCTCCAGAATTGAGCACTGCCAAATATTGCTCCACTTTATCACTCATTCAATCAAACGCATTCCGATGCACAACTCTGGAGAGTTGTGCTACGCTGTGTATTTTATAACACAATAAAATTTCCTTATCTCAATCCCCAAGGTCGGGTTCATAATTGAGCTATATCTTTGGGTACTAGGATTAATGCGCAATTTTGGAGAGTTGTGCTAAGCATAATCAATTATTTTGTTATCTTTAATAAAAAAATTTATGCTTATCAGACATTTTCACAGACGAAATCTGCCTCATCTTTATTACAACGAAGGAATCTACTTTGTAACTTTTCGACTTTATGGCAGTATTCATCCAAACGAACTGAAAAAATTGCATGAACAAATTCGTAGAAATCAGCTTTTACATCCACACGAGCAGAAAAAAGTTTTTAAGAAATATGATCAACTTTTGGATAAACCTAATAATAACATTAAATACCTTAGACAACCCGAAATACTTGAAATATGCAAAACTTCATTACACTTTTATGATTGTAAAGAATACAATCTCATTTGTTATTGTATTATGCCAAATCATATTCATCTTTTATTTGAGTTAATAAATAAAAATAGAATGGTTGGTGACATTGTTGGATCAATTAAAAAGTTTATTGCAAGAGAATCAAATAAGTTTCTAAAACGTAAAGGAAAATTTTGGCAATCGGAAAGCTTTGATAGATTGGTAAGAGATGATATTGAACTTTATTTTACTATTAAATATGTATTGATGAATCCGGTAAATGCAGGTTTAATTACGGAATGGAAACAATGGCCGGGAACATTTTGTAAACCGGAATTTCAGATAATTGATTAATAAATCGTAGCTCAATTCTCCAGAATTGAGCACTGCCGAAATTATTTAACCAATTTATCACTCATTCAATCAATCGCATCGATGCACAACTCTGAAGAGTTGTGCTACGCTGTGTATTTTGTAATATAAATATTTTGCAGCTCAATTCTCCGGAGTTGAGCAATAAGGGTTTACCCATCTCTGGAAAGATTTTCAGAGGAGTTTGATACTCTGTAATTATTATTCCATCCTTTTGTTTTAATTTTGTAACACTCGTTTAATCTTTCCTGCTAATTCAGGATTGATTCTTTGTTAGTATTTTTAAGAGGATCAAATGAACGAAAAACTTATTGAATGCGTACCTAACTTTTCAGAAGGACAGCGTCCTGAAATCATCAAACAGATTACGGATGAAATAGAAAAAGTTGAAGGTGTAAAACTACTTGATGTTGATCCCGGTTATGATATGAACAGAACAGTTGTAACTTTCATCGGAACACCGGAAGGTGTAAAAGAAGCGGCATTCAATGCAATTAAAAAAGCTGCTGAACTCATTGATATGTCAAAACATAAAGGAACGCATCCACGAATGGGTGCAACTGATGTTTGTCCTTTTGTTCCTATCACCGGAGTTACTGAAGAAGAATGTATCAACTTATCTAGAGAAGTTGCAAAGAGAGTCGGTGAAGAACTTGGTATTCCGGTTTATCTTTATGAAAAATCCGCAACATCACCTGAACGGGTAAATCTTGCAAAAATAAGACAAGGCGAGTATGAAGGTCTTGAAGAAAAATTAAAAAACCCTAAATGGAAACCTGATTTTGGTCCTGCTAAATTCAATCCGAAAAGCGGTGCAACTGTAATAGGTGTTAGAGAATTTCTGATTGCTTACAACATAAATCTGAATACCCGCGAAGAAAAATATGCAACTGACATCGCTTTTGAATTGCGTGAGAAAGGCCGTTCAGCTCGGAAAGGTGGAAATGGTCCATTCTATTTCAAGAGTGAAGAAATACTAAAATATCAGAAAGGAGCTTATCCCTGCGGCAGCTGTGATTTTGTCGGGAAGACTATTGAGGAAACGATTCAACATTGTAAAGAGGTTCACAACTACGATTTAGCAGAACTACTTGACTTGAATGGAATTGACCCAAAAAATCCTGAAGGTCAGTCAGTTAAAATCCCAGGCAAGTTTAAACATTGTAAAGCTATTGGATGGATGGTTCCTAAATATGACAGAGCACAGATTTCGATTAATCTTACGAATTATAAAGTTACATCAATGCATCATGTTTTTGATGAAGCTTGCCGGCTTGCAGAAGAAAGAGGATTGCGTGTAACAGGAAGTGAAATAGTTGGAATGGTTCCTTATCCTGCATTACTTGAAACCGGAAAGTATTATCTCAGAAAACAACATCGTTCAGTAGGTATTCCGGTTCGTGATATTCTTAACACTGCAGTTCAGTCACTCGGATTGAATGATGTAGCAGAATTTAAAATTGAAGAAAGAGTTTTAGGATTACCTAAAAATATTGACACAGCACTCGTTGAAATGAAGCTAACAGATTTTGTTGATGAAGTATCCAGAGAAACTCCCGCGCCTGGCGGCGGTTCAATTGCAGCATTATCCGGAGCACTTGGAGCAGCTCTTGCATCGATGGTAAGTAACCTTACTGCATTTAAGAGAGGAAGTAATCCACAAACAGATAAAATTCTTAATGATGCTGCAGAAAAATGTCAAAGCATAAAAGATACACTTGTTAAAGCTGTTGATGAAGATACAAATGCTTTTAATGATTATATGAACGCAAGAAGATTGCCCAGCAAAACAGCTGAAGAGAAAAAAGTTCGCGAAGAAGCAATGCAAAACGGATTAAAAAAAGCTGTTAATGTTCCGCTTAATACTGCAAAACTA
Source organism: uncultured Ignavibacterium sp. (assembly GCA_937934185.1). GTDB lineage: Bacteria > Bacteroidota > Ignavibacteria > Ignavibacteriales > Ignavibacteriaceae > Ignavibacterium. The sequence goes on along the minus strand of CALHAB010000044.1, from coordinate 1,716 downwards.
AGTTATCAGATAATTGAAATAGCTGAAACTGTTGCTAAGCTTGGTAATCCAAATTCAATCACTGATGTTGGTGTTGGGGCACAGAGTGCATACACCGGTGTGCTTGGAGGCATTTATAATGTTTTGATAAATCTCAAAGACATAAAAGATGAAAAGTTTATTGAGGAAATGAAGAATGAGTGTGCTGAGTTAAAATCCAAAGCACAGAAAAAACTTAGTGAAGTTTTATCTTATGTTGAATCAAAATTATAATTACTATTGAGAGTTTTATGAAACAGCCAAATAAATTCAAAGTTGGAATTTTACAATTATCATTTAGCAAAAATCCTGATGCAAATCTTAAGAAAGCTGTTAACTGGATTGAAAAAGCTGCTGACAAAGGTGCTCAGGTTATCTGTCTTCCGGAACTTTTCAGATCGCAATATTTTTGTCAATCAGAGAACATAGACTATTTCGATCTCGCAGAAACAATTCCAGGCCCTTCAACAGAAGCAATAAGTAAAGTTGCTAAAAAGAAAAAGGTGGTAGTTGTGGTTCCTGTTTTTGAAAAACGTGCTACAGGCCTTTATCATAACTCACTGGCTGTGATCAACACAAAAGGAGAAATAACCGGTATTTACAGAAAGATGCATATTCCTGATGATCCTGCTTACTATGAAAAATTTTATTTTACTCCCGGAGATTTGGGATTCAAATCATTTGAAACAGAATTTGGAAACATCGGTACATTAATTTGCTGGGATCAATGGTATCCGGAAGGTGCAAGATTAACTGCACTTCAAGGTGCAAGTATTTTATTTTATCCGACTGCAATCGGCTGGCATCCACACGAAAAGAAAGAACATGGGAAAGCTCAGTTTGAAAGCTGGCAGACTATTCAACGCTCACACGCAATTGCTAATGGTGTGTATGTTGCCGCTGTTAACAGAATTGGTCTTGAAAAAGAAAACAATAGTTCAGCAGGAATTGAATTCTGGGGCAGAAGTTTTATTTGTGATCCACAAGGAATAATTATTGCCGAAGCTTCGCACGATAAAGAAGAAATTCTCATCGCTGAAGTTAACTTGAACAGAATCGAATATATCCGCCGTAACTGGCCATTCCTCCGTGACAGAAGAATTGATGCTTACGGAGATATTACAAAAAGATTTTTAAAATAATATTTATGCTATGTCACTTATTACTCTTGCAAAGACAAATCGAGAGTAAATGCTATTAGTTTATAAGTGGTAAAAAAATGAATAGTAAAAATTTATTCAGACTACCTGCAGAATGGGAAAAACACGAAGCCACATGGATTGGCTGGCCTGCAAATAAAGAAGACTGGCCTGGGAAGTTTACACCAATTCCGTGGGTTTATGGTGAAATAGTCAGATATATTTCCCGTGATGAGAAAGTAAGGATAATTGTACAATCAAAATCACATCAGCAGAAAGCATTAAATGTTTTGAAATCTGTAGATGCTGATATCAACAACATTGAATTTTTTACTTTACAGACTGACAGAAACTGGTTAAGAGATGCAGGACCTCAATTCGTTAAAGATGAAAAGGGAAATACAGTAGTCGTTCAATTTAAATTTAATGCCTGGGCTAAGTATGATAATTACAAACTCGATGCAAAGATCCCTAAAATGATTTCTGAAAAATTGAAACTTGAAAGAGTAGTTGCAGAACATAAAAACAAAGAAGTAGTACTCGAAGGCGGCAGTATTGA
>CALHAB010000043.1 GCA_937934185.1 uncultured Ignavibacterium sp. | reverse complement strand
TTTAAAACCTCGGAGGTTTGGTTGTTAATCAAAATCTTTCATTAATTAATTCCATAATCTTTTTTCCTGCTTCGGGAATTTTTGTGCCGGGACCAAAAATTGCAGAAGCTCCGTGTTCATATAGAAAATCATAATCCTGAGCTGGAATAACTCCGCCGCAGATAACAATGATATCCTCTCTTCCGAGTTTTTTCAATTCCTGAATTAGTTGAGGTAAAAGTGTTTTGTGCCCGCCTGCAAGCGAACTCATTCCAACTACATGAACATCGTTCTCAACTGCCTGCTTAGCGGTTTCTTCAGGTGTTTGAAACAGAGGACCAACATCAACATCAAAGCCCATATCTGCATAAGCAGTTGCAACCACTTTTGCCCCGCGGTCGTGTCCATCCTGACCCATTTTTGCGATCATAATTCTTGGACGTCGACCTTCTCTTTGAGCAAATTCGTCGGTCATTTTTCTGACTTCATTGAAGAGATGATCATCTTTTGAGTATTCACTGCTGTAAACACCTGAGATTGTTCTTGTCACAGCCTGATACCTTCCACAAACTTTTTCGATTGCATAAGAAATTTCTCCTAGTGTTGCTCTTTTTCTTGCAGCAACAATTGCAAGTTCAAGCAGATTTCCTTCACCGGATTGAGCCGCTTTTGTAATCGCTTCAAGTGCCTGCTGAACATCAGTTTCATTTCTTTTCTTTTTTACTTCCTGAATTCTTTTAATCTGATTTTGTCTGACAGCTGTATTATCTACTTCAAGAATTTCAATCGGGTCTTCTTTTTCCAGCCGGTATTTATTTACTCCTACAACTGTTTCTTTGCCTGAGTCTATACGTGCCTGTCTTCTTGCTGATGCTTCTTCAATCCGCATCTTGGGAATGCCTGCTTCAATTGCTTTTGTCATTCCACCGTAAGATTCAATTTCTAAAATGTGTTCCCAACCTTTTTGTAAAAGTGCATCAGTCAGTGCTTCAACATAATAAGAACCACCCCAAGGATCAATAACTTTTGTAATTAATGTTTCATCCTGCAAGTAAAGCTGAGTATTTCTTGCAATCCTTGCTGAGAAGTCTGTTGGTAGGGCGATTGCTTCATCAAGCGAATTTGTGTGAAGTGATTGTGTATGACCCAATGCTGCTGCCATTGCTTCAATACAGGTTCTTACTACATTATTAAACGGATCCTGTTCTGATAAAGACCAACCTGAAGTCTGAGAATGAGTTCTTAAAGACATTGATTTAGGATTCTTGGGGTTAAACTGTTTGATAATTTTTGCCCAGATAAGTCTTGCAGCACGAAGTTTGGCAACTTCCATAAAATAATTCATTCCTTCTGCCCAGAAGAATGAAAGTCGAGGTGCAAAATCATCAATGTCTAATCCGGCTTTTATTCCGGTTCTTACATATTCCAAACCATCTGCAAGTGTATAAGCCATTTCAAGATCAGCAGTAGCACCGGCTTCCTGCATATGATAACCTGAGATTGAAATGCTGTTGAACTTCGGCATATGCTTGGCGGTAAACTTGAATATGTCTGCAATAATTCGCATTGACATTTCAGGTGGATAAATGTAAGTGTTGCGAACCATATATTCTTTAAGAATATCATTCTGAATTGTTCCGGTAAGCTGTTCGTGTTTAACTCCTTGTTCTTCAGCAGCTACTATGTAAAAAGCCATTACCGGAATTACAGCTCCGTTCATTGTCATCGAAACTGACATCTTATCAAGCGGAATCTGATCGAATAAAATTTTCATATCTTCAACTGTGTCGATCGCTACACCTGCTTTACCAACATCTCCTATCACTCTGGGATGATCAGAATCATATCCTCGATGAGTAGCAAGATCAAATGCAACAGATAAACCCATCTGTCCCTGTGCAAGATTTCGGCGATAAAAAGCATTGCTTTCTTCTGCAGTAGAAAATCCGGCATACTGCCTTATTGTCCAGGGACGCTGAACATACATTGTTGAATATGGTCCGCGAAGAAATGGTGGTAAACCTGATAAATAGTGAATGTGTTCAAGGTCTTTAATATCATCCTGTGTATAAAGAGGTTTAACAGGAATCTTTTCCATTGTTTCAAGAATAAACTCTTCAACTGATTTTCCGGTTTCCTGTTTAAATTTTTCTTTCCATTCGGATTTAGAAATCTGTTTGGTTGATAAATCGAGATTTATGTCTTTGAAATTTGGTTTCATATTTATCTCTAAAATTTTTAGATCAAATGCACACTGATAAAAATGACCTGCCTCGAAGGCAGGCAAGTTTAACTGATTTATACTAATCTAATCTGTTAACATCCGCTAAATCAGCTAAATCTGCGTTCTATTGACTTATTTTGTTTAATAAACCACTTAGTATTTGATGAACATCTGCCCCAAGAAAAATAAACTCATCAACTCCGGATTGTTTATGCTGTTCAATCTGATCTTTCGGATAACCCGCAAGCACAACAATCGCATCGGGTAGTTTTTCTTTTATTCCTTTAACGATTGTAGGAACAAATTCAGGATAAGTTTCATCAGTTGAACAGATAGTAATTATTTGTGCGGACGAGTTTATAGCCGCATTGACAGCTTCGTCAGCAGTATTGAATCCTTGTGACGGATAAATAACTTCAAAACCACCAACCTCAAAAAATCCTCTGGAAAAATCAGCACGTGCTTTGTACTGTTTCAAAGGACCCATTACAGCTAAGAATACTTTAGGTTTATTACCACGATTCTTCCGGTATTTTTCAGAAGCGAATCGAAGTTCCTCAAAAATTTCAGAAGCTCGATGAATGTTCAGCGGCTTAACTATAATTTCTTCTTTCCCTGCTGATCTAATTGAACTAGCAACTTCTCCGATTGCTGCACCGTCAATATATGCTTCAATTGCAGCTTCAACCAGGTCGTATGATTTTGTATCAGCTATTAACTGAAGTTTATCAAGAATGTTTTTATGTTTCTGATCATCACCATTGATTCTGTATTTCTGAATATATTCAACACGCTTTTTGTAAATTGTTTCATAATCAGGTGATTTTGGTTTTGCTAATTCTTCTTTTGGATTCGCGTACATATTTACACCAACCAAAACTGATTTTCTTTTCGTATAATCTTTCTTTCTTGCCTCAGCAATTTTATGTATTTCACCCTGAACAAAACCATTTTCAATGGCTTTATACATTCCACCTGATTCATCAATTTGCTGGAAGAGTTTCCACGCAGATACCGCAAGCTGTGCAGTAAGAGTTTCGACGAAAAATGAACCAGCGGCAGGGTCAATTACCTGATCAAGATGAGATTCTTCTTTAAGAATTATCTGAGTGTTGCGTGCAATTCTTCTGGAAAAATTATCAGGAATATCAAACACTTCATTAAATGGATTTGTTGTGAGAGCATCTACTCCTCCAACAACTGCAGAAAACGCTTCAGTTGTTGTACGCAGCATATTTACATAAGGATCAATAATTGTTTGATTGTATGTTGATGTTTTTCCGTGGATATAAATTTTTCTGTTTTCTTCAGTCACATTATACTGTTCAAGTATATTATTCCACAAAATTCTTGCTGCTCTGAATTTTGCTATTTCCATAAAGTAAAATGTGCTGATTCCAAATGTGAACTTCATTCTCTTAACAACATCATCAACAGCAAGCCCGCGATTTATCATTTCATCAAGATATTCAACGGCAGTTGCAAATGTAAAAGCAAGTTCCTGAACTGCACTTGCGCCGGCATTAGTGAAATTCAATCCGCTGACACCGATTGTTCTGATTGGTGAGTTGGATCGAATCATCAGTTGTGTTGAAAATTTTATCTCATCAAATATTTGTTTGAACGAAAATGGAAGATATCCGTGTCTTAATAGAAAGTCATAAGGGTCAGAAGTAATTGAACCTTTAAGATTCATAAGACTTAAACGTAATTCTCTTGTAAAGGCAGCAAACAACAGAGTAAAAGGTAAAGCAGAAAATCCTGCATTTATATGAATTGGATGTTCAGTTAAATCAATATTGTCAAACAAAACCTGCATTTTTCTGATGCCGGAAATAGAAAGCCCACCTTTTCCGACTTCGCCTGGTTTGGATTGATCAGCATCAATTCCAAGTTGAGTTGGCAAATCAAGATTTATATTGATACTGTTAAGTCCTCTTTGCAGATCATATCGCAGAGCTTCATTCAATTCTTCAGGCAAAGCGTATGAATATTCCTGAGCAATTTCCCAAGGAGATGAATGATATCCAGATGCTTTTGTTCCGCGAACAAAATTTTCAAATCCGGGATAATTATTAAGAAATGGAATTTGCTTTATATCATCTGAAGTATAAATCGGTTTGAGATCAATTCCTTCGTAGGTTTTTGTTAAAAGTTTCTTTTCAAATGTTTCACCCTTAAGTTCAGCTTCAACTTGCTTTTTCCATTCATCGAAAGAAGGAACAGGGAAATCTTTACTTAGATTTATTTTCGCTTCGAGTTTAATGTCAGAACTCATAATTGCTCTCCAAATTCATAAAGTTTACTGAACAAAATTACAAAATAAGCTTCAAAGCTCACTGATAATTTTTAACAGAAATCAGTTATTGCTGAAAGTGATGTGATGCAGATAAATGTTAAATGTGAAATAAAGTTAAACCTTTTACTTACGCCGGCGGATTCCAGGTTGACGAGTCAAGCTTTTGGTTTTCTGTTAAAGAATTTTTTACCTCAACGACTCTGAATATCGTACGATTGAAAATCCTGAATGAATTTTCAATAAACAATCTCATTGATTCAATGTCATTCATATCAGGTTCATTGTGGGTTGCTTCTATCATATCTTCATAAATCTGGTCAAGAAGATTTATTTCTTTAGTAAATTTTTGGGTGCTCATATAAAATCCTTAAAAAGTTTAAGCTAAAATAAAAAACTTTAGTAGTTTTATGTAGGTTTTTGTTATTAATTGCTAATCCCATTGGTAAAAAAATAAAAAACCATTTTTCTATACTTCTGATAATATTTTTAACGATTTTTATTTTTCAAAAACTTAAATAAATACAATATTTGGTAAAACAAATTGCATTTTTATGGACTGCCCTGTTTGTAATAAACCGATGATAATACTTGAACTGAACAAAGTTGAAATTGACTATTGTCCGAATTGTTCAGGAATATGGCTTGATGAAGGTGAGCTGGAACTGTTGTATTCAATAGATAAATCAGAAAATGATTTGAGAAAACTTTTCGAGCCCACAGAATCTGAAAAGGAAAAATCATACAAATGTCCGATTTGTAATAAGAGGATGGTCAAAACAAAATTTAATAACAGTGATTTGATAATTGACAAGTGTCCTGATAATCACGGTTTCTGGTTTGACAAAGGTGAGCTTGATAAAGTTTTATCATTGAACGCAAATACATCTGCACAGAAAGTTTTATCTATATTAAAAGAAATGTTTTCATATAACAAAAGCCAGGAGGCAGAATGATATACTTCATTATTTTCTTAGCTGTAATTGTTCTGATTATTCTTTTCTTTGTTTCAATTTATAACGCACTTATCCGCTTACGCAATCAGGTTAAGAATGCGTGGGCACAAATTGATGTTCAGTTGAAAAGAAGGCATGATCTTATTCCGAACCTGATTGAAACGGTTAAAGGTTATATGACCCACGAACGACAGATTATGGAAAATATAACCAAGTACAGAAGTCAGGCAATGAATGCACAAACAGTCGGAGAGAAAGCACAGGCAGAATCATTACTCAGCGGTGCATTGGGTCAGCTTCGTGTTCAGGTTGAAAATTATCCTGACTTAAAAGCAAATCAGAATTTTCTTGCACTTCAGGAAGAACTGACTGCTACAGAAAATAAAATTTCATTTGCCCGTCAGAATTATAATGATCAGGTGTTGATGTATAATAACAAGATTCAGATGTTCCCATCAAACATTGTTGCAGGTATGTTCAATTTCAAAGAAGAAGAATTCTTCGAAATTAAAGATGTGGCCGAAAAAGAAGTTCCTAAAGTCAGCTTCAACTAATTTTATATGTGGGAATTAATTCAATCCAACAGAAGAAAGTCGCTCATTCTGTTTTTTGGAATGGGCGCACTTCTGATTTTTATTGGTTATGTGTTCGGAAGTTTTTATGATCCTGAAGCAGGTGGAGCAATTGGAGTTTTATTCGCAATTATTCTGTGGGTAATTTTATCAACTGTCAGTTACTTCGCAGGAAGTAAAATAATTCTTGCTGTAAGCGGTGCCAAAGAAGTTACTAAAGATGTTCATCCTCAGCTCTATAATGTTGTTGAAGAAATGAAAATTGCTGCCGGTGTTCCATACTTTCCAAAGATATATATTATTGATGATCCCTCGCCAAATGCATTTGCAACAGGAGTGAAACCTGAGAATTCAGCAATTGCTGTTACATCAGGTTTGCTCGCAACTCTTAACAGATATGAATTGCAGGGAGTTGTTGCTCACGAGATGTCACACATTATTAATCGCGATATTTTACTGATGACTTTTGCCGGAGTTATGCTGGGCGTTATTACAATTATGTCTGATGTTTTTTTCAGAGGAATGTACTTCGGCGGCGGCTCAAGATATCGCTCCCGATCGTCATCGAAAAGCAGTGGTCAGGGACAAGTCATTATAATGATTCTCGCAATGTTGCTTGCTGTTCTCGGTCCAATATTAGCACAGCTTTTTTACTTTGCAATTTCCAGAAAAAGAGAATATCTGGCAGATGCTTCGGCTGCAAGATTAACGAGATATCCGGAGGGTCTTGCAAATGCACTTGAGAAAATTGCAAACTCATCCCACAAACTCCGAAGCGCAAATAAAGTAACAGCTCCAATGTATATTGTTAATCCGTTGAAAAGGGAAGGAATGAAGTTGGCTGATCTCACAAGCACGCATCCGCCAATTTCTGAAAGAATTAAAATTCTCAGATCACTTCAGCAGGGAGTTAGCTATAAAGATTATCAGAAAGTTTTTGAGATGATCCATGGTAAGAAAGAAAAAATTATTCCTGATTCTGCACTGAAGGAAAGTATTCCTGTTGCACCTGTATCAGGTTTAGCAAATGAAGGTATAGATTTTAATCCTGTCGAAGCTAAAAGAGAAGCGAATGATGCTGTAATGAAATTGAATGATTACAAGTTTATAAATTGCAAGTGCGGAGTAAAAATAAAAATCCCACCAGAGTATAATAATCAAATAGTTGTTTGTCCAAGATGTGGCACAAAACATCAGTTGAGTTGATGATGGTAAGGAACAGTTTCCTGACTGTTACGATGAAAAAAATTATCTAATAATACTTTTACATTTCTCACAATAATCAATCCTTATAAAATCAGATTCTTCATTTTAATTTGATGAGTGATCAACATAATCATAATCAGAGCAGCGTTGTGGTACGAAGTAATGTCACGGCTTTAGCAAAGCTTCTTTAATTGTAAGCTTGGCATCAGCTTTTCATTTGAACTGCCGGAATGTAACTCTTTTTGCAACCTGCAAACAGAAAACTAAAATGTTTCATAATAAATTTTAAGAATTTGAAAAATTTTTTTGATAGTTTTCACTTTATAGGTTGCTTAACTCTAAAGTATTGTTTAAAAATTTAAAGTTGAAGTATTACATATTTGTTAAGCATTGGCATCTGTCAATTTATTCTCTTTCATAAAAAAAAACATTCATCACTTACCATCAATGAGAATTATCATATAACAATTTGCCTATACAGTTAATTTGTTAGCTGTAACTCTTGATGATTTCAATAATTTACTGCGTTTTTAATTTCTTTAGAATTTTGCAAAAAATGGTACGAAATTGTATTGCTAATTACTTAATAAAAAAAACAGGTAATTGTTATTTGTAAAATCTTTTGAAAGGAGGGGAAAATGCCAGGCAAAAGCCGACGCGATTTCCTAAAAAAATCTGCAATTATTGGTGCCGGTATTACAGGCCTTTCAACATCCACGGCTAAAGCCGGTCCTAAAAATATTCTATCTCCTGATAGAATGGGAGTTTTAGTTGATACAACAGTATGCGTTGGATGCAGAAATTGTGAGTGGGCTTGTAAAGATGCTCATAATTTACCGGCCGGAAATTTAGAGTCATACGAAGATCGAAAAGTTTTTGAAAAAAAACGGAGACCTGATCATACAGCATTAACAGTGGTTAATGAATATTCCCCAGGAAAAAACTCGAATATGCCTGTTGATGTTAAAGTTCAATGTATGCATTGTGATCACCCTGCTTGTGTTTCGGCATGCATTGTTGGAGCATTTTCAAAACAGGAGAATGGTTCGGTTATATGGGATACTGATATGTGTATTGGTTGCCGTTACTGTATGGTAGCGTGCCCGTTTCAGGTTCCTGCATTTGAATATCATAAAGCTTTGCATCCGGATATTATGAAATGTGATTTTTGTTTTGAAAGAACAAAAGAAGGCAAATTACCAGCTTGTGTAGAAATTTGTCCAGTTGAGGCACTAACCTACGGACCACGAACTGAATTAGTAAGAGTTGCCAGAGAAAGAATCAAGAAAAATCCTGATCGATATATTGATCACATATTTGGTGAATATGAAGTGGGGGGAACATCGTGGATGTATTTAGCGAATAAGGATTTTTCTGAACTTGATTTCCCCAAACTCGGTGATAAACCAGCGCCGGGTGTATCAGAATCAATTCAACACGGAATCTTTGCATACTTCGTTCCGCCTGTTTCTTTATACGCATTACTTGGTGGAATTATGTGGATTTCAAAACGTCGCAAAGAATTAGAAGAGGAGTTAAAGTAAATGGCTAATCAATTACACAATCCAGTGCCAATTAAACGTAAATATTTTACCCCTGGTGTATTCGTATTAATAATTCTTGCATTAAATGGATTAGTTTTTTTGATAGGAAGATTTTTATTTGGAATCGGAGCAGTAACAAATTTAGACAACCAATATCCGTGGGGTTTATGGATAGGAGTTGATGTTGCAGCAGGAGTTGCTCTTGCAGCAGGAGGATTTACAACCGCCGCACTCGGTCATGTTATGCATAAAGAAGAATATCATGCCATTGTAAGACCGGCATTATTAACAGCAATGCTCGGCTATACTTTTGTTGCGATGGGTGTGTTTGTGGATATTGGTAGATGGTACTATATCTGGCATCCGCTGATTATGTGGAATGGAAACTCAGCTTTGTTTGAAGTTGGTATTTGTGTTATGATTTATTTAACTGTTCTTTATATAGAGTTTTTACCAATCGTTACTGAAAGATTCATTGGCAGAGTTAATTTGCCCGGTTTTCTTTCAATCCTTAATAAACCCGTTGATAAATTTTTGAGAGTGCTTGATAAAGGCCTTTCAAAAACTATGTTCATTTTTATTATCGCAGGAGTTGTTCTTTCCACTTTACATCAATCTTCTTTGGGAACACTGATGATAATTGCCGGACCTAAAATGCATCCGCTGTGGCAGACACCGGTTTTACCACTTTTGTTTTTGCTTTCAGCAATTGCAGTTGGTTTTCCAATGGTAATTTTTGAATCTCTAATTGCCTCCCGCTCATTAGGATTAAAACCTGAGATGCATATTCTTACACGTTTGGGTTCTATGATAGCACCTTTGCTTGGAATTTATTTAGCGTTTAAGATCGGTGATATGTTTATCAGAGAGACATTTGTTTACTTAACTGAATTTAACACTGCAAGTGTGATGTTTACAATCGAGCTATTATTTGGGGTAATAATTCCTTTAAGAATGTTTTTATCTCCTAAAGTATTAAAATCACCTCTATTATTATTTATTGCATCAACTTTAGTAGTGCTTGGAGTTTTAATAAACAGAATTAATAATTTCATAGTTGCTTACACTCCGCCTTATGCTGAAAAAACATATTTCCCATCTTTTGGAGAAATTTCAGTAACTGTAGGATTTGTAGCAATGCTAGTTCTGGCTTACAGATTTATCGTGATGAATTTTCCTGTAATAAGCTTACCCGGAAAACATTCTGCACCACAAGCTAAATACACAATTCGAGGGGTGGGAAAATGAAAAAGTTTAATTATCTGCTTACAGTATTATTTTTAGTTACATCGGTAAGTGCGCAGCAAAACATTGGTAAAAAACATTTACAGCTTAATATAAACTGTAAGACCTGTCACACCTGCGATGTGCCGACTAAGAATGAGCCATGTTTAGTTACCTGCCCTCGTGAACGAATAGCAACAGTTTATCAGAAACCTGAAGAGACTCCTGAATTGATTGTAATAAATGAGTTGGTTAAAAGATATAGTCCGGTTTATTTCTCTCACAGAATTCACGCTCAGATGTCAGCTATGGGCGGTGGTTGTGAAGGATGTCATCATCACAATACAACCGGTCCGATATTAAAATGCAATAGTTGTCATGAACCAAACCGAAAAAGAGAAAATATCAGCTTGCCTGATTTAAAGGGTGCATATCACAGACAGTGTATGGATTGCCATCGTGAGTGGAGCGGTGAAACCGGTTGTAATAGTTGTCATGTTCCTTTAAAAGATTATAAACCTGAAAAGAAAGAGGTAATTCAAAAAAGATATGCTGGTAAAGAGCATCCGGTAATTTTGGAACCGACTAAATTGGTTTATGAAACAAATTCAGCCAAAGGAAAGCTCGTTACTTTTTATCACGATGATCACTCGAAAAAATTTGGAATAAGCTGCATCAGTTGCCATAAACAGGAAAGCTGTTCAAAATGTCACGGAGTTAATCGTGTTACTGATAATAAACCAATAAAAGTTGATACGAAAAATACCTTTGAAGAGCAGCATAGAAATTGCATAAGCTGTCATAGCAAAAATGAAGATTGCAGTAAATGTCACAGCGATAAAGTTCTGGCGCCATTCGATCATTACAAGTCAACAGGATGGGCATTAAATAAATATCATATAAATTTATCGTGCGCTAAATGTCACGGGTCAAAACTTCCTTACAAGAAAGTTGATAATCAATGTATTAGCTGCCATCAGGGCTGGAATAATGAAAACTTTAAACATTCTGTTACAGGTTTGCAGTTGGATGAGATGCACTCAGAGCTGAGCTGTGAGGATTGCCACCTTGAAAATAATTTTGCAATTAAACCAAGCTGTACAAATTGTCATGATGATTATTCTTATCCGAAACAAAAGCCAGGTAAAGTTGTTGGTAAAAAATAAATATTCTTAAAAGATAATATGTTTAATAAAATCGGCTTCAAACTGATATTTGCAGTTGCATTAACATCATTGATCATAATTGGTGTGTTTGCCTTCTTTAATGTTAAATCACAGGCAAACAGTTTAATTAATGAAGTTGAAAGACACGCAAACCAATTAGCTGAGACAGTTATCGCTTCAACAAGATATGATATGATGTTGAACCAGCGTGATCGTATTCAGCAAATAATTAATACAATTGGAAAACAGCCGCAGATCAGAGATGTAAGAATTATAAATAAGGTTGGTGAAATTATTTATTCATCTGATTCAACCAGTATTAATAAAATGGTTGATAAGCAAGCTGAAAGTTGCTATGCGTGTCATGCAGAAGACCAGCCGCTTGAGCATATTTCAATAACCGAACGAACAAGAATATTTAAAGTTCATCCTGATTCCAACCGTGTGCTCGGAATTATTTCTCCAATTTACAATGAAGAATCCTGCTGGCAGGCAGACTGTCATGCTCATCCAAAAGATCAAAAAGTTCTTGGTGTACTGGATGTATCCATTTCGCTTGCTGATGTTGATAACACAATTTTAGCGACTGAATGGAAAATTGTGTTTTTTGCTATTGTTGCTATTGTTGTCATCGGATTAGTCATAGCATTTATAATTAAGAGACTGGTTTCAAAACCAGTTAATGATTTATTAGCTGCTACTCAGCAGGTAAGTCAGGGAAATCTGAATTATGTTATTAAAGATTTGGGAAAAGATGAAATCGGACAACTTGCTTCATCATTTAATACGATGACTAAAAAACTTGCAGAGGCAAGAATGCAACTTTTCCAATCAGATAAGATGGCTTCACTTGGAAGACTGGCTGCTGGTGTTGCTCACGAGATTAATAATCCACTAACAGGGGTTTTAACTTACAGTAGTTTTCTTCTCAAGCGAACACAGAATTATCCTGAAATTCAGGAGGATTTAAAAGTTATTGTGCGCGAGACAATCAGAAGCAGAGAAATTGTTAAAAGTTTACTTGATTTTGCAAGGCAATCAATTCCTAAAAAAGCAAGTGCAGATATTGTTGAAATTCTTGACAGATCAATTGGAGTAATTGAAAATCAATTGGCTCTGAATAAAGTTAAAATCATTAAAAACATACAGCCAAATCTTCCCAAAATTGTCGTTGATTCCAATCAGATTCAGCAGGTATTCATCAATCTTTTTGTTAATGCTTCTGATGCAATGAGTCCAAACGGTGGGAATATCACAGTTACAATAAATCAGGTTTCACTTTCACCGTACGGAATAGCTCATATCAAAAAAGCTACCTGTCCTAAAAGACATAGTTTAATGGATAATGAAGTTAAAATTGATGGAATGCCCTCGATAAAAGTTAAAGTAATATCAAACGGTAAAGAGGGAATCATTCACTTAGATCCTATTTACGGCAAGCATAATAATATTTATAACCTGGATTTTAAGATTACAAAAGAAACAAAATTTGTTTGTCCGGAATGTAATACATCTTTAATTGAAGCAGATAAAACCTGTCCGCATTGTGGCTCTCCTGTTCTGGCATTTGAGGTTGAAGGGCAGGGAATTTATGAATTATGTTCATCTGAAAACTGCAATTGGGAAAGATGGGAGCATATGGATTCTGCCGGACTTAAAGAATACATTCAGATAAAAATAAGTGATACAGGTTGCGGAATAAGTAATGAAGACCTTCCAAGAATCTTCGAACCTTTTTTCTCAACTAAAGGGCAAAAAGGAACCGGTTTAGGTCTGGCTGTTATCTGGGGAATTATTGACAACCATAACGGAACTATAAATGTTGAAAGTGAACTTGGAAAAGGAACTACTTTTACAATCAGATTACCACTAACACAGAATAAATGAAACGGATATGAAAAAAGCTGCAGACATACTGGTCATTGACGATGAACAGGTTGTGATTGACGCCGTAACAAAAATTTGTGCATTGGATAATTATACAGTTGATTCAGCATTGGGTGTTAAATCAGCATTGGAAAAAATTTCTAAAAATTTTTATGACATTATAATCTGCGATATTATGATGCCTGATGGTGATGGCTTTGAGATTTTAGAACTTATCAGGAAGCA
>CALHAB010000042.1 GCA_937934185.1 uncultured Ignavibacterium sp. | reverse complement strand
AGGCGATGATGTTTTTACATTGGTTTTGTGAGGCGAAATGTATGTCGGAATGAAAATTATTTTATCAAGATTTCTTATTTCTCTTACAGATTGTGCTGTGATTAAATGACCGTGATGAATTGGATCAAAAGTACCACCGAAAATTCCGATTTTACTCATTTAAGTAAGTCCTTATATTCAACAAAAAGATGAGTGAATTTTTCGTGCATTTCCTGCGAACAGTATTCAATACTTTTTTTCTGAGAAAGATCATCGTAAAGTTCTTTGAATGAATGAACATCGTGAACTCTTACCAATCCGTTCAGTGTGTGTATAAAATGTTCTTCTGTTTTAAGCAAAGCGAGCAATTTGGAATAATCGCGTTCAGAAAACTGAATAGCTTTGAGCAGACTTTCAGTCTGATGATTAAAACCTACAAGACATACTGAGCTGTTTTTTGATGTTCCGATTACAATTGTATTCTCATCAGTATTTAACAGATTAAGTATCTCATCAATTAAAGAGATACTGACTCCCATCACATCTGCATAAACTATGATAATATTTCTGTAGGAAATTGTTTTATTAAAAAGGAATGTTAATTCAGGTGCGGAATTGTAAAAAAACAATTCATACTTTTTTGTCTGGAGTTCAGTAAGCGTTGTTTGGATTGAATCAATATCATTCTTTTCAGCATAAATAATCAAATCAGATTCTGGCTGTCGGTGGTTTAAGTTTTCAATCAAATTCAGAAACAATGTACCGAATAAAAGTTTTGTATCTTCAATTGTAAAATTTTCGAACGATCTAAAATGATTTTCGTCGAAAATAATTTTATCAGAAATAACAACTAAAGAAATTGCTTGTTCAGCCATCTTAAACTTTTATTCCACTTAACAAAAAAGAAATAAATTTTCTGTAATTATCTATATCATTCTCGTAATAGATTTTACTTGCACCATTTGAATTTCTCGCCTGCAATTTTCTGAATGCTAATGTAGTGGCGGATTTTATATAATCTTTTCTGATGTTTTCAGGAATCCATCCTTTTTGCTCTCTAACTGATGAACTTAGAATATGTAAATGCGCAGAAGGTATTATCCCTTTTTCTGCTTCTTCAGAAAGTTCTTTAAAAATAATTTTTCTTTCACGAGCAACTGAAGCAATAAAAACAGTTATGAAAATTAAAACAGTGATAAAAAGAAACAGAAATCCCAAGGGGGCAGTTGATTGAAAACTGACCGAGGAATTCCACGCGGCGTGGATAAACATTGCAGTTAATAAACCAAGTATAGCATAAAAAATTCTTTTACCTTTACTCATCAATTTTGAATAACCAAGAAATGCTCCAAGTGTTGCAGTTGAAACACAGTGCATTACAGCAGAAAAAAGTGTTCTGATAATAATGATTGCAATCCAGCTCCCAAGGTTCTCAGCGTTTCCAGCAAAGTACATAAAATTTTCTGTCATTCCGAATCCAAGACCGATTGCACCGCCGTAAACAATTCCATCAGTTATATTATCAAATTTTCTGTTACTCACAGTTATTAAAAGAAATATTCCTTTAGTTATCTCTTCAACAAAAGGAGCAACAACAACAGCACCTACCAGGCCCAGACTTTTGTCATCTTTGAGAAAAAATGAAATTATAATTGTTAGAAATAAACTTCCTGCCAAGGCGAGAAATATTGCTCCGATTGCACCCCAAAGATAATTTGCCAGTACCATTCCGAAAGGTTCACGGTCATACTTATCAAAGCGCCAGATAAGTATCAGATAAATTGTCATCGGAATGATTGCTGCAAGTGCAGAAAAAATAATGAGCATTTCAAGATTCCGTAAGTTGGAAAATTATCTGATTCAAATTATTAAAATGCTCAATTACATTCAAAAAAAATTATTCTTTTAGCCAGACTTTTATTTCATTTAAAGATGGCATTTTGCCATAATAAAGAATACCAAATCTGAAAATCTTGGACGATATTTTCATCACAATTAAAATTGATAGAAGCATTATTAACATTGTGACTAAAATTTCCCAGAGAGGAATTGGTGAAACATTAACTCTTAATATCATCACAGAGGGCAGTGTGAAAGGAATGTATGATAAAATTTTTACGAGACTGCTATCGGGATTTTGCAATGTGCTGATAATAAAAACACTTGGAAGAACCAACAATAAACTAAGGTAACTTGTTATCTGCTGTGCTTCCTGTTCTGTGCTTGCAACAGAACCGATTCCAACAAATAAAGTAGTATAAAAAATAAATCCAAGAATAAAGTAAAGTAAAATCAAATGAATATTATCAAATGAAGTTATTGGTACAATTGCTGCACCTATCAGTGAAAAACCAATCAACAGCCAAACAACAACCTGAGTGAGACCAAGTGTGCTTAATCCCAAGACTTTACCAAACAGTAAATCCTGTGGTGTGCAACTCGAAATTAAAATTTCAATTAATCTGTTTGACTTTTCTTCAAGCATACTTCTTACAAGCATTTGCCCTGAGTAGATTATCATCATCATCAGAAGAAGAATGAATATTATTGATGAAAAGAAAACCATTTCGAAACCGCCTTTACCTTCTTCACCGGGCTTTTCTATTTTTATTTGATTTACATTAGTCCGTTGCTTTATCACTTCAATAATTTTGGGGTCAATATTCTCCGATAAAAGTTTTCTTTTAATCCGAAGATTGTTAAAAGCTTCTTCAAATCTGGCTACATCCTGAAAATTGCCAATGCTTTTAGATCTGAATTCAACTTTGAGCGAATCATTATTTTCTTTTTGAATCAGAAGATATCCGTCTAATTTATTGTCAATTACCATAGCATCTGCTGATTTGATAAGAGAATCAGTTGATAGATCAGGTTTGTAATTATTCAGTATTGCATAAGCAGGTAAATTATTATTCAGTTTATATACTTCAATTTCGTTCTTTAAATCTGAGAAATATTCCTTAGTAAGATCAAGTATTCCGATTGCTTTGGTTGAATCACTTTCTTTTGTCGCAAGTATTGTTGGCAATACAGAAAATGCTATTATAATTGCCGGGGTAACAAACAGGGAAATAATGAAAGCTTTAGATTTAACTTTTTCCAGGAACTCCCATTTGGCTACAGTAACTGCTTTTTTCATAAAACTAATTTTTGTTTTTGATTGAATCAATAAAAATTTTATTCAATGTTGGTTCGATGATTGAGAACTGTTTTATAGTTACTTTATCTATTATTTTCCGAAGAAAGATTTCTGGTTTTACATCATTCTTTAGATGAACCTCTGCTTCGTTACTATATATTTCAAAACTTAAAACTTCATCCATTTCATTCAGGAATTTTATTTCTCCTTCATAAGCAAATTTTATGTGGTTGCCACCGAATTTTTGTTTTATATCTGAAAGACTTCCACTTAAAACTTCTTTACCCTCATTTATCAGCAAAATTTCATTGCATAATTTTTCAGCAGTATCCATTTGATGAGTAGAAAGAATTATGATTTTCCCATTATCAAGTAAATCAAGAATCACATCTTTAATAAGCTGCTGATTTATTGGATCGAATCCGGAAAATGGTTCATCAAAAATTAACAATTCAGGGTTGTGAATTACTGCTGTTATAAATTGAATTTTCTGCTGATTGCCTTTGGAGAGTTCTTCAACTTTTCTGTCTTTATAATGAGGTATTTCTAATTTCTTCAGCCACTTATCTGTTTCTGTCTTAATCTGTGAACTGTTCATTCCTTTTAAATGTGCAAGGTAAGTTATAACATCTGCAACTTTACTTTTTTTATAAAGTCCTCGTTCTTCGGGAAGGTATCCGATTGAATTGAACAAATCCTGTGTAACTGGTTTCTGGTTCAGTAAAACTTCACCTGCATTTGGTTTTATGATATTCAGGATTGTTCTGATAGTTGTAGTTTTACCAGCCCCGTTTGGGCCAAGCATTCCAAATATTTTTCCGGGTTTTACGCTAAAGGTTAGATTATCAACTGCCTTAACTTGTCCGAAAGTTTTGATGAGATTTTTTACTTCAAGCATTAATATTTCCGAAACTCTTAAAGATTTCGTTCAAAATTAGTCAATATTATTGATTATTCTCTATATTTTTTTGATAAAAGGTATTATTTATTTATGAGCTAAATAATTTTGAGATAAAGATTTAATCACATTCCTATGTTTGATTATCAAAACCACTAATAATATATTTGAAGCCAATTTTTGAGCGATTTTGCGATGAAAATAAAAATTTCAAATCTTAGCTTAGGCGAACACGTTTTTGATTTTGAAGAAAAGATTGAAGATATAAATCTCGACGAACCGTTCTTTGGTAAAGTTAAGACCAATATCAGATTAAATAAACTTCATGATCAGATAATAACTCGTGTTAGTTCTGAAATCAAAGCTTCATTTGAATGCGATAGATGCACAATAAAGTTTGAAAAATTGATACACAGCGATTACGAAATGATTTATCTGATGAATGAAGAACCTGAAGATACGGAAGATATCAATATTACTTACATAAAAAGAGAAACAGATAAAATTGATTTTGATAACGATGTAAGAGAATTTGCTATACTAGCAATACCTATGAAAAAACTATGTAAAGAAGACTGCAAGGGTCTTTGCCCAAAATGCGGTGCTGATTTGAATTATGAACAATGCACTTGTCCAAAAGATGAAATAGATCCCAGATGGGAAAAGTTATTTACTAAGAAATTTTAACATTAAATAAATAAAAAGGAATAGCTGTTATGCCAAATCCGAAACGAAAAATGTCTAAGAGCCGGAGAGATAAGAGAAGAACTCATTACAAAGCATCACTTCCAACATTGAGCAAATGCTCAAATTGTGGTGAAATGAAATTAGCTCATCGGGCTTGTCCATCCTGTGGTTACTACAGTGAACGATCTGTATTCGTTCCTAAAAGCTAACAATTGATTATCAATTATGCCGGATAACTCCACTGAACAAACTAAATGTAAAATTGTTGTTGACGCTATGGGGGGCGACTATGCCCCTCAGAATGCAGTAGTTGGTGCTGTTCAGGCATATAATCAAAATCAGGATTTTGAACTTTACCTCGTCGGTAAAAAATCAGAAATTATATCAGTTCTCAGGAAGAATAATCTCTCTTTTGATGAAAACCATATAATTAACGCTGATCAGGTTATTGAAATGGGAGAATCTCCAACTACTGCCATAAAATCAAAACCTGATTCTTCAATAGTTGTTGGAGCCCGACTGGTAAAAGAAAAAAAAGCTGATGCTTTCGTTAGTGCCGGTAACACAGGTGCAATGATGTCTGCTTCAACTTTGATTATTGGAAGAATTCCCGGAGTCGGCAGACCAACTATTGGTGCTGAAATTCCGAATACCTTCGGAACTTGTTATTTATATGATGTAGGTGCAGGAAAAGATGCAAAGCCAATTCATCTTCTTGAATACGCAATTATGGGAACTATCTATGCAAAAGAAATGGGTGGAGTTTCAAATCCTTCCGTTGGTGTTTTAAGTATGGGTGAAGAAGAAGGAAAAGGAAATGAAGTTGCTAATGAGGCATATAATCTATTAAAAAATTCCAATCTGAATTTTATCGGTAATGTTGAAGGAAGAGATATTCTTACGGGTAAAGTTGATGTTGTTGTTTGCGATGGTTTTGTGGGTAATATTTTATTAAAATTTGGAGAAGCAGTTCCAAAACTTCTAAAGCATTTACTTGAACAAACTGCAAAGAAAAATATTATTGATGCACTGAAAATTGTTCTGGTTAAAAGTACATTGAAGAAAGCTTTGAAATCTCTGGATTATCAGGAACATGGTGGTGTTCCATTGCTTGGCGTTAATGGAATCTCCATTATTGGGCACGGTTCAAGTACTCCCAAAGCAATTACTAATATGGTTCTTAAAGCAAAGCTTATGTATGACAAAAAACTTGTTGATAAAATTGAAAAATCAATCAATGAATATTCTAACAAAAAAAATGGATAAAGAATGACTGATACAAGAAAATATAATGCAATGATAACAGCAGTCGGAATGTATGTTCCGGAAAAAGTTCTTGATAATAAATATTTTGAAAAAATCGTTGAGACAAACGATGAATGGATAAGAACGAGAACCGGAATCCGCGAAAGAAGAATAATCGAAAACGGCGCAACCAGTGATCTGGCAACTCTGGCTGCAAAAGATTTATTTGAAAAACATAATGTTGACCCAAAAGAAATTGAAGTAATTATCATCGCAACTGTTACCCCAGATATGTTTTTCCCGGCAACAGCAACTTTAGTTCAGCATAATCTTGGAATTCCAAATGCCTGGGGATTTGATTTATCTGCTGCCTGTTCGGGATTTTTATTTGCTTTGCAAACCGGTGCTTCATTAGTTGAAAGCGGCAGATATAAGAAAGTTCTGGTTATTGGTGCTGATAAGATGAGTGCCATAACTGATTATACTGACCGGAATACTTGTATTCTTTTTGGTGATGCTGCTTCTGCTGTATTACTTGAACCAACTGAAAATTTGAACCTTGGACTAAAAAAATCCATTTTAAGAATTGATGGTTCCGGGAAAGATGCTCTCTATATGCTTGGTGGTGGAAGCTTAAATCCAGCATCTCACGAAACAGTTGATAAGAAATGGCATTACATTTATCAGGATGGAAAAGCTGTTTTCAAAGTTGCAGTAAAAGGAATGGCTGATGTTTCTGCTGAAGTTATGGAGATAAGCGGATTAAAATCTGAAGATGTAGCTTATCTTGTTCCGCATCAGGCAAACTTAAGAATTATTGATGCAACTGCTGAAAGAATGGGAATCAGCAAAGATAAAGTGATGATTAACATTGACAGATATGGTAACACAACAGCTGCAACAATTCCTTTATGTCTAACTGAATATTACAGAGCTGGTAAATTAAAGAAGGGTGATAATTTAATATTATCAGCTTTTGGTGCTGGTTACACCTGGGGCGCTTCTCATCTTGTGTGGGCAATTGATTAACAAAATATTTTAACTATGGCAAAAAAAGCTTTTTTATTTCCCGGTCAGGGATCGCAATATGTCGGAATGGCAAAAGATCTTTTCGACAATTCTGTTGAAGCTAAGGAAATGATCCGAACTGCAGATGAAGCAGTTGGTGCAAATCTTTCATACATAATGTTTAACGGACCGGAAGAAGAACTAAAACAAACAGAATATACTCAACCAGCAATTTTTCTTCACTCGGTTGTCCTTGCTAGTTTATTAAGAACCTTGAGACCCGATGCTGCTGCAGGGCACTCACTTGGTGAGTATTCGGCGCTTGTTGCTGCTGGTGCAATTCAGTTTTATGAAGCAATGAAATTAGTCAGACAGCGCGGACTTGCAATGCAGTATGCCGGAACAGTTATGAAAGGAACAATGGCTGCAATTGTCGGACTTCAGCCAGATGTTGTTGATAATTTATGTAAAGAAGCTTCATCTGCGGGAATTGTTCAGTGTGCAAACTTTAATTCGCCCGGTCAAATAGTAATTTCGGGTTCTGTTGATGGTGTTAAAAAAGCTATGGAGCTTTGTAAATCCAACGGTGCTAAACTTGTTAAAGAACTGGTTGTAAGCGGAGCATTTCATTCACCTTTGATGGAACCTGCCAAAGAGAGATTACAAAAAGCACTTGATGAAACTCATTTTTATAATGCAAGATTTCCGGTTTATGCTAATGTTACAGCAAAGCCTGTCTCCGATAAGGATGAAATTAAACAATTATTGTTTGAACAATTAACCTCACCTGTCCGATGGGAAGAGACAATTCAGAATATGATCAATGATGGAATTGTAGAATTTTATGAAATTGGTCCAGGAAAAGTTTTACAAGGATTAGTCAAGCGTATCAATCCCGATGTCAAAGTCTTTGGAATTGACAAATATGAAGATGTTTATCAATATATTTAACAACCAATGAGTATTAAAGAAAAATTTATAAATGGAATTAAGATTGATCCGAATATCTTTACTTTCAAATTCGGATGCAGGTGCAACGGTGAATGCTGCCACTATGGTGTTTATACTGATTTGAAAGAAAGCGAACTTATACTGAGTATAAAAGATAAAATCATCCCTTTAATGGATGAAACTCAATCTAAAAATATTTCTGACTGGTTTGAAGAAGCTGAAGAAGATGAAGACTTTGAATCCGGCATTGCTGTTGGCACCGAGATTATCAATAACAAATGCGCTTTCCTTGATAAAAATGGTTTGTGCGTTCTTCAGCGATTGGCTTTGTTGGAAGGTGAGCATAAATGGAAATATAAACCAATGTATTGCGTTTTATTTCCATTAACAATTTATCAGAATACATTAACCATTGATGACGAACATATTGATCGTTTGCATTACTGTAATAAATTTCCTGTATCTGATACAACAATCTTTGAAGCCTGCCAGGAAGAAATCCATTACTTTCTTGGCGATGAAGGATTTAAAGAATTATTAAGCTATAAAGAAGAAGTTCTATCTCAGGTCCAAAACGGAGTTTTATCTGATGGAAACAAAAAATAAAAAAGCAATTGTAACCGGCGGCACAAGAGGAATCGGAAGAGCAATTGTTAAGGAATTAGCTACCAATACAAGTTACAAAAATGTTTTATCTGATGTTGCTTTTATCTACAATAAATCAGATGAAGCTGCACAGCAATTGATTAAAGAACTTGAAAATTCGCAAACAAAAATTTTTGCAATCAAAGCGGATGTCTCTTCCTTTGATGAAACTCAAAAAGCAATTTCAGAAGCGATTGAAAAACTTGGCGGTGTTGATTTCTTAATCAACAATGCCGGAATTACAAGAGATACTCTGTTATTAAGAATGACTGAAAAAGATTTTGATGATGTAATTGATGCTAATCTTAAAAGTGTTTTTAATTGTACAAAAGCAGTGTTGAAAAATATGATCTCTCAAAGATCAGGAAGAATAGTAAATATCTCATCAGTTGTTGCATTGATTGGAAATCCCGGACAGGCAAATTATGTTGCTTCAAAAGCAGGTGTAATTGGATTTACAAAATCAGTTGCAAGGGAAGTTGCTTCAAGAGGAATTACCGTCAATGCAATTGCGCCGGGCTTTATAAAATCTGATATGACTGACAAATTAACGGAAGATCAAAAACAAAAACTTGTTCAGAACATTCCACTTGGTAAAATAGGTTTACCTGAAGATGTTGCAAAAATGGTGGCATTCCTCTGCAGTGAAGATGCTCAATACATCACAGGTCAGGTTATTACCGTGGATGGTGGTTTAACTATGTAACTTTTTTTATTGAATTTCAATTTTATTAAATTTACAATAGTCAAATATTCGTTAACAAAAATCATCAATAAAATATAGGAGAAAACAATGGATGTTGAAGCAAAGGTAAAGGAAATCATTATTGATAAATTGGGTGTAGAAGAATCACAAATTACTCCCGAAGCATCATTTACCAATGATTTAGGTGCTGATTCATTAGATATCGTTGAGTTGGTTATGGGTTTTGAAAGTGCTTTTCAGATTTCCATCCCTGATGAAGATGCAGAGAAAATCGGTACGGTTGGAGACGCTATTAATTATCTTAAATCAAAATTAGGTTAAGGATTTAGTCGGGAGCTTCATCCCGACTAAATCTCTAATCACACTTTTATGGAAAAGAGAAGAGTTGTTGTAACTGGTATGGGGGCTGTAACGCCCATAGGTAACAATGTTAAAGACTATTGGCAAGGCTTGATTGAAGGCAGAAACGGTGTTGACCTCATCACTCATTTCGATACGACAAACTTCGATACAAAATTTGCTGCTGAAATAAAGAATTTTAACCCGGAAAATTATTTCGATAAAAAAAGTGTAAAACGGCTTGATCCGTTCACACAATTTGCACTTGTTTCTGCTCAGGAAGCCATTGAAGATTCTGGATTAAATCTGGATAAAATAAATAAAGATAGAGCCGGAGTTATTTTTGGCAGTGGAATCGGTGGAATAGAAGCTCTGAAAACAGAACACTTCAAATATTTCCAATCCAATAACCCAAAAGTTATTAGTCCATTTTTTGTTCCGATGATGATAGCCGATTTGGCTGCTGGCCAGATTTCCATAAAATATGGATTTAAAGGTCCGAATTATGCCACCACTTCAGCTTGTGCAACTTCATCGCACGCAATTGCAGATGCTTTTATGTTAATTCAAAGAGGCAATGCTGAAATTATGATTACTGGTGGAAGTGAAGCATCCGTTTCTGAAATGGCAATCGGAGGCTTCAATGCTATGAAAGCACTTTCAACCTGGAATGATAGATACAAAGAAGCTTCACGACCATTTGATAAAGACCGGAATGGTTTTGTTATGGGTGAAGGTGCCGGAACAATTATTCTTGAAGAATTGAATCATGCATTAAATCGTGGCGCTAAAATTTACGCTGAAATAGTTGGCATCGGATTAACCGGCGATGCTTATCACATTACTGCTCCTGCCCCGGGTGGAGAAGGTGCTGTCCGATCAATGCGAGAAGCTATCCTTGATGCTAAATTAAAGCCCGAAGATATTGATCATATAAATTCACATGGCACTTCAACTCCTTACAATGATGTGAATGAAACAAAAGCAATCAAAACCGTCTTTGGTGAACACGCCTATAAATTGGTTGTTAATTCAACAAAATCTATGACAGGACATTTACTTGGTGCTGCAGGTGGAATTGAAGCAATAGCAACTGTTCTGGCTGTTTACTATGATATAATCCCTCCAACAATTAACCTTACCAATCCAGATCCTGAATGTGATTTGAATTATTCACCTTTATCAGCTACTAAAAAAACTGTTCGTGCTGCAATAAGTAATACATTTGGTTTTGGCGGACATAATGCATCATTGCTGTTTAAAAAATTTGAGGACTAATCTTGGACGGAATATTCTCCCGCATTAAAAATATTTTCAGCAGGCGGGTTTCCAAAAAAAATAAATTATCAAAAAAACTTCTTACCTCGCAGCAGTTTTATGACCTCGAAAAAATTATCGGCTGCCAAATAAAAGATCAATCATATTATGTTCAGGCATTAATTCATCGCTCCTTTCTCGAAGAACTTGATGAAGATGATGCCTCCAACGAAAGACTTGAATTCCTGGGCGATGCTGTTCTAAGTCTGGTAACTGCTGAATATCTATTTCATCTCTATCCTGATAAGGACGAAGGTTTCCTCACAAAAGTAAGAGCTAAAATAGTTAACAGAAATTCTTTGGCTGAAAGTGCAGAAGAAATTGGTCTTGTAAAATTTTTACTTATTAATCAGAATCTGTCCAATACATTCTCGCGCGGAGCTAAAACAGTTCTTTCGGATGCTTTTGAAGCATTGGTAGGTGCATTATATCTCGATCAGGGATTGGATGCCTGCCGCACTTTTATCCGTAAGGTTTTAATTGATCCGATTGTTGAAGCAGGCGAACATTTAATTGATGAAAATTATAAAAGTCAGCTTTTGGAATATGCACAGGCAAACAAACTTGATTTACCTAACTATAAAGTAATAAAAGAAGAGGGACCACAGCACGAAAGAATTTTTACTGTTCAGGTGAGTATAGATAATGAGATCATTGGAATTGGTACAGGTAAAAATAAAAAATCTGCTGAGCAGAATGCTGCTAAAAAAGCTATGGAAAAGATACTCAAGTCACAAAAGTAATTTTATCTCATCCTTATTGAATCAGTTTGAAATTTTATTTGTTTAATTTTGTAATAGTCATTATAAATCTTTAACATTTTACTGAGAATTATTATGAAACCTTTCGAACATCCTGACAAATTTGAGCACAGACACATCGGTCCTTCAATTGATGAATTAAATCAAATGGCAGTCGAATGTGGAGCCAAATCAATTGATGATTTAGTTTCTCAGACTATTCCCGCAAATATTAAATTATCAAAACCATTAAATATAGGTGAGCCGCTTTCTGAATTTGAGTACTTAAAAAAATTAAGAGAGCTTGCTTCAAGGAATAAAATTTTCAAGACATATATAGGAATGGGTTATTATCCGACAATTTTACCATCAGTCATCAGAAGAAATATTCTTGAAAATCCCGGCTGGTACACTCAATACACTCCTTATCAGGCAGAAATTGCTCAGGGAAGACTCGAAGCTTTATTAAACTTTCAGACAGTTGTATCTGACTTAACTGGATTACCGATTGCAAATGCTTCACTTCTTGATGAAGGTACTGCTGCAGCCGAAGCAATGATAATGTTTCATAACCTCAGAAAGAAAGACAAGCTTAACTCACATAAATTTTTCGTATCGAATGAACTCTTCCCACAGACAATTGATGTAATAAAAACAAGAGCTAAGTTGCTGGGAATTGAATTAGTAATTGATGATCACAAATCATTTGAACTTAATAATGATTACTTTGCATTGATTGTTCAATATCCATCTGACAGTGGTGAAATTTATGATTATAATGATCTCTTTAAGAAAGCTGACTCTCTCGGTATTTATAAAATAGTTGCGGCTGATATATTGAGTTTGACTTTATTAACTCCACCAGGTGAATTTGGTGCTGATTGTGCAGTTGGTTCTACTCAAAGATTTGGCGTGCCGATGGGTTATGGTGGACCTCACGCTGCCTATATGTCAACCAAAGATGAATTCAAGAGAAATATTCCTGGCAGAATAATCGGTGTTTCAATTGATACTCAGGGAAATCGTGCACTGAGAATGGCTCTTCAGACAAGAGAGCAGCATATCAAAAGAGAAAGAGCCACAAGTAATATTTGTACTGCACAGGTTCTGCTTGCTGTGATGGCAGGAATGTATGCAGTTTATCACGGACCTGAAAGATTAAAACAAATTGCTGTAAGGATTAATAATCTTACCAAATTTTTATCTCAATCTTTGAAACAACTTGGTTATACTCAGAAGAATCAAAATTATTTCGATACGATCACTTTACTTACAGATAATCAATTACAGAAAAAAATTCACGACGAAGCATTAAGGAAAGAAATCAATCTGAGATATAACAAAGATAACAGCATTGGAATTTCCATTTCTGAAGTTACAACTTTTGATGATGTAGTAGAGTTGATTGAAATTTTTGGTAATGCTGTCAATAAGAATTTTGAGTTTAAGAACATCGATGAAAAAGAGTACGATGCTTTCAATTCATTTCCATCATCATTAAAACGAAAGTCAGATTATCTCACACATCCTGTTTTTAATTCCTATCATTCAGAAACTGAAATGATGAGATATATAAAAAGACTTGAGAATAAAGATTTATCTCTTGTGCACTCAATGATACCGCTTGGTTCCTGCACTATGAAATTAAATGCAGCAACAGAAATGCTTGGTGTCACTATGCCTGAGTTTGCAGAACTTCATCCGTTTATCCCTCAGGAACAAGCACAGGGATATAAGGAGTTATTTGATGAACTTGAAAAAGATTTAGCTGAGATTACAGGTTTTGAAGCAGTTTCACTTCAGCCAAATTCAGGTGCACAAGGTGAGTATTCTGGTCTATCTGTTATAAGAGCATATCTTGAAGATATTGGACAAGGCCATCGGAATGTAACTTTAATCCCTTCATCTGCACATGGAACAAATCCGGCAAGTGCGGTAATGGCAGGAATGAAAGTGGTTGTAGTTAATTGTGATGCTCACGGAAATATTGATGTAGAAGATTTAAAGAAGAAAGCTGAAGCAAACAAAGATAATCTTGCGGCTTTGATGGTAACTTATCCATCAACTCACGGTGTGTTTGAAGAGTCAATCAAAGAAATATGTGAAATTATTCATCAGTATGGCGGACAAGTTTATATGGACGGTGCAAATCTCAATGCTCAGGTCGGTTTAACAAGTCCTGCAGTTATTGGTGCTGATGTTTGTCATATCAATCTTCACAAAACTTTCTGCATTCCTCATGGTGGTGGCGGACCGGGAATGGGTCCGATTGCCGTTGCAAAACATCTCGTTCCGTATTTACCCGGACACTCAGTTGTTAACATCAACAAAGAAAAATCAATTCATTCAGTTGCTTCTGCTCCGTGGGGAAGCGCTGGCATCCTAATTATTTCTTATGCTTATATTAAAATGATGGGAAGCGATGGTCTTACCAATGCAACCAAAGCTGCAATTGTTAATGCAAATTACATCAAAGCAAAGCTTGAGAAATATTTTCCTGCATTATACTCTGGAATTAATGGAAGAGTTGGTCACGAATTAATTTTTGATATGAGATCGTTCAAACACTCTGCTCATATCGAAGTTGAAGATATTGCAAAAAGATTAATGGATTATGGTTATCACGCTCCGACCGTTTCTTTCCCGGTTCCGGGAACTCTGATGGTTGAGCCGACTGAAAGCGAATCAAAAGCAGAACTCGACAGATTTTGCGAAGTAATGATTTCAATAAGAGAAGAAATCAGAGAGATCGAAGAAGGTAAAGCTGATCCGAATAATAATGTTTTGAAAAATGCTCCGCACACACTTCAAATGCTTATTTCGGACAAATGGGATTTTCCATACAGTCGTGAAAAAGCCGGTTATCCGTTAAAGTGGACTCGTACTAATAAATTCTGGCCGTCAGTTGCGAGAGTTGATAATGCTTATGGTGACAGAAATCTTGTTTGCACCTGCATTCCTGTTTCTGAATATGCCGAAGAAAATTTAGCAAATTAAAATTCAAGGGCTGTTTTTGGAATTAAAAAATAATCCGAAGCAGCCCTATTTTTGTGCTCAAACTGAAGAGAAATATCCTTGATTCAAAATTTAAAACGATTTTGTTTATACATATTTATTTTATCTGCTGTAACTCCTGCTCAATCAACTGATTCAGTGTCAATACAAAATCTATATCCTTTTATAGTGGATTCAATTCGTATTGTCGGAAATGATCAGACTGAAGAATTTATAATCACACGCGAATTAACTTTTTCAATCGGCGATACTCTTACACCTGAAATTATTTTTTATAACAGAGAGAGAATTTATAGCTTGGGTTTATTCGCACATGTATATGTAAATCCTTTAATTGAAAAGTCAGTTAACATACTTGAAATAAAACTTGAAGAGCGCTGGTATATCTATCCGATTCCGTTTGTTAATATTAAAGAAAGAGACTGGAAAAAACTTTCTTACGGAATTTTTTTAAGGATAGATAATTTTCGTGGCAGGAATGAACAAATAAATGCCATAACAGCTTTTGGCTACGATCCTTCATTCGCATTGAATTATTATAACCCGAACCTTATAGGAAAAGAAGATTTCTTTTTAAGAGTTGGATTTGTTTACTCTAATGTAAACAACAAAAGCCCTTCGGCAGAAATTTTATACGGTGAACCTTTCAAGCAAAAATTTTTCAGACCATATCTGTTGTTTGGCAAAAGACTTTTACTGTTTCATAAATTTTATGCTGCGGCAGCGTATAACTATTATGAAACTGACAAATTTTTTGAAGGCATAAATGTTTCAGGTCAGAGAATTGATCGATTCCCTGAGTTACAATTAGGATATGAATTTGATTCCCGTGACCTTGTACAATTTCCGCGTGAAGGAATTTTCACTCAGGCAAGTTATTCTTTCAAAGGTATGAATATTAATTCGATTAACTATCAGGTTGCACGATTTGATTTTCGTGAATACAGAAATATTGTCGGGCAACTTTTTTCCAAGTGGAGATTTTCAGCAAGATTTACTTCCGGCGATAAAATACCTTTTTATGATTATTCAATCTTGGGATTAGATGAAAGAATTCGTGGCTATTTTACAAGAAAGACAGAAGGCAATCATTTTTATTTTACATCGTTGGAATTTTTCTATCCTATTATTGAAGAGTTAAATATTGATCTGGATTTTATTCCTGTCATTCCCAAACAGCTTTTAAAGTACAGACTGGCACTTTACACTCAGCTTTTTGGTGATGCTGGTACAACTTTATATAAGAATCAGAGTTTAAGTATTAATAGATTCAAGAGTGGTTATGGATTGGGATTAACATTTTTGGTTTTGCCTTACAATCTTCTTAGAATTGAATACGCTTTTGATAATTTTGGAAAAACAGAATGGGTATTTGACCTTGGAGTTGCTTTCTGACATAGAGTTGTTTTATTCTGATCAGGTTTCATCTGATTCGATTACATTAAGTGATGATGAATTCCATCATTGCATAAAAGTATTCAGAAAAAAAACAGGAGATGAAATATTTATTACTGACGGTAAAGGCAAAATATATTTTTGCAGAATCGAAACCATAAGTAAAAAATATTTGGAAGCTGAAATAATATCCGTTGAATCATTCGAAGAAAAATTTCCCAACTACTTTTTTTGTATCCCTTTGCTTAGGAACAAAGACAGATTCAGATTTGCATTCGAAAAACTCGTTGAACTTGGCATATCAAAAATCATTATATATAAAGCAAAAAGATCTGTGGCTGATAAAATCAACATTGACAAGCTCAGTAAAATTGCAATCGAAACAATCAAACAATCATTGCAGTCAATACTTCCTGAAATAAAAATAATTTCTTCATTGAATGATTTGAATCATATAAAAGGCAGAAAAATAATTTTTGATCAAAAGGTTAATAAAAGATTTGAAAAACAATTGATTAAAGGTGATCTACCGATTTATTTTATTTTCGGCCCGGAAGGCGGTTTGTCTGATGAAGAAATAAATTCAATAGATGATAAAGAAATTTATTCATTGGCCGAAAATCGTTTGCGGACTGAAACTGCAATAATAAAAGTTGCATCAATTATTACTTTATGAATGAATTGAAAAGCATATTACTCATACTTTTTATTTTAGCGATTACCTCCTGCTCGGCCAGCAAAAGATTTACATCTGAAAAAGATTACAATGATTTCGACGAACAAAATTTATCTGCCAATGATTTGGAATTCATTGAACAGGGAATTGCTTCATATTATGCAGATGAATATCACGGTAAAAAAACTGCAAGCGGTGAGATATTTAATATGAATGATTTTACCGCAGCACATCCTTCGCTGCAATTTGGAATTAAATTGCTGGTAAGAAATCTTAAAAACAATAAAACTGTAATTGTAAGAGTCAACGACAGGATGCCAGACTTCAAAGGCAGAGTCATAGATTTATCTTTTGCAGCTGCTAAAAAGCTTGATATGATTTCAGACGGAACAGTTGAGGTTAAAATTTACAAGATTGGAAAATAAAAAGTCCCGTCTGAACGGGACTTAAAATTACAGAATAGCTTGAACCTGTTTCCACCAATCATTCTTGATAATATCATATTTAAGTTTTTGTCTTTTATCAAGATATGATTCAACTTTGTTTTGTGCTTCTTTCACTAAATCATTTTTATCATCAACAGATTTCGATTTAGTGATAAGGTCATTCAGAACTTTCTGAATTGAGGCAGATTGATCATCATTTAATAAAACTTTTTGCTTGAGTGTATTAACTAGATTATTTACTGATTCTGTTTTATCCTGACCAAATACATTCACGATTTGAAAGATGAAAATCATACTGAAAATAAATATTATTTTTCTCATTGAAGTATCTCCTTTATAACAATTGAAAATTAAAAATAAAAGTTATCAAAGCCAATGCAATCATCATTCCAGAAACAGAATTCTAAAATAGAGCTGAATGCTTTAGAAGAAGTTAATAAAATCAGAAATCTTCTTCTCAATGATGGCTTTATTGTGGACGAACCGACTAAAAAACAATACAACTTCGAAATCAATATCAGTAAAGGTAAAGATAGTGCGAAATTCCTTGTTTATTTCGGAAAGAAAGGAATTAAGAATGTTTTGCAAGGGAACCCGAATTCTGATTTATATAAAAAAATTGATTCGCTTATTAACTCAAAACTGAACTTTGAAGTTGAAGATATTAAAGAACCTGAATCTTATATCGGTTCTGATGAAAGTGGTAAAGGAGATTTTTTTGGTCCGCTTGTAGTTGCGGCTTTTGCTTTCGATAATAAAATCAAAAAAGATTTATCCGATCTTAATATTAAAGACAGCAAAGAACTTTCCGATAATGAGATCAGGAGAATATCATTTAATATTAAAAAAAGATTCCCTGACAGATTCTCTGTAATTGAGATACAACCTAAAAGATATAACGAATTATATGAGAGTTTTAAAAATCTGAATTCAATTTTGATTTGGGCACACACAAAGGCAATTGAGGAATTACAAAATAAATTTGAATACACGGAATTGGTAATTGATAAATTTTGTGCTGAAGATTTGATAAGAACAGAGTTAAACAAAAAATTGAATAATTTTAATCTGATTCTCACAGAAAAAGCAGAAAGATTTTATGGTGTTGCTGTTGCATCAATTATTGCAAGAGAAAGATTATTAAAATGGTTTGAAAAGAAAAGCAATGAATTGAAAATTGATTTGCCGCTTGGCGCATCAAATAAAGTCAATGATGTTGCAAGTCACATTAAAAATAAATTTGGAAACGATGTTTTAAGTGAATTAATTAAATTGCACTTCAAAAATTTTAGAACTATATAAGAACAAAACAGGAAAGACTTAAATGCCAAGAAAAAATGAAATAAGAAGAATTGGAATTTTAACAGGTGGAGGTGATTGTCCGGGATTGAATGCCGTTATTAGAGGTGTAACTAAACCTGCTGAAGATTATGGAATGACTGTGTTCGGAATTCTCGATGGTTTTGAAGGACTTGTAGAAGGTAAAGCAAAAGAACTTACCAACAAAGATGTATCTGGAATTCTGGCAAGGGGAGGAACAATACTTGGTTCATCAAACAAAGGTGACCCTTTTCATTGGCCTGTTGAAGTTGCCGGTAAAATAGAAATACAGGATAAATCTCAAGCTGCTTTGAATAATTATAAAGCGTGGAACCTTGATGCTCTGATTGCAATTGGCGGAGACGGCACAATGCATATCTGTAATAAACTTTCGCAGATGGGAATGAATGTGATCGGAGTTCCCAAAACAATTGACAATGATCTTGAAGCAACTGATTTAACCTTTGGACATGACTCAGCAGTTTATGTTGTTGCAACTTCTCTGGATCGTTTACATACTACAGCAGCATCGCATCACAGAGTATTAGTAGTCGAGGTTATGGGAAGATATGCAGGTTGGATTGCACTTAACGGCGGACTGGCTGGTGGTGCAGATATTATTCTGATTCCTGAAATTCCTTTTTCCTGGGATAAAGTTTATGCTAAAATTAAAGAACGTGAATTGATGGGAAAGAAATTCAGTTTGGTATGTGTAGCTGAAGGTGCCAAACCGTTGGGAGGACAAATAGTTACAAGAGGTACAGACATTAAAAGAACAGACCCGGTACAGCTTGGAGGAATCGGTAAAGTTGTTGCAGATAAAATTGAAGAAAACACCGGCAGGGAAACGAGAGTAACTGTACTTGGACATTTACAAAGAGGCGGAAGCCCGACTCCGTTTGACAGAATTTTATCCACAAAGTTTGGTGCATTTGCAATTGATTTAGTTGCACAGAAAAAATTTGGTAGAATGGTTGCGTTAAAAGGAAACGAAATAAAAAGCGTTAAAATTGAAGACGCAATTTCTCGTCAAAAATTGGTTAAGCCTGATGATCAGGCGGTCATTGCTGCGCGAAGAGTAGGAATTTCATTCGGTGACTGATTTGTAAATTCTTCAACTGCGAATTATATTTGGCGTGCAAAAAAAATAGAATTTGGGGTCG
>CALHAB010000041.1 GCA_937934185.1 uncultured Ignavibacterium sp. | reverse complement strand
TGCGCAACTTTACTAATGCTTTGTTCTCTACCTAAAGATAATAAACAGTGAATATGATCCTGCCAGCCGCCAATCATATCAAGCCAGATTTCTTTTTCTTCCGCATTTTGTTTTATATGATTAAAAACATTTTTTCTGAGTTCAGGAGAAGAGAAATATGGCTCTCTGTTTTTTGTTGAAAAAACAAGATGAACCCAGATTCTAATCCAACTCATAACACAATCTCCAAATGTGGCTAAAGCCATTTTAGTTATGAACTATTGACAACAGTCAGCTAAAGCTGACTGCAATAGATTGATCTGAATTTTATATTTAAGTCAATTTCTAATGAAGCTAAAGCTATTTAATCTATTAAATAATGATTTCAATCAGCTAAACTTGCCTGCTGCAAGCAGGGCTGACTGCAATAGATACTTCTAAAATTATTTTCTATTGCAGTTGACTTTAGTCAACTGAAGAAAATTTCAAAGATACAATAGGCTTTAGCCTCATTTATAAGTTTTAGTTATTGCATCAACAAACCAGCCCGTAATTATATGAGGTCTTGTAATCGCTGTGCCAACGACAACTGCATAAGCACCTGAGTCAATCATTTTTCCAGCATCCTGTGGAGTATTAATTCTCCCTTCTGCAATGACGGGAATTCTAATTTTATCAACTATAGATTTTACTAATTCAAAATTTGGTGATTTAATTTTATCCTGAATAGTTTCAGGTGTGTATCCATTCAGTGTTGTTGAAATTAAATCAGCACCTGCTTCAGCGCATTCAATTGCTTCATCTTCTTTTGCAATGTCTGCCATTACCAAACAATCAAATTCTGATTTCACTTTATTTATAAAATCAGGACCGCTTAAATTTTCTCTCAATCTGAAAGTTCCATCAATTGCGATGATATGCGTACCGATTGAAATTAAATCCTCTACATCTTTAAAGCATCCTGTTATCCTGACCGAACCATCTTCGAACTTTGATTTGACTAATCCGATTACAGGCACATTTGTCTGATCAATTATCATTTTTGTCTTGGCAATTCCTTCTGAACGAATAGCCGCAGCGCCTCCAATTATAGCTGCTTTGGCAAACATCGTAACACCTTCAGGAGAATTGAAAGGAGAATCTCCTTCTGCCTGACAGGAGACGATCAGTTTTCTTTTAAGTTTTTGAATCAACTCATTTGACATTTTGATTTATTTTTTCCTTCAATGCTTTTTCAATCAAAGATGATTTAATTAAAGTGTATTCGATTCCAAGATTTTCTTTAATCAGTGAATTGACATGAAATATCTTGTCATTAATGTCTGGTAAAGATCCAGATTCGTAAAACCTATATGTTTGCGGTGCAATAAGCTGAACTCTTGAACCTTTAGTAAGTAAATAAATTTCATATTCATTCAGAATTTTCTGGGCTTCATTTTCAAGAAACAATTCATCATTCTCAACTGGGATTTTAAGTGAAACCCAGAATCTTAAATCAAATAATTGAATAAATTTTTCAACAGACGGATGCCTAATTACATCTTCATCTTTTGATAAATCAATATTAAATCCGTTGTTTCCGGACTTACTTACAAACAAATTAAAATTTGCTTTAATAAGCTTTCGCTCTATTCCCAACAGTTTCATCAGTGAAAAATTTTCGCTGCAATCAATAATTTTTTTTGACGAGTAAACCAGCTCACCTTCTTTTGCTGAAAGATGAATCTGAATGAGCGAGCTTTGTTCTTTTAATCTGAACGGAATAACATGAAATAATAAATCAATTTTATTTTGTTCAAGGTTATATTGAAGAGCATATTTAACAACTTCAGGATTAATAACAACTTGGTTTTGATATCTGTAAAATAATCCGTGCCTTTCTTCAACAATCTGATTATAAATCTCAAGTGTTGTTCCGGACATTAAATCATCATCAAGGAACTGATGACAGCAAAGACTGTGAGCAATTTCTCCACCCGGAAAACCATAATTGTTGAGTAATAAAACTTCTGCACCTTCATTTGATTTCTGAATTGCAGTTACACAACCTGCAAGATTAGCAGGATAAATTATGTAATCGTATTTCTTATCAAGTACTTTCATTTTTTCTGCGAAGCTAAAATAACAACAGTTTCATCCTGTGAGATTTTAGAAAGCTCAAACTCAGCAAGTGAAATAATTTGTGTCTCGTTAATAAGTCCGGTAAAATCCAGAATTCTTGAAGAAGCTATAATAAATATATCGGGTACCAGAGCACCGGCATCGCCAAATGAAGTCAACTCAGATATAATTTTTATTATCGAGGATTTGACTTCACTTACTTTCACTTTCAATCCTTTTGCATTCTGAAGCTGAAGTTTTATTGTTCCTTCTTTATCAATAATTCTGAAGCTGTTCACACTTTCTTTAATCAAACCGAACAGATGTTTATTAACTCTTTCAATATTGAAAACTGTGAAGAAATCTGATTTGAAAAAAACATTAACATCTTTTTTATCTGTCCTTAAAGATTTAGAAGCGATATCCAACAATTCATCATCTGATAAAATTCTGCTGACAATTTCTTTTGAACGCATTTCACTCGAGCCCATTGCTACCGCTATGACTTTTTTGTTTGTAGTATCAATCTCAATGCTTACTTCAATTGTTTCCGGATTAGCACCCATCTTAACTACAGATTCAAATGCCTGCTGCCGTAATGCAATAATGTCCTGCTCAGTCGGATTGATAATTGTTTTCTCGACTGAATCGCGTATCATTCCAAGTGCAGCACCGATTGCTGAAATCACTTCACAATCCTTTGCGATGCGATGAGGATAATTCAGATATTTTGAAGTGAAAGGAACAATTGCCGAAGCACCGCCGCCGCCGCCGACTAATTCAACCAACTCTTTATCTAATTTGTATTCACGAATTAATTGTTCAATCACAGGTTTAATTTTTTCTGATGAGATTGTCAGTATTTCTTCAGCTAAAAGATTTTCAGATTTATTAAAGATTTTTGATAATCCTGAAAAAGTTTTTTTGATTGAATTGATATTTCCTTCACTGTGTCCTTTCTCCTCAACCAGATTCAGCAAATAAGAAGCTTCTGTAGGAGTAACAGTAAATTTATTTTGTGATGATTTGATTTTAATTGCGAGATAATCATCAGGATCATTTTCAAGCGGCTGAATTTTTTCAAGTTCAATGTCAGAAAAATCTTCGTTGGAGAAAGCAACATAATTTAACTGAGCTATGTGTGCACTTCTTGGACCGACATCAACAATTTTATTTTTATGAAATCTTGGAACAGAGCCGCCTGCAATTCCAAGAGTACGGACATCAAGCGTGCGAAGGTACAATCTGTTGCCGCCAATCTGAGCGCTTTTAACCTGCGGCTTTCCGTTTTTAATTACTGAAATATCTGTTGATGTGCCACCTACTTCAAGAAAAATTCCATCCGAAACTTTTTCATACATCAAAGCTGCAGCAACTCCAGCAGCAGGTCCTGAAAGCATTGTTAAAATTGGGCGTTTTCTCATTTCATTTATATCCATTATTCCGCCATCCGAACGCATAACCATCAGCGGAGCATTAACACCGCTTTCACGAATTGCTTTCTCAGTCATATTTGCTGTCTCAAGCATTTTCGGCATCATACTGGCATTGATTACTGCTGTTCTCGTGCGGACCCGAAGTCCGTATAATTTTGAAATTCTGCTTGCCGCACTGCAAAGTAGATTCATTGACTCAGCAATTTCAATAACCAAATCTTCATTTTTTGTATCATCAACACCAAATGCCTCAGATGCAACAATAACCTGAGCGCCTTCGTTTAAAAGTTCATCAATATTTTTTCTTATTTCATCTTTTGAAATCTCTTTTGAAGAATTGATAAATCGAAATCTTGTCTGTAAAAATTTTTCTGGAGATAGCTCAATGTTCTTTAAATTGATTTCATTTTTAGCTCGAACTGCTTCAATACCTTTTGCCATTCCGATTATTCCGACTACTGCAACATCACCTTCAAGCAGAGCATTCGTTGCCTGTGTAGTTGAATGAGCAATCAGCACAACTTCATCTGGATTGATATTGTTTTCGTTCAAAAGATTTTTCATCGAGTCAACAACTCCTCGTGCAACTCCTTCTTTTGCTTTGTGAGTTGTTGGCACGCAGGATTTTCCAAGCAGAGAATAATTGGAAATATCCACAGCTACTGCGTGAGTAAATGTTCCGCCGACATCAATTCCTATTTTAATTTTTCGAGGCATTAAAAATTACTAAGTCTTTATTAACCCTAAACTGATTGTATGTTATTGTCATTCTGAGGGAGTGAAACGACCGAAGAATCTTTTCCAATAATATAGGATTCTTCGCTTTGCTCAGAATGACAAGTGAAATTTCAAACAAAATTTTCAGATAAACATTATTGCCGAAATAATTAAACCTATAAAAGCTAGTAACCAGGTATAAGGAATAGTATTCCACAATACTTTTTGGACATCAACACGCATTTCATTTGCAAGCCAAACATTGTGTGTATTTGTTGGATCAGAAATTCCCTGAATTTGTCCGACAGCCATTAAAAGTCCCATTACCGAAGCAGGAATCATTCCGCTTGCAAGAAAAACCGCTGCAAGTCCATAACCCATTCCCCACACATTCAAAGGACCGCGGTAAAGTGCTAACGGAGCTGCTAATGTAAATGTAAAAACATAAGCCAAAGCGTTTGAAGGAATAATTTTCAACATCAGTGGCTTGATTAAATTAAGAACAGGCCAGCCGTTTGGATATTGTTCTAACTGAGTTCCCGGACCCATAATTGCAACGAGCAGCATTCCGATTCCAAACATCAA
>CALHAB010000040.1 GCA_937934185.1 uncultured Ignavibacterium sp. | reverse complement strand
ATAACCCATTTACCATTAACTAAATCAACTACACCGGAATGACAAGCATTACAGGAAGCAACATTCGGATGAGTCCCACCCTGAGCAGAGGTTTTTGGTAATGGATTTCCTGTAGTTACATCACCATGACAACTTCCACATTTTGCACCGGCTGAACCCGATGTGAAACTAACAACATTCTCAGTATTTCCATTCTTAAAATATCCATGGCAGTATGTGTTACCACAGGATTGATTTGTTTTTGTATAGGTTGGATTTGGCGTAAACAGTGGAAGTGAGGCATCATAATCCTGTGTGCCCGGTTCATTCGTTTCTAATAAGGCTAAACTACTGAAAATTACTTCGGCTCCTTTAGTTTCATCAATATGACCCGGTGAATTAAATCCAGCTGGAATCTGATGACAAGCAACACACAGAACTTGTTTCGCATTCATTGCAGTATAAAGGTGTTTGAAGTGAGCACCTTTATTTGGTGCTATAATAGAAGGATTGTTAAAATCACCATGACAAGTATTGCAAGCTTCAGGACCTGTTGGTTGATTATGACAATTTAAACAACTTGCACCTGTTATACCTCCGCTATAATCAGCTGCGTGGCAATTCTGACATTCACTTAATTTCCAATTAATATTTTGTATCAAAACACCGTGGAAATTTGCTGACTTGGGATTGTTTATTCCTTCAGGATGAACACCAATTTTTGGTGCTGGTTGAACATCAACTCTCATATCACTGCAGGCAGCAATGATCAATAAAGAGAGAAGTAATGATACGATGCATAAATTTTTATTTTTCATATTAAAGCCCATGACAATAATTGCAAAATCCGGCTGTTTTAGGTGAATTAGGTGATGCACTTGTATGGCAATTATAACAAATTGAACCCTGACTGTCGTGCCAATCTCCTTTTTCATTTTTCATAAATCCTCTTGCGTGTGTTTTAGGATTTGTTCCTTTAACACCGTCGCTGTCGAGGTGACAAGTAATACAAGTTGGATCAGAACCATTTACATCATGGCAGGAAGTACATCTTTCAATATCTCTTCTTGCAAGTATGGCATGCTCACCGCCACCTGTTCCAACACCAATTGTAAAGAAATTTGGTTTCAGGTGACTAGCAGGAATTATTCCGCTTACTGCGAAATCAGTATTCTCTGCAGCATGACAATTTGCACAAAATGTTTCTACCTGATGACAAGATTGACATTCAGCAGTTTTACCTTTTGATTCCATACCGTGAGTAAATCTGTAATTTAAATCGTGAACTCGTCTTATTGCCTGAAGTTTTGTCCCATCAGTATAATTACTCGGATAATATGGTTGATAAAAATCGTTGTTAAGATTTACTTCGGTTATAACATTTGTAGCAACATGACAATCATTACAACTTTGATTATCATGACACATCACGCAATTGGCATCAACTGCATTTGCCAAAAATTTATGATTGCGGGTATAGTTGGAAACTTTGTGATTTTGTGGTAAAAGATTAGCAGTCGAAATGTGACATGATTCGCAAGCATTTGATGCTACTGATTTATCATTATGACAACTATAGCAATTTTCCATTGGTGGATTAACACTAACTGCCTGCCAGCTGTAATCAACTTCCTTTAAACCTTTATGACAGGATTCACAATTCATATCTGAGTTATTCAAATGAAAATTATGGTTGAAAATCAACTCAGATTTTTTTCGAACTAATGGTTCGTAAACATCATTTATATGACAAGTTTTGCATTCTTGATCATTATCTACACTATGACAGGAAGAGCAATTATCGTGATTGGGAAGTTGAAGCGTGGTAAGCGAAGTACTTTCAACTACTGCGTTGTGGCAGGTTTGACAATCAACTAACTCAGAATGAAGTGAATGAGAAAATTTAATCTTACCTTCATTTGGGTTTTCATTTTCAGATGTACCCTTCTGAAATGCAGCAATAAGTAAAAACATAATTACTGCTGCTGATAAGAAACTGTATGTATATTTAATTCTATTCATAACTTCTCTACAGATTTAGATTAAACCAATGAT
This sequence comes from uncultured Ignavibacterium sp., assembly GCA_937934185.1. Lineage (GTDB taxonomy): Bacteria > Bacteroidota > Ignavibacteria > Ignavibacteriales > Ignavibacteriaceae > Ignavibacterium. Next base: position 85,377 of record CALHAB010000040.1, on the reverse strand, counting down.
TTAACTTGAACAGTAATCTGAAATCATCTTTATAAATTTTATTATCCATATACTGTCCTTGTATGTCAAATGAAAGCTTCCTGAAGGGTCTGATATTCATACCAATAAGTATTGTAGTAATTGAATTCTCTTCTGCACCGGGGGAAAGTTTATATGTTGTATATGAAAATCCTGCAGAAGGAGTTAACAGCCCATCAGCTATGGTATAAGCGGAATAGCCAGATATTGCGTCCAATTGACCAGCATAACCGAATGTTTTTTTATAATTAAATGTTCCAACACTTGTTGCTAATCCAATTCCAACTCTCGAAGCATTATCATCTTTATAATTCACTATACCAAGCTGACCAAGAATTGTAAAGTTTTCATTAATTCTGACATCAGCTCCCATTTCAACTTCTTCAGTGTTGCCGTAATCAAATACACTGAAGATTGAATTATATCTTATTTTAGGTTCTCTGAAGCTGTAGTAAAAATTCAAACCAAGATCTTTAATTTCTTCATATCGTCCGGCAAACTCAATCTTTGAAGTTTCCATAAAGTTCAAATCATATTCATAGTTAACATCAACTGAAAATTTCTGTGGTAAGTAATAAGAAGCTTCACCTGTTAAAAACTGAAATTGGTTTGATTTATTCTGAATTAATACTTCTATCGGATTTAAATCAGGATCAAGCCGTATTGCCTTATAATCCAGCGGTCTGAAGTTTTTATTTACATATCCAACTCCAAGTCGCAGATTATTGATGATGGTAGTAGAAAGCCTTCCACCTGCAATATAATTATCAGAAAAGTTTTCAATAAGTTCAAGTTTCTGATAAGCGGGAACATTACCGCCGTAAAAACCGCTAAGCTGAAAATCAGCTTTTCTTAATGAAAGAGATACTCCATCCATTAGTCCGCCAACCACACCATTAATGATTGGCTGACGACCTAATTTAAGTGTACCGATATTTAAAATGTTTCTTGCTTCAAGATAAAGATTATAAAATCTGAGTCGTGGATCATCTTTTATATCCTGAGCAAAATCATTTTCCAAATTCAGGTATGATCGGATGGAAACATCTCCATAATTGAGGTTAAGATTCAGCATCTGATATGCCCTTAAATGATTTTTGGACACATCCAGTGAATCAAATCTTTCAAAGCTGTAAAGCGATGAAGAGAATCTTCCATTTATATTCTGAGCGAATAAAGTTCCGCAGAATATAATCAGAAAGAAAATCAGCAGTTGTTTCATAGATGCTTTCTTTCTTATTTAGTTTTTTGGAACATAATGTTTGATTTTTTCCCAACTTTCTTCAAACTCAAAACCAGTGTAAGTAGGACTTTCTGCATTATGACAGTCAATGCAGAATTTTTCTTTTTCTTCATGAACAATTAGTCCATTCTTAATTGCCAGAGCACGGTCTTTCATAATTTTCATATCCTTGTACGCAGAACCAGGACCATGACAGGTTTCACACTGAACTCCATCTTCAATTTTAAATTTGTTTCCAAGCATTGCTTTATCAAGATTATAACCTGTAGCGTGACATTTAAGGCATTCGCTGGTTTCAACAGCAGGCGTTGTAAATCCTTTTTCTTTCGCAATCTGGTTTGCTTTTTCAGTTTTTAATGTTTCATAAGCTTTGGAATGTTTGCTGTTTTTCCAAATGCTTAGTTGACTTCCCTGTTTTTCAGTTTTATGACACATTACACATTGATCAACACCAATGTATGTGAAATTGTTTTGTGGAAAAATTTTTGAGGTAATTATCAGGAAAGCTATTAGGAAGAGCACTAAGTATCTCATAGGACCTCCTAAGAAGTTAAAATTTTCTGCTGTTAAAATCTGAATTTTTTTTTTCAAATGAAAGAAAGACAGTAAAATTTCTTAAGTCATTTATAATTTCTAATTGTTAAGCGTTGCCAATTTCGTACCATTTGAGTTATCATTATATCATAGATTTTTCCAATTAAACAATATCAATTTCAAGAATAGTAATCAATAAGTTATCAACTTTAAGAAAACTTAACATCAAATTAGTTTAACAGTTGAACTGATTTAATTAACTTTGTGATACTTTATCATAAAGTTTTAGATAATCACTATTGCGGATAAAATTTATTTATGAATTACTTGTACGAAAACATAATTGTTAAAGAATCAGATGTTCATGGCAAGGGTATTTTTACAAAAATTCCAATTAAAAAAGATCAAAGAATACTCCTTATTGAAGGCGAAGAAATCAGTGCAGATGAATGCATAAGAAGAGAAAATGAAGAAAATAATGTTTACATCTTCTGGAAAGATGATTATACCTATATTGATGCCTCATCAACTGAAAAAATCAAATACATAAATCATAGTTGTGATAGTAATTGCTATATTGATGAAGATGAGAACGGTAGCTTAATACTTGTCGCCTCAAGAAATATTGAAGCAGGTGAAGAATTAACTATTGATTATGGTTATGAAGAAATTTATACAGAATGTTCCTGCAAAAGCTGTGATAATAAACTTGAATCTGCTGCTTAATTAAGTAATGATTTGAGTATGAAGAGCAATCTCTTCAAGTATTGAGGAAACTTTCAGACAATCAGGCATTGAGCCACTGAAGACAATTGCCTTTCCTTTCACATGAACTTCGAAAGAAAGAGCCCGTGCTTGTTCGTAAGTACAGTTAATCGCTTTTATCAACTGAGCAATAACCTCATCAAATGTATGCCAGTCATCATTATAAAGCACAACACGGCTGGCAATATCACTTATCGAGTCAACATCTTCTTCAAAAGTTGGTTTTTGGTTTGGTAACTCTGGCATAGCTAAAATATATTACACAATGTTCCTTCACGACAAATATAAAAAAAATCTCTCACTGTCTGAAGTCTTAAATGATCAATTTATTAATTGCAAATATATTGATAAGAACTTTTGTGCGAATAAATTCATCGTTAATACTCACTAAATTCAATTGCATTTATAGAAGTGCATACTTATTTTTTGAAACGAAAATTAAAGATTTTGAAGGAGGAAAAATGAAAATAGCAGTATGCATCAGTCAGGTTCCGGACACTGCTACAAGAATTAAAATCGGTTCTGATCATAAATCAATAGATCCAAACGGTGTTACTTATATAATTAACCCTTATGATGAATTTGCAATTGAAGAAGCACTTAAAACAAAAGAAAAAATCGGCGGTGATTCTTTAGTTTATGTTATCTCTGTAGGTGATGATTCAGTAAAAGAAACTCTGCGTAAAGCACTTGCGATGGGAGCGGATGAAGCTGTTTTACTAAAAAGTTCATCAGTTAAAGATTCAATCGGAATTGCAAGAGCATTGTCCGAAGAAATTAAATCTCTTGGCTGTGAACTTGTTTTCTGCGGTAAACAATCAGTTGATTTTGACAGTGGAATTACAGGACAGCTAATTGCTGAGATGCTTGGTTACAATTGTGTTTCAGTCGTTGTTGATTTTAAACTTGATGGGAAGAAAATAACAGCAGAAAGAGAAATTGAAGGCGGTCGCGAAGTGGTTGAGACTGAACTTCCGGCTGTCATAACTGCTCAAAAAGGATTGAATGAACCAAGATACGCATCCTTAAAAGGTATTATGGCTGCAAAGAAAAAAACTATTGCAGAAAAACCGGCAGTTGATTTAACCGGATACACCGAAATTCTCGATATGCATCTCCCCCAGTCAAAACAACCTGGAAGAATACTCGGAACTGATAAATCAGCTGTACCTGAGTTAGTCAGATTATTAAGAGAAGAAGCAAAAGTAATATAGGAATTAATATGGCAGACAAAATTTTTGCAATACTTGAACAAAGAGAAGGTTCACTCAAAAAGGTTTCATTTGAAGTAGCTTCAGTTGCAATTAATCTTGCTAACCAACTTGAGCTGCAGGCAGAAGCAGTCGTTGTTGGAAATGAAATCAATAATTTAAATGATTTATCAAAATATGGAATAAGCAAATTAACTCATCTTAAGAGTGAACTTCTGGCCAACTATTCTCCTTCAGCTTATGCAGAAGCAATTGCTTCTTTTGCAAAGGAATCAGGAGCAAAGATTTTAATATTTCCGAATACTGCAATGGGAGTTGATCTTGCACCACGCGTAGCAGTAAAGTTGGACGCTGGTATTGTAATGGACTGTATGAAACTTGAAGTAAAAGATAGTGAAGTAATTGCTACGAGACCTGTTTATGCCGGCAAAGCACTGATTGATGTTAAATTAAATAGTGATGTTAAGATTTTCACAATCAGACCTAATGTCTTTAAACCTCAACCTGTTGATTCGGCATCACTTCAAACAGAAATAAAACAAGTTGAAAATCCTGATCTTAAAACAAAAGTTACAGCTTTCAAAAAATCTGAGGGTAAACTTGATGTTGCTGAAGCTGATATAATTGTATCAGGCGGAAGAGGTATGAAAGGACCTGAAAACTTTCATCTGATTGAAGAATTAGCTGAAGCTTTAGGTGCAGCAGTTGGTGCTTCAAGAGCAGTTGTTGATGCAGGATGGAGACCGCATCGTGAACAGGTTGGTCAGACAGGTAAAACTGTCTCTCCTTCACTTTATATTGCTTGTGGAATATCAGGTGCAATTCAACATCTTGCAGGAATGTCTTCCTCAAAATACATAGTTGCAATAAATAAAGATAAAGATGCACCGATTTTTAGTGTAGCTGATTATGGAATTGCTGGAGATGTTTTTGAGATACTTCCGGCATTAACCGAAGAAATTAAAAAATTAAAATCGTAACGGGTATTAAATTGGATAAAGTTCAGTGTGAAATAGTTGGTTTGTCATCGAGTCCGGCAACCGGTGGCGCTTATGCAATACTTCTGAAAGAAATTGATGGTAATCGTCGCCTTCCAATAATTATCGGACATTTTGAAGCTCAGGCAATTGCTTTGGAAATGGAAGGAATAAAACCACCGCGTCCATTAACACACGATCTGCTTAAAAGTGTGATTGATAATCTGGGAGGAACTGTTGTTGAGATTTTTATTAACGAGTTGAGAGAGAATACATTTTATGCAAAAATAATTCTTGACCTTAGCGGTCTGACAAATGAAATTGATGCAAGACCAAGTGATGCGATGGCTTTGGCAGTTAGAACTGATGCACCAATTTATGTTGCAGAATCTGTAATGCAGGCAGCTTCATTCATCCCAACTGATGAACCTGAGCAGGATTTGGCTGAAGGATTTGAAGAAGAAAAGAGATCAGGTGAAACTTTACCAAAATCAAAAGAAGCACAAATTGCAGCTTTGCAGGAAAAGTTAAGAGAAGCTCTTGAGAAAGAAGAATATGAAAGAGCTGCTAAGTTAAGAGATGACATAAAGAAGTTAACTCAAAGCAATTAATCAACTCACAAAAACTTTCTTTCCTATTTCACATTCCAGACATTGTTGTTTTATACAAAAATTTCTGAACAGTTCAATCATTCCCTGATAATATACGCTTCTTAATTTTTTGTCAGTTATATTCAATACTTCACTTACTTCATCAACAAGATGATTACTTTCCTTTTGTGTAAATTGAATGTAAAGTGCAAGAACCCGTTCGGCAAGTTTTCTCTTTTCGAATATATCAAAGTAAACTGTAAGAATTGGGAAAATAATATTTACAATTGTTTCATCAGCTCTGCCTAATCCAATAAAGTATTTTATATCACTTCTTACTTCCTTATTAAAGTTGTAATGTTTAGCCCAGTAACCTTCTCCCTGAACAATCAGCAAGTCCCGAAGTTTTGAAATCAGTTTATAATTGTTTTGAATACCTGAGAAAGCACTAACTATTCTGCTGAATAAATTTTTATTCAGCAGTCTGTCCAATAGTCTGGCTCCAGCAGCAAGGCGAACTGTCGGAAAGTTTTGTGGTCTAAGTTTAAAGAAATGCCACTGTGATTTGTTAAAATAAATCCCGTCATAATTGGACTTTAACTGTTCCCAGTTTTCATATAGGTTTCTTATGTATTCTGAGGTTTCTTCATCTTCAAGCTTACTTATCTCGGGAACTAATCCACTGATAAAGAATAAAGCACTTTCTGCCTGTGCAACAAAATTCTCTTTTGGAATTTTTCTGAAGAAGTTTATATCAACAGCATGACTTAACTTCATCATTATATCTTTATTTTTCGAATAGCCCAGTGCTTCAAAAATTTCTTCGTAGAGAAGCTGCTGCCAGATTTCGGCATTTTCAAAATCAGTTGTAGCGAAAGTACGATCTTCAATTTGTTTATGAAAATCATGGTTAATCTTCGGCTCGCTTATCATCACTTCCTGTAATACTATTAGTTCCTTCAGGCGGGCAAGAAATCTGTCGCATTTTTTCTTGTAGCGTAATAATCCAAGTTCTTTGATAAACTTTAACTTCAATTCAGCTGGAACTTCATCGGCAACCTCACTGCAAGGCATCTTGATTTCGTCTTCACCAATTTTTGAGATTTCAGCTAATATTGTATCCCGTAATGGTTGTGACAAGTATTTACTGAGATTCAGAGTCGGAACATGCCTTCCGCTTTGAGTTATTACATAACCTGAGGACTGATTATCTGCAATTGTAATATGGAGAATTGTTTTATTATATCTTTGATTAAGATGATGACCGTGAGCGCGCCAATCAGAATGAAAAGTATCTATTTCAACATCACCCGTGAATGTTATATTACCAATTCTTATTCTTGCATTATGAAAATCAGGACCTGCTTTATCGTGGTTTCTCGAGCCGGGATCAATAATTTCAATCTCAGTCCCATCAGAAGTTTTGAGAACTTCATTGAATTGCTTTTCCTCCCAGATCTTATAAATAAGCTGTTCAGGAATTCTGGATTTTATTTTCACGGGAACCTCGCTTTAATAAAGCTTGGATAAAATTCTTGTTCTAAAATAAATGAAAATATTTAATCAAACAGCATTTACGGGCTATGAAAATATTGTTTTTGCCATTTCATTTAATCTTTGAATTTCTTTTTCAGCAAGCCGACTAAAATTTTTGTCAGAGGATAAATAGATAATTCCTCTGCTGATATTCACAATAAAATTTTTTCTGTTTTGATTATGAAAAACTTTTAATACATCCTCGAAACTTCCTCCCTGAGCCCCGACTCCCGGAAGTAAAACAGTTAAATCTGAAAACGATCTGATATTCAGTTTCAGCTCGTCAAGATTTGTTGCTCCGAAAACAATTCCGCAATTTTTATTTTTATTCCATTGATTAACTGAACTGATTATTTTTTGATAGAGGAATGTTCCATCGCTGAGGATTTGTTTTTCAAAATCAACTGAACTTTGATTGGATGTTAATGCGAGAATAAAATTTAATTTGTCTGAGTAGTTGAGAAAAGGTTGGATTGAGTCTTTGCCCATATACGGATGAAGTGTTATAGAATCGAAACCGAAATGTTCAAAAACTGATTTAGCATACATCTCCGAAGTATTTCCAATATCACCGCGTTTAGCATCTGCAATAGTCAAAATGTCATCAGGAATAAGTTCTAAAGTTTTTTTGATCAGCTCAAAACCTTGGGAACCAAGAGCTTCGTAAAAAGCAAAATTTATTTTGTATGCAGCCGCAAAATTTTTCGTTGCATCAATAATACTTTTATTAAATGCTAATAGCGGTTCTTCTTCTTTAATCAAATGTTCAGGAATTTTATTTAAATCGGTATCTAATCCAACACAAACAAACTTTAACTCTTCATTCTTGCTTAATAACTTTTCTAAAGCTTTCATACTCTAAGCATAATTTTTTCTTGTACGATAGATATTAAGCACTAATCCCAGCATAAACATATTCAGAAGGAATGAACTTCCTCCGTAACTGACGAATGGAAGTGGAACTCCTATAATCGGAAGTATGCCTATTACCATTCCCACATTTATCAAGAAGTGTGTGAAATACACACCAAAAATTCCAATTATAACAAGACTTAAAAATTCATCTTTTGTTGATGAAGCAATATTAAGAAGTCTCAGAAATATTATTAGAAACAGAGAAAGTACAATCATTGCTCCAATGAATCCGAACTCCTCACCAATCGCACAATAAATGAAATCAGTCCATTGCTCAGGGATATATTGAAGCTGAGTTTGATTTCCCCGCAGATAACCTTTGCCAAAAATCCCTCCGCTTCCGATTGCAACCATCGCCTGAATAGAATTGTAACCTGAACCCAAAGGATCACTCATTGGATCAATAAAAGATTTTATTCTTGCCTGTTGATGCGGACTCAATGCATTGTAAAGATTATCCGTAAAAAATCCTGCTGCAAGATTTATTGCGAATACGGAGCCATTAAAGAATAAGTCTCTCTTGAAGAAAAACAAAACAACCACAACTATTACAAGTGAAGCAATAAACGGAATCGAACCAAATAAAGAAGCAACAGCAACAAACCCCGGCGAGAGAACCACAAACAAACCGAGTAAACTTATTCCTTTCCAGAACAGCACTATCAGAATAAAAGAAAAGAATATTATCGATGTTCCCATATCAGGTTCGAGAAGAATTAAACCAATTGGAATAAATCCGATTGCCAATGCAATCAATATATCTTTGAATGAATCAATATTGTTGTTCAACCTGGTAAGAAAATTTGCCAGTAAAAGTATCGTTCCGATTTTAGCAAACTCAGATGGTTGGAATCCAAATGATCCAAGTCCCAGCCAGCTTTTAGCACCTGAAACTTTTTTCCCGATAACCAACACAACGACTAAAAACGCAAGTGAAATTAGATAAGTCGGAATTGAAATGAATTTTATCGTATTTGTTGGCAAAGCATAAGTGATGAAGAATGCGATATATCCAAGAACTGTAAAAAGAAGTTGTTTATCAAAATTTCCTGTTGCTAGCGGATTATTCAAAGTAGCACTATAGATAGCGGCTAATCCGATTGCATTAAGAATTAAAACCGGAATAAAAATTTTAAAGTCGAACTTATCTGATATTTTATAATCAATCCTCAATTTGTGCTCCGGCAATTACAGGTTGTTCAATCTTTGGTTTTTTAATTTTCATTTTATCTTTTAATAAATAAGCATCCATCATTTTCTTTGCAATTGGAGCTGCATGTGTTCCGCCAAAACCAATATTTTCCACAACAACTGCAACAGCAATCTTTGGATTTTCGGATGGAGCAAATCCAATGAAAAATGCGTGATCTTTTCCGTGCGGATTCTGCGCAGTTCCTGTTTTACCGGAAATATGATAATCAGGATTTCTTAAATGTGTTGCTGTGCCTGCACCCTGAACAACCAAAAACATACCTTGTTTAACAATATCAAAAACTTCTTTTTTAATTTTCAGGTCAATTTCATCAAATCTGAAAGGAATCATCTCACCGGTTTTATTATCCAGGTAACCTTTAACTATATGAGGTTGAAAAGATTTACCGTCATTTGCAATTAAAGCAACATACTTTGCCAATTGCAGCGGAGTAACACTCACCTCACCCTGGCCAATGCCTAAACTTGCCATAATACTTCTTGGCCAGTTGTCACCATAAAGTTTTTTATAATAAGATTCATCCGGAATAAATCCTGCCGCTTCTTCACCAATATCAATTCCTGTTTTATGATTGAAACCAAATTTTGTTGCGTACTCTTTCCATCTGTCAAGTCCGATTTTATATATCAGATTATAGAAAAATGTATTACAGGATTTTTCTATTGCGTGAATAACATTTACTGAGCCGTGTGAACCGTGACATTTGAAAAATCTGCCGAAAGTAAATCCGCCACCGCAGTAAATTGTAGTGTTCATATCAATCACGCCCAAATCAAGTGCAGCGATTGCAGCAAGAACTTTGAAAGTTGATCCGGGTGGTTTCAAAGACATTGTTGCACGATTGAATAAAGGTTTATCTGGATCAGAATAAAGTTCCTGCAAAAAGTCTTTTGATGTTATGTAAGAGAACTGATTCAAATCGTATTCAGGTGCGCTTACCAACGCGAGTATCTCTCCTGTTGATGGTTCAATCGCAACAACAGCACCTCTCTTACCTTTCAATTCTTCTTCAGCAACTTTTTGAACATCGCCATCAATAGATAAAATCAAATCACGGCCCTTAATTGACTCTTTATCATTTGCACCATCTTTATATCTGCCGATTTCTCTTCTTCGCGAATCCACCAGTACATAATGAAAACCTTTTTCGCCTCGTAAATCTTTTTCGTATTGTTTCTCAATTCCGTTATGTCCTACATAATCGCCGGGACGATAATAATCTTTCTCTTTCTCCAGTTGTTGTGCAGAAACTTCTTTAGTGTATCCGAAAAGATGTGAGCCCATAACACCAAAGGGATAACCTCTTTGCATTTCAACAATGTAATCAACACCGGGTAGAAACTCAGAATTTTCTTCGAGCCATGATACAATGCTGAAATCAATACCTCTTCTTATTCTGATTGGAATATATTTGGAATAAATCTGATTCCGTTTCAATATGCTTGCAACATATCCGGGATTAACTCCAAGAACTTTATCCAGAATTTTATTCAGACTTGTATCATAGTCGGCAGGAGTTATACGAAGTGTATATGCAGGAATATTATCAACCAGAACATTCATATTTCTGTCATAAAAAACACCGCGTAGTGGGATTTGTTCAATCGGTTTAATACTGTTGCCTGCAGATTTTTCATCATAAATTTCATGATTAATTATCTGCATCTGAAACAGACGCACAGAGAAGACAGCAAATATTAGTACGATAATACTGTATAGGATTGACTTTCTGCTTACTGATGCAAAGTTAACTGCGTTCATAAAATCCTTTTCTTCGGAACGAAAATTATTATAATCATACCTAACAAAGCAGTATAAAAAGCCGGTAGAAAAGCATTCTGAAAGAAAATCAAAAATATATTTGATGAAATATCAAAAGCTGAAAAGAAAGAATAAATAATCTGGTCAATAAGTGCTGCCAGAAAAACTATCAGACCAAAGTTGAAAAACATCAGATAAATATCAACTTTGTTCTCAGATGAGAAATAACCTGCTACAAATCCGGAAACTGTTTTTGCAATCATTGCACTTCCAAGCAAACTACCTGTAACAAGATCGAAACAAAATCCGTAAATAAATCCGAGCACAGTTCCGTAAATCTGACCTTCAGTTATTGAATAATAAACAAGCAAAATCAAAATCAGGTCGGGAACAACTTCACCGATTGATATAAAAGGGACTACAGTAGTTTGAATAATTAAGACAGGAATAAAAATTAATAATGATATAATGTAGTTTAATTTCATTGAAACTTTTTCAGAAAATTTAATTCGAGACTATCAATTTCTTTGCTTGCAACGGTTTTAAGAATAAAAACATTTTCAACTTTCGCGAAATCAACAAATGGTATCACTTTGATTTCATTAAATATTCCGGTTTCAACATTATTACTGCCTGCAGCCACACCCACTGGAATTGGAAACGGAACAAGTGAACTTAGCTCAGAGGTTACTACTCTGTCACCTTTTTTAATTTGAAAAGTTTTCGGAACATTTATGATAACCAGATTTTCGCCGTTCCATTTCATCAGACCATTCTCTCTGGTTCTTTCATCTTTAACAGTAATTTTCAAATCAACATTCTGTAATGTTCTGGCAATTGAATAATTACCTGAAACTGAATAAATGATTCCAACAAGTCCTTTATCAGTAATTACAGGCATTCCGACTTTAACAGAATCTGAACTGCCGACATTGAGTGTAATTGTGCCCTGAACTCTCGATAAAGACTTTGATACTACACTTGCCGGAATTAGTGGATATCCAGAAGTATCTTTCAGAGACAGAAGACCTTTTAGTTCGTCATTTATAATAGCAGCTTCTCTCAGTTTACTTAACTGAAGCATAAGTTTAGCATTAGTTTCCCTGAGTTGTATGTTTTCTTTTTTTAAGCTTTTTATGTTAACAACATCAGAAACAACAGATGTTACAGTTGCGAATGTTCCGAATGCAATTGCCCTTATTCTTTGAACAGCCGGAGAGTGATTTTGTGAGATTATAAACAGACTTAGAATAACAAGAGCAGTGAGAATGATATATTCTTTAAAGTTATACCAAAACGAATTTAGAAATCTTATCATTAATATCTTCTGTTACGAATGAGAACTTTCGAATAATGATTCATATTTTCGATAACTTTACCAGCACCTCGTGCAACTGCTGTAAGAGGGTCTTCTGCCACATGAACAGGAAGATTCGTTTCCATTCTGATTCTTTCATCGAGGCCTTTTAATAATGCGCCGCCACCTGTAAGCATCACACCACGATCAAGTATATCTGCTGAAAGTTCAGGTGGAGTTCTTTCTAATGTTTGTCTGACTGCATCAACAATTTGTGTTACTGCTTCATTAAGTGCTTCTCTTATTTCAACAGAACTTACTTCAGTTGTTTTGGGAACACCGCCAACCAAATCTCTTCCTTTAACCTGAATTGTGATTTCTTCTTTCAAAGGAACTGCAGAACCGACTTCGCATTTAATAGCTTCGGCTGTTCTTTCTCCAATCAATATGTTATGATTTTTTTTGAAGAACTGCATTATTGCATAGTTCATTTCATCGCCGGCAATTCTTATTGATTCTTCGTTCACGATTCCTGATAAAGCAATTACTGCTATTTCAGTTGTGCCGCCGCCAATATCAATTATCATATTTCCGACAGGAGCTTCCACATCAATACCAATTCCGATTGCAGCAGCCATTGGTTCAGCAATAAGATGAACTTCTTTTGCACCTGCGTGCTCAGCTGAATCTCTTACTGCTCTTTTTTCAACTTCAGTAACTCCGCTTGGAACAGCAACAACAACTCTTCTGCTGCCCATAGCACCTGAACCACGAACTTTTTTTATGAAAGCTCTGATCATTCCTTCGGCAATTTCAAAATCAGCTATTACACCATCGCGCATTGGTCTTGTAACTTTTATTTCTTTATGCTCTCTCCCCTGCATTTCTTTGGCTTTGTTGCCAAGTGCGATAATTCGTTTAGTATTTTTATCAAATGCTACGATTGATGGTTCATTCAGAACAATTCCTTTACCCTTTACATAAATAAGAGTATTAGCTGTTCCTAAATCAATTGCAATATCATTTGAAAAAAAATCAAAGATTCCCATAATTCCTCTTAATGTTTAAAGTGTCTGATACCAGTAAATACCATTGTTATATTATTTTGATTTGCGGCGTCAATGACTTCCTGATCTCTTACAGAGCCGCCGGGCTGAATAACAGCAGTTGCACCGCATTTAATAATTTCAAGCAATCCATCTGCAAACGGGAAAAATGCATCGGATGCTGCAACAGAATTTGCCAAATCCAATCCGTGTTCCTGAGCTTTCATATACGCAATCTTTGCTGAATCAATTCTTGACATCTGTCCTGCGCCAACGCCAAGTGTTGCTTTATCTTTTGCAAAAACAATTGCATTTGACTTTGTATGTTTAGCAACAATCCAGGCAAAAGTCAAATCCTCAAGCTCCTTTTCTGTTGGTTTTCTGTTTGTCACGATTTGAAGACTTTCTTTATTTAAGGTGACAAGATCTTTATCCTGAACAAGAAGTCCGCCCGGAATACTTCTTACAGATAATCCCGGTGCATTAATAGTTTGCAACTTACGAATGAGTCGTCTGTCTTTTTTCTTCTTAAGAATTTTCAATGCATCTTCACTGAATGAAGGTGCACAAACTATTTCCAGAAAAATTTCATTCAGCTTTTCTGCAGTTTTCTCATCAACTTCATTATTAAAGGCGACTATTCCACCAAAAGCGGAAACGGGATCACATTTAAGAGCTTTCATATATGCATCCAGAGGGAATGATCCAATCGCTGCTCCGGCTGCATTGTTATGTTTAATTATGGTGCAGGCATTGTCACCAAGTTCTTCGCAAAGTTCAACCGCGGCTACTAAATCTAATATGTTGTTATACGAAATTTCTTTGCCGTGAAAAACTTCAAAGTACTCGTCAAAATTACCAAAAACTTTTGCTGACTGATGAGGATTTTCACCATATCGTAAATTTCTGTTAAGCTTTTCATTTATTCTTATATGCGATTTTTCAATTTCAAATCTATGTTCAAGATAATTTGCGATATGAGTATCGTAGTTTGAAGTATATGAGAAAGCTGCTACAGCAAGTTCTTTTCTTGTTTTGTCAGAAATATTTCCTTGTTCAAGTTCCGATAAAAATTTTTCATATTGATCTGGACTGGTCAGGATAGAAACATACTGATAATTCTTTGCAGCAGCACGAACTAAACTGGGTCCGCCAATGTCAATGTTTTCAATGATTTCATCGAGCGAAACATTGTCTTTTTGTATTGTCTGAACAAATGGATAAAGATTAACGCAGACTATGTCAATAGGAACGATTGAATTCTCTTCCGCCTGGATTTTGTCATCAGGATTATCTCGTCTGAAAAGAATTCCGCCGAAAATTTTCGGATGTAATGTTTTAACTCTTCCTTCAAAAATTTCAGGGAAACCAGTGAGTTCACTTACCTCCTTGACAGGAATCTGATTTTGTAATAATAATTTGGCAGTATTTCCTGTAGCTAATATTTCATAACCAAATTTTAATAATGATTTTGTAAAATCTACGATTCCTCTTTTATCTGATACACTGATAAGAGCAAATTTTTTCAATTTTGTTGACCTAAGATTTTATTACTACTCTGTTGCCTTCAATTTTTATTTTATCCTGAGCAAAAGCTTTTATTACTTCAGGCAGAAGCTGATGTTCAATTTTCAAAACGCGCTCTGCGATTTCTTCAGCAGACTTTACATCTGAAATATCAACACATTTCTGTGCAATTATTTTTCCTCTGTCATATTCAGTATTCACAAAATGAACTGTTGCACCACTGACCTTTGCAGAGGAATGAAAGACAGCGTTATGAACATTCATTCCGTACATTCCTTTACCACCAAACGATGGAAGAAGTGCCGGATGAATATTGATAATTCTATTTTCAAAATACTCAACAACATCCGTCGGTATCAGTTTCAGATAACCAGCTAAAACAATCAAATCCAGATTATAATTTTTTAGCACATCCAGCAAATCAACAGGGGCAATTTTATTTTCACCTTTGCCAACAACTTTTGTCTCTATCCCGAAACTTTTTGCGATCTCAAAAGCACCACACTCTGTTTTATCACTAAAGACTGCAACAACTTTGATAAGATTTGTCAGTTCAGGGTGAACCAGTATAGCTTTGAGATTAGAACCTCTGCCGGATACAAATACAGCTATTCTTAACACAAAAATTACCTTAATTTGAGGCGAAAATTATGCAACACTAGGCTCAATTTCAATTGTTTTTATGATTTCAGTCAGTTTGTCTGTTGATTTTTCTTAAGAGAGTATATGCTTTATTCTTCAAAACGGTCTGGAAGTCAAATTCATCAATATTTTCTAACTTATTCAGATAGTTTATTGCTTCAGAGTTACGCTTAAGATTAAAAAGAGCTTCTGCAGCAAGATAATATGAATTAGCAGCTAAAGAATTTTCTTTTTCATCAATATTTTGCTGAGCAAGCAAAGCATATTCATAAGCATCTTCATATTTCTTTTTAATTAAATTTAATTCGCTCAGTAATAAATATGCATTGGCTTTAAGATTAGTTGAGGGTTCTTTTCTGGATATTATCTGGTTCAGAATCTCCTCAGCTTCTTTATAATTTTTAAGTTTGATAAAATTTCTTATTTGCTGAATTGTCTTAAACTCTTCACTTATTGGTTTTTGAAGAAATATTTTTCCTATCTTTTCAGCATAAATATCCTCATCAATATCCTTGCTGCCTTCATCGGATTTTTCATAAAACTTAAGTGCTTGTTTTCTGTTGCCGATTAACTCCAGACAAATTCCTGTTCTCAGATTAGC
The DNA here is from genome assembly GCA_937934185.1 of uncultured Ignavibacterium sp. Classification (GTDB taxonomy): domain Bacteria; phylum Bacteroidota; class Ignavibacteria; order Ignavibacteriales; family Ignavibacteriaceae; genus Ignavibacterium. The sequence goes on along the minus strand of CALHAB010000040.1, from coordinate 69,501 downwards.
GAAACCAAGATAATCATTGTTAACTCTTTTATCTCTGAAAAGATTATAATGAACTAGAGCTGAATCGTAGAGCTCTTTAGTGAAGAATAAATTGCCAAGCAATAAATGTGAGTTGGAGATTATGAAAGGAAATAAAGAATCATTCGATGAAACAATATTTCGAAGAAGCTTTTCAGCTGCATTCAAATCATTAAGTTCGTATTTAATCCAGGCGAAAGAATAGTTAAACAATAGATTCTTTGGATACGACTTAACAAGTCTTGATAAAATCTTTTCAGCTTCAGAATAATCAATAATGGTTCGGGAATAAATTTGAGAAAGATAAAATTGAGCGTCAGTTTTTAATATATTTCCCTTTTCAGCTGCTAATTGAATATAACTTAAACCAACTTCTTTGTCTGAGTCAAACCCAACTAAATTTGCAGCCCATTTTAATGCTGCGGGAACTTCAGCGAATGCAAAGTTCGAAAGTCCAAGTCCGAGATATGCATCATAAAAATCAGGGTTAAGTTTTACTACTTCACCAAGTCTTTTTTTCATACTTGTAGTTGAAACTAATGCACTTGCAAAATCATTACTTCGGGCTGAGATTACTGAATTGTTGTAATCAATCATTCCAAGCCAGAATAATTTTTTAACTCTCTCAGGTTCTTTTTCATCATCAATTTTTTCTAAGATAGAAGCTGCTTTGTTAGAATAAACTTCAAAACTATCTCTGTAAGAATTATCTAAAGTGCCAAGAAAAAACCACAAGTTCATTACAGACTTATAGTAAAATCCTCGGTGATCATTAGGATGCTTTCGGGAAAATAAATCTAATTCTGCAGAGGCTTTTGAAAAATTAAAGTTATAAAATTTTCCAATTGCTGATTGAAGTACTTTATCAGCTGTTTGAGAGTTTAAATATGTTGAAAGAAAAATTATAAAGAAGATGACAAGATTTTTTCTCATTAAGTATTATTATCCGATTTCTTTGTTTTAGAAAAATTCAAAGAAGCTTTAACAAAATCTCTGAATAAAGGATGAGCTTTTGTAGCCCGTGATTTTAATTCCGGATGAAACTGACAGGCAAGAAACCAAGGATGATTTGGTAGTTCAATAATTTCTACTAACTCTTTGTCCGGAGACAATCCGCTTAAAAGCATTCCGTGTTCAGTAAGCGTTGATCTGAATTTATTATTTACTTCATAACGATGGCGATGTCTTTCTGAAATGTAAGTTGTTTTATAAGCTTCAAAAGCATTAGTTTTTTCTTTAACAACACATGGGTATGCACCAAGTCTCATGGATGCACCCATATTCTTTATATTCTTCTGCTCAGGCATCAAATCTATAACAGCGTATTTTGTATTCTTGAATTCAGAGCTGTGAGCATTTTTAATACCGCATACATTTCTTGCAAATTCAATCACCGCACACTGAAGACCAAGACAAATTCCAAGGAAAGGAATTTTATTTTCTCGTGCATACTGAACAGCTTTTATTTTTCCTTCAATTCCTCTTTCACCAAAACCGCCCGGAACTAATATTCCATCAACATCTGAAAATAGTTTTTCGGGTTCTTCAGTTTCAACCTGTTCAGCACTTATTGGCTTTACAACTACTTTGCAGTCATTCTCAGCACCTGCATGAACAAACGATTCCATTATGCTCTTATAAGCATCAAGATGTTCTGTGTACTTTCCTACCAAAGCAATCACAACTTTTTCTTCAGGATTTTTAATGCTTTCGACAAAACTTTCCCATTCATCAAGCTTAATTTTTCTATCGGGCAAATGAAGTCTGTTCAGAACAATCTGATCAAACTTTTCTTTATATAGCACTAATGGTACTTCATAAATGGAAGAACAATCATAAGCTGAAATAACTGCATTTGAATTTATATTACAGAAGAGAGCAATCTTTTCTCTGATTTCTCTCGAGAGTTTCTTTTCTGATCTGCAAATCAGAACATCTGGTTGAATTCCAAGTTCAAGAAGATTTTTTACACTGTGTTGAGTTGGTTTGGTTTTAACTTCCCCTGCAGAAGCAATGTAAGGAACAAGAGTAACATGAATACACATCGTGTTTGCTCTGCCGAACTGCAACATTAACTGTCGCATCGCTTCAATGAAAGGCAAAGACTCTATATCGCCAACAGTTCCACCAATTTCTGTGATTATTATATCATACTCACCGAGTTCACTAAGCTTGAGCATTCGTTGTTTTATTTCATCAGTGATATGAGGAATTACCTGAACAGTTGCACCAAGAAAATCTCCTCTTCTTTCTTTGGTAATAACTTCATAATAAACTTGGCCGGTGGTAGTGTTGTTTGCACGGGTCATGTTCACATCAAGGAAGCGTTCATAATGACCTAAATCCAGGTCTGTTTCTGCTCCATCATCAGTAACATAAACTTCACCATGCTGAAAAGGACTCATTGTTCCCGGATCAACATTTATATAAGGGTCAAACTTTTGAATTGTAACTCTGAATCCGCGTTGTTTAAGAAGAAGTCCGAGTGAAGAGGCAGTAATTCCCTTTCCTAATGAGGAAACAACTCCGCCTGTGACAAATATAAATTTAACTTTTTTTCGTGGTGACATTCTGATTTTTTTTGCTTTCAAATATAGATTAACAGGGTCTGATTATCAATTAAAAGTTAACTTATTATGAACTAACTTTCACAATTACCATTGTCATATCATCATATTGATGAGCTCTGCCAATAAATTTTCTTATTTCTGATAAAACTAATTCAAGTAACTTTTCAGCTGATTCGTGAGAAGACTGTTCAAGGATCTCCTGAATTCGTTCCAATCCGAACTCCTCACCTTTATTGTTTATTGCTTCTGTAAAACCATCGGTATAAAAAACGAAAGTATTCCCTTTTTCAAGTTTAATTGTTTCTTCACTGATTACCTGACGGAAGATAATTCCTCTCTCTAGTCCAAGAGCCAAACCTTTGGGAGTTATCAGATTTATCTTACCTGAGTTATGATTTATTAAAACAGGGTTATGACCAGCTCGTGCAATTTTTATAATTCTGTTATCCAAATCAAGTATTGCATAAATCATACTTATAAACCTTCCGCGCTCAACATTTTCATAAAAAAGTTCATTCATCTTTGAAAGAATCTCTGCAGGCGAATCAGATTCTTTGGCAATTGCTTTTATAAAACCTTTGGCAAGAGTCATATAAAATGCTGCCTGAGTTCCCTTTCCTGAAACATCTCCGATTATAATTCCCAATTTATTTTCACTCAATCTTATGAAATCGTAATAATCGCCGCCAACTTCTAATGCCGGAATACAAACTGAAGCAATCTGAACACCATTAAGAACCGGATCCTTTTTGGGCAGAAAGCTCATCTGAACAATTCGGGCAACTTCAAGCTCTTTTTTCATTCTCTGCCGTTCAGTAATGTTCTCGAGAAATTTTGGTGCTAACAAATTTAGATCAACATTCTTATCTTTAGTAAGAATCAGGACAAATCCAATCAAAACAACAAATGAAGAAAGTATAATTGTTACTGTCCAATTGTATTCGAAAGATTCATTTCCGATAAAACTGAAATCTGAAGCCCGCAGATAAAAATGAAAAAGGATGAACGATAAACTTGTGGTTAAGAAATCGAACTCATAAAATATAATTGAAAGAATTACTCCAATTGCTAAGCTGACAAATAAGCTTGCAACGATTGGTTCAATGAAAAGATAAATCAATAATCCGAACAACACAGAATTTAATGGAATAAAAACCACTCTGTCATTAAAGTATCTTTTGACTGAACCGGAAATAAAAAACAAAAGTGCTGTAATCAGTAAAAGGTTCGAACTGATGCTGCTTGATAATAAATAAAGCAGCGGAGAATCTGAATCATAATGATGTACAGACTGAAAAGCTTTTGAAGTAAAGTTTATGTTGAAATATCCCGACTCAAATCTGATAGTTACCAGATATAAAGCAGTTAAAAGCAATCCGGCTGATATTGAAACTGAGATACTTTTACCAATTAAGCTGTGGTTAAAGTATTTATGACGAATCAAATCTATTGATGCAAATTTTTCATTCCATATTTCTCTCAAATAGGTTTCCCCAACAGACCACATTGCAACTGAAGCAAGAAAAATAAAAATACCTGCGAACGCTAATCCTATAATTATATTCCAGTGAAAGTCAAAACTTAATTCAAGCAACTGTGCCAGGATGAAAAAGATTGTGTAAAGAATTGCAAATACGAGAGCATTTTTATAACCAATTTCATATGCTTTAATTCTTTTAAGTCCAACAACAATAACCATTACCAAAACGAATAACACCAAAAACATCGTTGTTACTATTTCATAAATATCATTGTCGGATTTTGAATATTCTTCAGGTACAGGGACAACAAAATCAAATGATTTGAATCTATCTCCGACTATGCTGGCTTTAAGATAAAGTAGCTGATCCGAATCGTCATAACCTTTCCAGGTTAAATTATAATCTTTTCGGTTTAGCTTTTGGATCAACTCAATCTTATCTAAAACAAACAAATAACTGCCTGAGAAAATTTTATCTGAATCACTTGTGAAAGAAATATAATCAACCAATGAAGAAATTTTATTTTCGAGGAACGATCTTGCAGAATCTTCACTAAGATAATCCGTTATTTTAGTTTCATTAAAAACCTCAGAAAGACCTATGAGTTTACCTTCCTGAGAAAATTTTATTTGAAGTACCGTCGTGGTTTCAAGATTTTGATTCTTGTCTGATGTAATCAATACATTCGTATCGTTAACTGACAAAACTTTTACCAACCAATAATAGGACAAATTCTGTTCACTTATTTTTCTGTTTGCTGAGTCAAGTCTGTTTGTGCTTCTTAACCACCTAAGTATCGGAGTGTTTGATTCCAGAGATATATTTCTTTTTTTATTCTTAAGTTCAGGTCTGAATAATTGAATGACTCTTTCTGAAATATTTGAGATTTCATTTTTAGTCAGTTTCAATTTCAATCCACCATTGGGATGATAATCAGGTGTTAGAAATTCTATTGTTAGAATTGATAGAACGAAAACCGATATGGTAATTATTATAATTTTAATTTTGCTGAGCGACATAATGATTTTAATAACTTACATTTTTCACTAAATAATCAAAATAAAAATCATAAATTTGCAGGCAATAACAAAATAAATTAAGTCATCTCTGAAATAAATTTGATTGCTTTCACAAATAAATATGTTGTCTTATTTCTTATAGCGCTGGTTTCTTTTAACCTTTACTCACAGGATACAACGCAAAGTCTGGCTTTTAAGAAGAACAGACCTGTAAAAACTAATCCTTACTTTTACAGACCTGATTTATCTTATCAGTTACTGCAACAATTCAGATTATTGCAGGAAGCTAACTCAGGTGATGCTCTTGCACAGCACGAACTGGGAATAAGGTTATTACTCGGAGAAGGAATGGCCGCCGATACTACTCAGGCAGTTAAATGGATTAAATCAGCCGCAGACCAAAATCTGAGTGCGGCAGCATATAACTATGGAATTTTGTTGATGAACGGTTGGGGAGTTGACTGGAATCCGTTTGAAGCTTTCAGATATTTCAGAATGGCTGCTAATAAAGGAATGCCTCAGGCACAGTATGTAACGGGAATTTTATTTACTGATAATCTGATTGTCCCGCGGGATTGGGAAAAAGCTTTTTACTTCATTAACCTTGCGAAGGAAAATGGATATCAAGTTGATGAAGATGTTCTGAATGAATTAGCATCCAGAGTCAGACCTTCATTTGTTGATTCAATTAAATCAGGGAAAACAATTTTTGATCAGATTATTTCAAAAGATGATGTAAGCACAAAATCTGATTTGAATTCTTCTGATCAATCTCCTGTCGAAAAATCTCTGGGACTAAGTTTTATAAATTTTGATGCACTTGAAGATACTACACAGCACGAAGTTAAGGATATTGAACTGATAAACGATCTTTCAAGAACTGATATTCCAAATATTCTTGATACTTTGAGATTGAAAGATGCGAAATCAATTCAGGAAATTACCGGAAATGATCAGATAAAAATTTTGATGGAACTTTGCAATTACGGCTCACCAGAAGCTCTAACATTGCTCGGTAAACTTTATGAAGAAGGGATTTATTTCAACAAGGATATAATTACTGCAGCTTCATATTACATCAGAGCAATAAGATATGAATCATTCAGAGCACCATTTCTTTTGTATAAACTGACGCAAAAACAAAATTTCAATAATCTTTTGCAGAAAGAAATTGCTAATCAAAATGCTGATGCAATGTTTGTCTGGTATGGATTATCAAGATTCGGATATAACAATGAAATAATCACAAATGAAGCTTTGAGAATCCTTCAATCAGCAGCTAATCTCAAACATATCCCTGCAATGATTGAACTGGGATTGAATTATTTCACTGGTGACTACCTGCAAAAAAATGAAACAGCAGCTTTTCAGATTTGGAAAGAAGCAGAGCAGCTCGGAAGTATTGAAGCAACAATAAGAATCGTTGTGGGTGAAATATTCAAAGAAGAAGATTATAGTAATAGTAAGCGTTTGGTTTCAGCTTTAATTAATTTTGCAGAGAAAGGTTCCGTTATTTCACAGTCAGCATTAGGAGTTTGTTATCTGAAAGGCATTGGCTCAGTAAAAAATAAAGCATTGGCAGTAAAGTATTTTCGGTTAGCTGCATTCCGTGGCAACAGATTCGCTTATGATCAGCTAAAAAATCTTTATGATGAACTGAGACCACCACTTTCTGAATTTATCTTTAAATAATTTTTTTATCGGAATTGATCGAATCGAAATTAAAAAATATTGGCACCAGCATTTTTGCTGTAATGACCAAACTCGCAAATGAGAAAAATGCTTTAAACCTTTCTCAGGGTTTTCCTGATTTTGACATTTCACCAGAGCTGATTGAACTTGTAAATCATTTTATGAAAGCCGGAAAAAATCAGTATGCTCCAATGGCGGGAGTTCCTGAACTTCGTAGAATGATTTCTGATAAAATTAAAAAACTTTACAATAGCCAATATGATTATGAAAGCGAAATAACAATTACTTCAGGTGCAACACAAGCTCTTTACACAGCAATATCAGTTCTGATAAATCAAGGCGATGAAGCAATTATTTTTGAACCGGCTTATGACAGCTATGCACCTGCTGTAATTTCCAACGGAGGTAAACCTGTTTTTATTTCACTTCAGCCGCCTGATTTTTCCATTCCATGGGATAAAGTTCATTCCGCAGTTACAGAAAAGACTAAAATAATTATCATAAATTCTCCGCATAATCCCACTGGTTCAATAATAAGTCAAAGTGATATAAAGGAATTGGAAAAAATTATTGGTGGTGATAAAAAAATATTCATAATCAGTGATGAAGTTTATGAACACATTGTATTCGATGGAGAAAATCATATCTCAATTTGCGAATCAGAAATACTCATAGAAAAAAGTTTTGTCATTTCTTCATTCGGAAAAACCTTTCACACAACAGGATGGAAAGTGGGATATTGTGCTGCACCAAAATTTTTAACTGATGAATTCAGAAAACTTCATCAGTTTACTGTGTTTGCTGTAAATACTCCAGTCCAGTATGCTTATGCTGAATATCTGAAAGATGAAAAAAATTATCTGGATGTAAGCTCATTTTATCAGAAGAAAAGAGATTACTTTTTGGATTTGATTCAGGATTCAAAATTCAAACCTCTTCATTCAAAAGGTACTTACTTTCAGTTGCTGGATTATTCTGAAATTTCAGATAAAGATGATTTTAATTTTTCTATTGAATTGCTTGATAAAATTGGTGTTGCTGTTATTCCACTTTCGCCTTTTTACAGTCAGCCAAATAATAACAAATTAATCAGGGTTTGTTTTGCCAAGAAAGATGAGGTGCTTTATGAAGCATCTCAAAGAATAAAAAAGTTATGAGTCAAAAAGAAAATAATTTCAGTTTAAACAAAAGAGCTGCTATCATCTCGATGGCAGTTGGCCTTTTAATGTTTGCTGCGAAAATTTCCGCTTACTTAATTACAGGTTCATCTGCAATTTTCTCTGACGCAGCCGAATCCGTTGTTCACATCTTCGCAACAGGCATGGCGTTATTCAGTATAATCTACAGCAATAAACCTGCTGACCAATCTCATTTTTATGGACACGGAAATGTTGAATATTTTTCTGCCGGTATTGAAGGATTTTTAATAATTGTTGCAGCGGTAGTCATTATTTATGAAAGTGCAAAGGATCTGATTCTCGGTGTTGAACTTCAGAAAATGGACATCGGACTTTATGTTATTACAGCCGCAGGAATAATAAATCTGTTACTTGGATTGTTTTTAATTCGTACTGGTAAAAAAACCGGCTCACTTACTTTGGTTGCAGACGGCAAACATGTTCTAACAGATTCCTACACAAGCATTGGGGTAATGATTGGAATTAGTTTAGTGATACTAACAGGAATAAAAGAGATTGATCCGATATTTGCAATATTTGTTGCTTTGAATATACTTTTCACAGGATATAAACTAATCCGCCAATCAATCGGTGGATTGATGAATGAAACTGACGAAGAATTACTTAAAAAGATTTCAGACTCACTGCTTTCTATTAGAAAAGAATATTGGATAGATTTACATCGGTTAAGATTCTGGACCTCAGGCGAAAGAGTATTCATTGATTTTCATTTAATTGTTCCTTTTTATTTTTCAGTCAAACAATCCCACGATGAGGAAGATTACATCAAATCTGAACTTCAGAAACTATTTAATAACATCGACCTAAAAATCCATTTTGATTACTGCTGGGATGATTTATGCAAACTTTGTGAGTACGATGGATGTAATGAAAGAAAAGAAAAATTTTCAGAAAAAATAAAATGGAATAAAGAGAAGCTTATCGGCGCAACGATTATTCCGAAGAAAGAGTAGTGTTTTCTGCTGGAAGAGGTTCTTTAACCTTTGTAAGAATCAATAAACCAATCAGAAAGAAAAATCCAACTGAAAAAATTGCAAGTCTCTGACTTTCAGTTATATAACTTACAATTCCGAATACAAGCGGACCAAGCACTGCCGAACTTTTCCCAAAGAATGAATAAAAACCAAAGAACTCTGTTTTTTTCTCAGGCGGTGTAAGCTTAGACATAAGACTTCTGCTTGTCGATTGGCTTGAACCCATTGCAGAACCAGCAAGTAAACCAACTACATAGAATCCGGTTTTATCGCGAATAACAATAGCTAAAAAAATTGTTACTAACCACAAAAGTAATGTTATAATTATTGTTTTTTTCTGCCCAATTGAATCTGCAACAATTCCAAGAACAGCTGAACCAAGAATAGCAGTTGTTTGAACAGTAATAAAAAAAATCAGTAACTCTGTTTCAGTAAAGCCGAGAGTAGTACTTGCATAATTACCGGAAAAATAAATTACTGTGTTAACACCTTCGATATAAAAGAAAAATGCTAAAAGAAAAGTTGCAAGATTTTTATAATGTCTAAGATTTTTAACTGTATCAAGAACTCGTCCGACACCAATTTTGAAATATGACTCGGTTCGTTGTATATCTTTTCTGTTATCTCTTAAAAATAAAAACAAAGGAATTGAAAAGACGAGAAAGAAAATTGCTGAGACAATAAATGTTTCTCTGATTTTATCTGCAGTAATAAAAGGATAAACAATTGCAAGAGTTGCAAGTGAACCCAAATATCCCATAGCAAATCCATATCCGCTCACTCTTCCATAGTTTTTTGGTTCAGTAATCTCAGGAAGAAATGCATCATAGAAAACGAGACCGGCTTCAAAGCCGATGTTTGCAATTACAAAAAGAAATATACCCCAGAATATTGTTCCTTCACCTACAAAATATAGAGATGAAGTAGCAGTTATACACAAAGCAGTAAAGAACAATAAAAATCTTTTCTTTCCGGCAGAATAATCTGCAATTGCACCAAGTATTGGAGAAATTATAGCAGTTACAATCATTGCAATACTTGTTGCAAATGACCAGTATAAATCGCCAATTGGTTCGCCTGATGCAACAATTTTTTTGAAATAAACTGCATAGAGAAATGTTACAACAATGATTGAAAAGGAAGTGTTGGCAAAATCAAAAAGTGTCCAGACAAATATTTTGCCTTTTTTACTCATTCACTTTTTCTGGGAGGTTTTTTAGAAATGGTTTCATCAACAAGACCTCTGCCTGCTTTTTTAAGTTCGCCCGATTTCTTCAAATCACCCAGAATTGCATCAAGTACTCCGTTTATAAATTTTGCACTTCCTGCAGTACTGAATTTTTTAGATATCTCAATTACTTCATTAATGGATACTTTGGGAGGAATGTCTTCGAAAAAAAGAAGTTCGCAAATACCCATTCTTATCAGAATTTTATCTATCAAAGCAATTCTGTCCATTTCCCAATTGCTTACTTTGTCTTTTATCATTTCATCAAATTTATCTCGGTTGGGAATAACTTTATATATCAGAGACAGACCAAATTTTTTATCATTATCATCTTCTGTATCTGCAAAAACTTCATCTATCTGTGATTGTAAATTGTCATTATTCATTTCATATGCGTAAAGAACCTGCAAAACTTTTTCTCTGATAATTCTTCTCTTAAATACTTTTGTCATTATTTCTATTCTCCAATTTTATATAGCAAAGAACCAAAACACGGTTAATGCTAATGATTCTCTTAATTTATTATATAGCTCTGAAAAAAAATTTAATTCAAGCTCCGATGCAATTGTTATAATATTAAGATGATGAAATTTACTGATTTCTTTAATCCTGACAAGATGAAATGAATCTGAAATTATAATTATTTTTTTCTTTGGTTCATATCCAATCTTGTTTTTTATAAACTGAATTTGCTCAGTTGTTGAGGTTGTATTTGTTTCGGTAATTACATTATCTGCTGAAACATTTTTTGACTTCAGATAATTTAATGCAACTTCAGCTTCACTCAATTCACCGGGAGCATTACTGCCTGTAAAATAGACTTTTTCAACATTAAAATTTTTAATAAGATCAATCGCCTTGTCAACTCTTGCAGCCAGAATCGGACTTGGCTTGTTATCTGACCAAACAGCCGCACCTAATACAACTATATTATAAAAATTTTTTTTGTCAAGTGGCTGCAATTTTACTTTTTCCTCGTGAGAGACAATAAATAAAAAAGAATAAGTTAGAAACGCCAGCATTACAATTATTGAAAATAAACTTGATTTTATAAAAATCTTATTCTGATTTTTTCTCAGGTTTAAGACAAGAACTATAACAAATGTGAAGAATAGTAATTGATAAATAGTATAACACAACCCCGTGAATAGCTTATTTCCAAACTGACCCAAAATATAAATTGAATTAAAAGGTAAAATTATTTTCGTTGATATGTAACCAAACAGCAGAAAGAAATATGACAGGACAATAAGAATAGACAGTAATTTAAGTTGGAGCTTAACTTTGTAATTAAATAATGCAAAGATTAATAATATTTCCGCCAGAAGGTAAATAATCAGATTAAAAAGATTTCCGGTAACCTTAAGATTGAGATTCAGAACAGAAAGATTTTGATTCTGATACTTAAAGAAGTAAAGTATTAATAGTTGCAGAAAAACAGCAATTATAAGTAAATACAGAACACCTTTGTTTTCTTTTGTGGAAGATTTCATCAAATTATAATTAAAAATTTCTACACAAAGTTAAGTATACAGAGGCGATTTTTCGAACACAGAAATGTGTGACAAATCAATTATAGGAGAATAAAAAAGGCACCTCGCAGGTGCCTTAAAGTTTACTGAAGTTTAAACACAACGGGTATTGATACCTGAACTCTGACGGGCTTACCTCTTTGTTTACCTGGTTTGAATTTAGTTTTCTTTACCGCTTCAAGTGCTGCCTCATCGCATCCGGCACCAATTCCTTTAATAATTTTTGCATCTCTTACATCGCCATTTTCATCAACAAATGCGAGTACATAAACTTTTCCTTCAACTCCGGCTCTTTTGGCAATTTCAGGGTAAACAATTTTACTTTGTATTGCCTGAATACCACCAATCGGTTCGGGCATCTCTTCTACTGCAACGAAGTACTGAGGTTCTTCTTCAACAATTTTTTTGTCCTCTTTTGGAGGAGGCGGTGGTGCTTCTATGTTAGCACTGATATCAATTTCAGTTTCACCAATTTCAATATCTTCAAGCACCTCATCAGATGGTGCCTCAATTGGAATCGGAGGTTTTGGTGGTGGAGGAGGTCTGTTCTCCTGCTTTGTCTGTTGAATATCTTCAACAGTAAAAAGTTCTTGTGGTCCTTCAATTTTTACTTCATTCCCTCCAAAATCAGGAAAGAATTTGAAAGCCACAATCATAATGACTAATGAGGCAATTAGACTGATCTCAAATACTCTTCGGTATTTAGCCATCAGATCAGCTTTTTTTGTTCGTCTTAGTGGCATTAGGTTTTCTCCTCAAATCGTAAATTTTGGTTACTAACTTAATTATTGATTAAGGTATTGTCAAATAACTTTTCAGGTATTTTTACAGAAAATTTTGTAAAAAGTTCCAGCTAAACTCTTAAAAAATTATTCAGGGCTAAATTAAATCTTTTGTAAACAAATTCAGCAAGAAGACTGCCTGTTAATGCACCGGCAAAATCCGCAATCCAATCTAAAACCTCAGCACTTCTGCCCGGCACAAGAAGTTGATGAAGTTCATCGAGTAAACCATACACAGCGGCTACAATTATTGTGATTAACAAAACATTTTTCTTAAACGATGGATATTTTGTCTGATACTTTAGTGTAAGATTCAGAAAAAAAGCTAATACAAAAAAAGCAAGGAAATGATTAAACTTATCACTTATTTCGACCGATGGCAGTTTTTCAGAAGGTAAACTTGTTAAAATAAAAATTGTTACCCAATGAATAATCAATGGCAAATAAATAAACACAAAAACTCTGGAATTATTTTTCAAACGACCTCTTGATGAAATTTATAGTTGATGGAATATTTTTCATTAAATCTGAAGCCATTATTCCAAATTCTGTTTTTCTTTGAAGCAAAAGATCCGCTGATAATCCGTGTAAGTAAACAGATAGTAAAGCAGATTCGGTTAAATTTTTTGTTTGCGAATAAAAACCGGCAATCATTCCCGTTAATACATCACCACTACCAAATTTTGCAAGTCCATTATTACCGGATGAATTTATAATTATATCACCTTCTTTTGTAAATGTAATCGTCGGAGCTCCTTTTAATACTAAGGTTGTTTTATATTTTTTTACAAACTCAATCCCTGTTTCAAAAATATTTTTCTCAATTTCAGAAGCGGGGATGTTAATCAAAGCAGAGAACTCTCCGAGATGTGGAGTAAGAATACATTTTCTCAGGTCAGCATCTGCAAGAAAATCTTTTAATGCAAACAATGCATCTGCGTCTATAACTGCAACCTTGTATTCGTGCTTCTTAATAAATTTGTGAACAAACTCTACTGTTTCATCGGTTCTTCCTATGCCTGGACCGAGAGCAACAACATCTGCCCACTTAATTTTCGATTGCAGTGATTGATAATCTTCCGGTGTTAGAAATTTACTTTCTTCATTTCCAAAAGATTGAACAACCAGTTCCGTAATCTTTTTGTGAACAAATTTTTTAACTGTCTGAGGTACTGTTAAAATAGATGCACCAGATCCGGAATATAATGATGAACCTGCGGTCAACACTGCAGCACCAGGATACTGGAATGATCCTGCGATTGTTAATACTTTGCCGGCAGAATATTTATTAATTCTTTTTCCTCTCTTTGGCAGATATTGAAAAGCATCTTCAGGTTCAAATAAAAAAGTATTGGTCGATTCATTCTCAAAATAATCCCTACCAACACCAATTTCACATAAAACTATTTCACCACAATTTTCGTAACCTTTACCAACAAATAATCCTTTCTTAAACTCACCAAGAGTAATTGTTAAGTCAGCTTTGAATATGATGTCAGCATAACCTGTATCTGCATTTAATCCTGTTGGGACATCAATAGCAACTTTAATTACTTTTAGTTTATTTAATTCAGTTAAGATCAGCGAAATGGGTTCTTTTAATGGACCTGAAAAGCCGCTGCCGAGAATTGCATCAATTATTAAATCTGAGTTTCTTAGTTCTCTGAGTTGTTTTATTCCGGAAAACTGAATTAGTTCAAGATTATTTCTTTGTTGAGATAGATTTAAGCATATTTCAAAATTTGTTCTGCAATCATCACTCATTGATTGAGGATCACCGAGATAGATAACTTTTACATTCAATCCATAATTTGATAAATGCCTTCCAACAGCAAATCCATCACCGCCATTATTACCTTTACCGCAGATAATCCCAACGGATTTTATATGAGAATATTTTGATAATATTGTTTGTGAAATTCCGATTGAAGCATTTTCCATTAATACAATTCCGGGCGTTTGCAATTGATTGATTGCAAACGAATCAAGAGCACGAATTTGTGAATTTGAATATAATGGAATCATAATTTCTACAGGGAAATTTTGTTGCTCAAAGTTATGAAATCTCTCACAACTTTTATAGGTAAGAAATTATCAGATTCAGAAGTGAACCAGGTAATATTCCGAGCAATACTACTAATATTGCAGAAATAAATACTGCAAGAAGTCCTGAATTGCTTTTCTCAATTTCAATTTGTTCAGATGAATCGTAGAAATACATCAGCACAACTAAACGCAGATAAAAGTAAACACTAATAACACTAGACAGAACTCCAAGAATTGCCAACCATGTTAATTTTGCTTCGATAGCAGCAATAAAGATGTAGTACTTTCCGAAGAAACCAGCGAATGGTGGAATTCCTGCAAGTGAAAACATAAATAACGAAAGTAAAGCAGCAAGCAATGGTTGCCGCGTGCCTAAACCACGATAAGAATTTAATTCAAGATTAGTTTCTTCTTTACCTTCAATTATGCTGACTATTCCAAATGCTCCGAGATTCATAAATGAATAAGCAGCCAGATAAAAAATAATTCCTGCAATGCCTTCAGTATTTGAGGCAGCTAAACCAATAATTAAATATCCTGCATGAGAAATTGATGAATAAGCAAGCATTCTCTTGATATTAGTTTGCGCTATTGCAACTATACTTCCGAAGAACATCGAAAGAACAGATATAACAGAAAGATAAGGAGTAATGATTCTCATAGCTCCAGATGTAAACAGCACGAATAAAGATACAATTATGGCACTGAATGCTGCTGCTTTTCCGGCAGTAGAAAACAGACCTGCAACAGTTGATGGCGCACCTTGATAAACATCCGGCACCCACATATGAAATGGAAACGCTGCAATCTTAAATGAAAAACCGATTAAGAATAATAAAACTCCTGTCAGGAATAGAAGATTTCCGGAAAGTTCGGAGAATTTTGCAGTGATAGTTTCAAATGATGTGCTTTGTGCTGTACCGTATATCAAAGCAATTCCGTAAACGATAAAGCCAGTAGCAAATGCTCCAAGAAGAAAATATTTGAGTGCTGATTCTGTAGCTGTTAACCTTTTTCTGTTTATCCCTGCAAGAACATAAAACGAGACAGACATAACTTCCAGACCGAGAAAGATCATAAATAAATCTTTTGCACCAGCCATCATCATCATACCAAGGACTGAAGTCTGCATAAGAATGTAGTACTCGCCAAAATATGCATCATATTTTTTCAGATAGTCAATGGAAAGGAAACAAACTATTGCAGCACTGAAAGTAAAAATGAAATGGAAAATATTAACATAGCCGCCTGTTGCGAGCATATTTTGTAATACGATCGAGCGGGCATCAAGTGTAAATAAAGAATAAAATCCAGAGGCAAGAAAAACAATTATTGAAAACCAGCTTAGAAAATTTTCGCTTTTGTTTGAATACATTTCAATTACAGTTGAAATGAGAATTCCAGCTGCTACAATCACAAGCGGAAGTGTATTATAAAATTCCTGAATGTTATTATACATAAATCAAAAACTCAATTTACCTGTTGTTAATTAATTTTTCTGCAGTTTGAACAGGATTAAAAACCTGATGAATTATTTTTGCAGATGTTTTTTCGGAAACCTTTAAGAATGTTGATGGATAAATTCCAATCCATACGATGAAAATAAAAATCGGAATCATCACAAAAATTTCTCTTGCATTCATATCTTTTAATCCGTTCAGCGAAGGATTTTTAACTTCACCAAAAACGACACGCTGATACATCCAGAGCAGATAAACAGCAGCGAATATTACTCCGGTTGCGGCAAATACTGTAAACCACCAGCTGTTCAAAACTCCGGATTTGAATGAACCCAACAGAATTAAAAACTCACCAACAAATCCGTTTAATCCTGGCAATCCGATGGAAGATAAAGAAGCAAACATCAATGAGAAAGCAAAGAATGGAACAAGCTTGGCAATTCCACCGTAGTCAGCAATTTCACGGGTGTGAGTTCTTTCGTAAATAACTCCGACTAAAAGGAATAACGCGCCGGTTGAGAGTCCGTGATTAATCATTTGAATAACAGCACCTTGCACAGATTCCTGAGTCATCGCAAATATTCCGAGTACAACAAAACCTAGATGCGAAACGGAAGAGTATGCAACAAGCTTTTTCATATCTGTCTGAACCATTGCAACCAATGCACCGTAAATAATTCCTATGATTGCTAATACTGAAAAGTAAGGAGCAAAGTATAGTGATGCATCAGGGAAAAGCGGAAGATTAAATCTCAGTAAACCATAAGTTCCCATTTTAAGCAAAACTCCTGCAAGGATTACAGAACCAGCTGTTGGTGCCTGAACATGCGCATCGGGTAACCAGGTATGTAACGGAAAAAGAGGAACTTTAATTGCAAAGCTCAAACCAAATGCAAGGAACATCCATATCTGAATATCTTTTGTAATAGTTGGTGCAACCAGATACAATTTAGTTATGTCAGTTGTAAAATATCCAAGTGAACCTGAAGCATAAACAGCTAACCAGACAATCGCAACTAGCATCAACAAACTTCCGAACATTGTATAAAGAAAGAACTTTATCGCAGCATAAATTCTTTCTTTACCGCCCCAGATTCCGATTATAAAGTACATCGGAATAAGCATTGCTTCCCAGAAAATGTAAAACAGGAATAAATCGAGCGAAACAAAAACACCAATCATTCCTGTTTCGAGTAAAAGCATGAAAAAGGTGAACTCTTTTATTTTATGTTCAATACTTGACCAGCTTGAAATCAAAGTTAATGGAGTTAGAAAAGTAGTTAATAAAACTAAAAGAAGTGAAAGACCATCAACTCCGACAAAGTAAAAAATATTAAGTCCTGTTATCCATTCAAACTTGTGAATAAACTGAAAGTCAGATGAAGAGTGATCAAATCCAAAGTAAACAAACAATGAAACAATAAATGTTAATGCAGAAAATATCAGACCTGTATATCTTATTGCAGAAGCTTTTTCTTTATTGATAAACAGTAAGCCAAAAGCTCCGATTAGAGGAAGCAGAATCAGATATGTAATTAAAAAATTATTTTCCATAAATTAAAAACTCAATATTATCCATAATAAAGCTGCAGCTATGCCCAGCACCATAACTAATGCATATAGCTGAGCCACTCCAGTTTGAATCTTTCTTATTGTTGCAGATAGAACATCGATTAGCTTTGCTGCTCCGTTAACAGTTCCGTCAATGATTTTGTTATCAGCAATCTTCCACAAAATATTTCTTGAAATTGTTACAGTAGGATTAACTATAATTGCATCATAAATCTCATCAACAAAATATTTATTCCAGAGAAGATTGTATAATCCTTTGAAGCGAGAAGCTGTTCTTGAAGCAATTTCCGGTTTTCTCAGATAAATATATCTGGCAAACAAAATTGATGATGCTGCTGCGATGACCGAAATTACCATTAACAAAATTTCTTCAAAATGCGAATGCAAACCAAAATGCATCAGCTTTCTATCGGCATCTTTAAAGATCGGAGCTAACCAGTTATGGAACTGATTTCCATGTTCACCACTGAAGACTTCCGGAATTCCAACAAATCCACCGATTACTGAAAGCACAGCAAGAATTATCAAAGGAATAGTCATTACTTTTGGTGATTCGTGAGGGTGCTTGTCGTGACCAAATCTTTCCTTTCCTTCAAATGTTAAGAAGTATAATCTGAACATATAAAACGCAGTCATCATAGCAGTAATCACACCAATAAGCCATAAAATAAAGCTACCATTAGCAAAAGAATACCACAGTATTTCATCTTTGCTGAAAAATCCGGAAAGCGGTGGAATACCGGAAATCGCTAAAGCGGCTATTAAAAATGTTATTGCTGTCTGAGGCATATATTTTTTCAATCCGCCGTAGCGCTGAATATCCTGTTCTTCGTGCATTGCGTGAATAACACTCCCAGCACCAAGAAACAGTAAAGCTTTGAAGAATGCGTGAGTCATTACATGGAAAATTCCTGCGCTGAAAGCACCAACACCCATTGCAAGGAACATATATCCGAGCTGACTGATTGTGGAATAAGCTAATACTTTTTTAATATCATTTTGTACAATTCCAATTGTAGCTGCAAAGAATGCTGTCATCAATCCAATTACAGCAACAACAATCATAATTTGTGGTGCAGAGGCAAATAAAACTGAACATCTTGCAACCATATAAACTCCGGCAGTAACCATTGTTGCAGCATGGATTAGTGCTGAAACAGGAGTCGGACCAGCCATTGCATCAGGAAGCCAGACATAAAGAGGAATCTGTGCCGATTTACCGGTTGCACCAATAAAAAGGAATAATGTTATAAATCCATAAATCGAAGCTGAGACTGAAAATGTATTTGCTTTACTGAAAACTTCATTAAAGTTTAATGAACCAAAAGTGAGGAAGATTAAAAACATTCCGAGCAGAAAACCAAAGTCACCAATTCTGTTTACGATGAAAGCTTTTTTAGCAGCATCTGATGTTGTGCTTTTTTCAAATTTTCTGTCATACCAAAAACCAATCAGAAGATATGAGCAAAGTCCCACGCCTTCCCAACCGAGAAAGAGAAGCACAAAATTATCTGCAAGAATAAGATTCATCATTGCGAAGATGAAGAGATTAAGATATGCAAAGAATCTCCAGAAACCTTTATCACCGTGCATATAACCAATTGAATAAACATGAATTACAAATCCGACACCGGTTACAATCAATGCCATTACTAATGAGAGCTGATCAACCTGATAGGAAAAACTCACATTCAATCCACCGACATCAAGCCAGGTAAATAATGTTACAATAAGCTGTCTTTGTTCAACTGGAAGAGATAATGTCTCAAAGAAAGCACCAAGTGCAATTAAAAATGAAATTCCGATAACTCCGCTACCGATTGTTCCGATTACTTTTTCATTTTTAATACGACTTCCAAAAATTCCGTTTATCAGGAATCCTGCTAATGGAAGAAGTACTGTTAAGTAGATTAATTCACGCATAAAAACTTATTACCACTTGAGTATATTTATTTCGTCAATATTAACAGTAAGTTTATTTCTGAATATAGCTATGATTATTGCCAGACCAACAGCAGCTTCGGCTGCGGCAACTGTCATTACAAAGAATACAAATAATTGTCCAACAGAGCTTCCAAGGAATGAAGCGAATGCAATCATAGTGAGGTTTGCTGAATTCAGCATTAATTCGATGCACATAAAAACTACTATTGCGTTTCTTCTGATGAGCACACCTGCTACACCAACCAGAAACATAAATGCACTAAGAACTAAGTAATACTCAATTGTAATTGTCATAACTATTCAATTTTTTTCTTTGCTAATAAAATTGCACCAATTGTAGCAGCCAGAAGCAGGAAACCAGCAGCTTCAAATGGTAATACATAATTTCTGAAAAGTTCATTACCGATTGATTCAATCGTTCCGGCTTGTACACTTGCCTCAAGATTTTTCTGTAAAATTTTTGATGGAGCAGAAAAGAAGATTATATACACTAATTGAAGTAAAACAAATCCGGCAACAATGAAAGCAAAGATTTTAATTTTCGGATTTGATTCCATAAACTTTCTTTCATTATCGGGTCTTAACAGCATTATAACAAAAAGGAACAGAACCATAATTGCTCCTGCATAAACAATCACCTGAGCAACTGCTATAAATTGTGCATTGAGAGTCAGATACAGACCCGCAAGTGATGCCATATTAAGAATCAAATAAAGAGCAGCGATTACAGGATTGGTTCTTGTAATCATCATTACTGCGGCAATTGCAGCAACAAAACCGAAAATAAAAAATAATATTACTTCTAAAGTCATAATAATTAAGGTGTATTTCTGTAAATCAATCTTGGGAAAGGAATTGCTTCTCTCAGATGCTCGAGTCCACAAATCCAGCTTACTGTTCTTTCCAATCCCAAACCAAAACCGGAATGAGGAACTGAACCAAATCTTCTCAAGTCAAGATACCATTCGAATGCCGACTGAGGTAAATTATGTTCTGCAATTCTCTTCAAAAGTGTGTCAAGGTCGTCCTCTCTTTGTGAGCCGCCAATAATTTCACCGTAACCTTCAGGTGCAAGAACATCCACGGCTAATGCAAATCGTTCATCCTGTGGATCGCGTTTCATATAAAATGCTTTCACTTCAGCAGGATAATGATGAACCATAACCGGTCTGTCAAATTGTTCTGAAATTATTGTTTCATCACCACCGCCAAAATCATTTCCCCACTGAAATTCAACACCGTGTTTCTTAAGAATTTCCACAGCTTCATTATAATGAATTCGCGGGAAAGGTCTTTTAACATTTTGAAGCTTTGTTGTATCTCTTTCAAGAATTTTTAATTCTTCTTCTTTTTCTTTAAGAACGGTCTGAACAATGTACTCGAGAAATTCTTCAGCAAGATCCATATCATCATTCAAATCAGCAAAAGCAACCTCGGGTTCAACCATCCAGAATTCAGTTAAGTGCCTTCTTGTTTTAGATTTCTCCGCTCTGAAAGTTGGACCGAATGTATAAACTTTTCCAAGAGCCATTGCACCGGCTTCTGCATAAAGCTGACCTGACTGAGTAAGATAAGCACTTCCCAAATCAAAATATTTAGTTTCGAAAAGTGTGGATGTACCTTCAACAGCATTTGGAGTAAGTATCGGAGCATCCATTAAAGTAAAACCTTTTCCGTCAAAGAAATCGCGGATAGCTTTTACTACCCGATGTCGAACTCTCATAATTGCAACCTGTCGCTTTGAACGAAGCCAGAGATGTCGGTTATCAAGTAAAAATTCTATTCCGTGTTCTTTGGGAGTAATTGGGTAATCGTGAGTTTCGTGAATTATTTTTAGGTCTGAGGCATCAAGTTCGTAGCCGCCGGGAGCTTTTGGTTCCTGCTTTACTTTGCCTGTAACAATAATTGAGGATTCCTGTCCGATACGATCTGCTATATCAAATATTTCATCGCTTACATTGCCTTTGAAATAAACACATTGAACATAACCTGTTCCGTCACGCAACACTAAAAATTTAATTTTTCCACTTGATCTTTTATGATAAAGCCATCCGTATAAAGTAACTTCTTGTCCTACAAAATTCTTTAAGTCACTGATTGTAATTTGCTGCATTTACCGATTAAAATTTCTTCAAAAATGATTGCCAAATATATGCAGGCACTAAAAAATATCAAAAGTTTGTATTTGAGTTATTAATATGACGAATGAATTATTCTATTTAAAAAACACTGCAAGCCAAATTGTTAATTCATCCGGACTTGTCCATTCAACTCTGTGTTTTTTATGAGCCGGGATAAATAAGTAGTCACCTTTACGAAGGATATCCGTAGAATCATCATCGTATTTAATTTCTGCTTTACCTTCAAGAACAATTACCCATTCATTTTCTTCCTGGTTGTACCAGAAATTTTCCGGACTCGAATGCCCTTTCGAAATAATTCTCTCTATTCTGACATTTTCAGATTTAAAGATTGTTTCAATTATTTCATCAGGAAATTTATCCGGGATGTCTAAGTAGATATTTTTACTGCTCATAATTCATAAAAAAATTTTTGTGTGTTGATGAGTTAATTTATATTTGAAACAACTAAGAGTTAAAATATCATCAAGGTTTTATATGAACAAAATAATTCTGTTAATTAGTCTTTTCTTGTTCAACTTCATTTCCTATTCTCAACATCTTCAAACAAAAGATGAAATTAAACCAGACTGGGTTGATGGCTTTCCAGAAGGTTGTACAACAATAGCCGTTGGTAAATTAGCGAGTTTTGATGGAAGTGTGATGACTTCACATACAGATGACAGTCATCGAACCAGAAGTGAATTTGATATAGTTCCCGCCAAAACTTTTAAACCAGGGACAATGAAAACTCTCTACAAAAGAGTTCCTGATAATTCTAAAAAAATGCCTGCCTATAAATTTGTTGAAACCGGAAAAATTCCTGAAGTTGAAAGTACTTTCGGATATATTAACACAGCTTATCCTTGCATTAATACCAAACAACTTGCAATTGGTGAATCTACATTTGGCGGAAGACCAGAGCTTGTTTCAGAGAAAGGATTGATTGACTGCACTCAATTAGTAACCTTAATGGTTGAAAGATGCTCTACTGCAAGAGATGCAATCAAAATGGCTGGAGAACTTTTAGAAACATATGGCTGGAACGATGAAGGCGAATGTCTTTCAATTGCAGATCCGAATGAAGTCTGGATGTTTGAAGTTGTTGGACCTGGTAAAGACAAAGTTGGTGCAGTTTGGGTTGCTCAAAGAGTTCCGGATGACCACATTAGCGTAAATGCAAATGCGAGCCGCATCAGACAAATTGATTCAAGTGATACAGATAATTTTATGTATTCAAAAAATGTTTTTGAAGTTGCGATTGAAAACGGCTGGTGGAATCCAAAAGACGGACCTTTTGAGTTTTGTTATGCTTATGCCGACAGAAATTCTCTTGCCGCTAGAAGAAGAGAATGGCGGGTATTTGATTTGGCTGCTCCATCGTTAAAGCTTGACCCGAACTCTGAAAATTATCCTTTTTCAGTTAAACCTGATGCACCAATAACTCTTGAAAAGATGGTTGAGATATTCTCGGATTACTATGAAGGAACTGAATTCGACATGACAAAAAATCTCACTGTGACTGATGATAGTGGAAGAACAATTATTTCTCCATTAGCAAATCCACAGATGCCTTATGATATGAATAAATTACTTAAGATTAACGGCGGCTGGGGCTGGCGAGGTGAAAGAACAATTGCCCGCTGGTACACTATGTATGCAACAATTATTCAATGTCGTAACTGGTTGCCCGATGAAATAGGTGGTTTGGTTTGGTTAGCGTGGGATAATGTAGCGACTTCAATTTACACCCCGCACTATTGCAGTATTACAAAAGTTCCTGAAACTACTTCTACTCCGGGACGCGAGAATGGATTCACAAGAAAATCTGCCTGGTGGGCTTTTAATGCAATGAGTTCACTCGCACATCAGCGCTGGGGCGATATGAGAAAAGATGTTCGTGCGGTTTGGGATCCCTGGCAAAAAGAGTTGTTTGAAAATCAAAAATCTTTCGAACAGGAAGCATTGGATCTTTTTAAGAGAGATAAAAATAAAGCGATTAAGTTTATAACTGATTATTGCTTTGACTGGCAGGTTAAAGTAGTAAACAGATGCTGGCTTTTGTTCGAAGAGTTGATGACAAAATATGATGAATTATATTGATTTACTTACTGCGGTTCTTTTTGTTAAGAATTTGTAAATGTAACCAAGAAGTTGAATGTAATTTGCAAGTAAAAATTTATCAATGAAAGTTATTCTGTCGGTTTCAATTCTTTCTATTTCGCAATTTGCGAACAACAATCGCTTTGAGTCTTTTTCTTTATTCTGAGTTGTCAGCATTTCTTCATAATCAGCTAAGGTTACTTTATCAGACATAATACCTTTTGCCTGAAGTTCAAATTTATGCCTTCCGCGTTTTGCTGAACCTGTGATATAAAAAGATGGTTCCTGTTTTATATCAAGTATTTCTATCTCTTTGAAACCAAGTGAATTAAGCACAAGCTGAACCATCTCCTTAAATTTTGCCAAATCAGTCTGCTCAATGAATGAAACTAATTCTTCATATAACTCATTATCACTTTCATCATCAGTAACTGTATGACCGAAGAATTTCAACCATTGTGATGGAGGAATCATATCTGCTATTACTTCGTTCTTTACAAATTCAAATACATCTTTGTTAAGTAATCCTTTTCTAAGAAGAAAATATTTTAGTTCTTCCTCAAAAGTATTTTTGATGAAGTAATCAAATACTACAATTTTATTGTTTCTTGGGCTGTTAAGTTTAAGTTCTGCTTCGTTCTGCCAATTTATAACAGGATTCCACCATTGGTCAAAGTTAATTATGTAAGAAATCTTTGATAGATCAATTGAAAGCTTTGCAGGTTTAAGATTTGTAACAAGAGCACAAATTTCTTTTCTGTTATAAAAATCCTCGATGGATTTTTTAATTTCTTCAACGGTTGCCCCATTTTTTATCAACACAAATTTCAAATCATTATTGGCCAATAGCTGATCAATTTTCTTAAGTCCGTTCTCATCATATTGAGTGAAGATGAGAGCTTTCCGCCGGTTTCTGGAAATAGAAACTAACTGTTCAATCAGATGAGTTGCTTTTGGACTGATATTTCTGAATGATGAAAAATTAAGTATCTGTTTAAGTTTATGAATCAGGGTAAAAATATTAGATTGAAACTTGAACGGATTCATCGTCTCGAAAGTTTTTATTAATTCATCCTTTGCAGAATTTACTGCTTCTTCATACTCAAAAACCTGCATCTCATCGAGTTCAAACCATATTTCTTTTCTGATCGTTTCTGAATCTGACTTGATATTTTCGAGACTTCTTCCAAGCCAACTGAATTTAACTTTGTTACCAAAGTCAAACTCATTCAGTAAAGTCTCATTAATTCCCTCATTAACAATATCAGAGGTTATCCATAAATATTGCGGCTCAATTTTATTAATTATCTGATCAATAATTTCTTTTGATGAAAAGCCGGCTATTAAATCATCGACTATTACAAGATCAAACCTTCGAAGTTTTTTCAGAAAGTCAATTGAATCAAGGCTTAATTTACTGATAGGCAGAAATGTTAAATGTGTTTGTCTTTCAGAAATATTTTGTTCAGAAGAAATTATTGTGTAATGAAGATCAGGAAATTTTCTTAAAAGCACACTTTCCCAGCCGGAATCATAATCGAATTTCTTTCCAAGAGATAAATCAAATAATTTTTTATCCTGAGTAATACACAAAACTGAATTGATATTTCCTGTACGCAGTAAGAATTTTGCAGCCGCAAGAATCTGTGTCTTTTTATCAATTCCAAGTTCATCAGATAATATTGCAAAATTCTTTTCAGTTAAAAACTTTGCGCCTTCAATTTCATGCTCTTTCAAAAAGTTAAGTTGTTGAACTACATCTTCCCAGTTGAGATCAATAATCGGAGAAAGAATATGTTTAATCTTATCAGAATAAGAATTTTTATCTGCACCTAATACATCAATCACTTCTGCTTTAGTTTCATATTGTGCGAAGTTTATTTTCTGAGTTGAAGTCTTGTTCAGCTCAAACTTGGCTTTTGAAATTTTAGGTATTGAATCGATTGAAGTCTTGAAATCATAAATAGGAGTAATTTCCAGATCAATTATCGGAATAACCCTTGTCGAGGTAATGCTGTTGAAAATATTTTCAACTCCCGGAACTTTAATTTTATAAATCTTGGGAGTTTTGATTTTATCAATTTCCAATTTCTGCCACAATTCATTCTGATCAATGTCGAACGATACAGATTTCTCATCGAGCAAATCAATTTTTATAATTTCAGGAATCATTTCAGCCAGATAATCTTTTATAATCGGCTGTCTGATAAGTAATGGAATTTCCTTTAACTGCGGAACAGACACAGCAAATTGTTTTTGAAATATCCTGGGAGCTTGAGGAATATAAATTTCAGATTTGTTAATAACTGTAGTTTCCAGAGCAAAGTCAATTGATTTCACATCAGCTTTTTTATTACAAACAAAAACATCACTTTTATCAATTATCCTCTGTTTAGGAATCGTAAAAAATACCATATAACTTCTTGCCTTCTGATTAAATTCAGGAAATTTAACAGAAGGAAGTTCAGGTAGATTGAAATTAAACTTAAATTTTACAGCCAAAGGCGCTTTAAGTTTGTCGAATTCTATTTGATAAGGATCTTCAAAAGTGCGGACTTTTGGAATTTCTATTTTTTTATTTACAGGCGGACGAAGCCATTTGTTGAATTGAAATTCATCTCGAACCTCTATCTTTGAAATTGAGGTCGCTAGTTTTTTTCTGGCTTGTCTTACAACCAATTTTAATCACCTGTTCTTTGAGATTGGACCTGTTCACAAGCAAGTTTAAGTCTCTCAAATGGTTCGGAAAGGTTTCTTGATTCAGCAATCTTTTCTAGTTTCTCTTTAATTGACTGCAATTCTTCTTCAAACTTTTTTGCACTTTCCAGATACGCTTTTGCACTTCCATTCATAGGTGTATTAAGAGGAATGAGCACTGTATTTCCTTTTGCTTTGCTGCTTTCATCATTTACAATCCTAACTACTCTTATTCCCTGCTTATTATTAGCGCTAAGAAAGAGAGGATCTTTTACGAGAATCATATCAACCTGCTCATTAATTGCATTCAGAAGCGGAATTGCAATCAACTCTACAAGAACATGCTCCAGCAATACATCACCATATAAAGTTTTCTGAAAACTTGTTGGTTTAATCGGCGCTGTCACTCTGAACTCAAGAGGTTTGGTTTCAGCATCTGTTACAAGAACAGCTCCCATAATGCCTCCGTTCTCGGGCAAGTTATAAGTTTCAAGAAAAGCTAATTTTGCGATATCCATTTTAATCCTCTTTGAAAATTTTGTTCGACATTTCATGACTGGTTTTGCATATTCAATGCCAAATTTATATTTATCATTACACCATACATACAATATGACTTATCTATTAAGCTCAAATAATAGGTTAAGTTTGACTGTCAAATTTGTCGCTATTTTTTTTGAAATTATTTTACTTTCACTTCTTTTCATTTTAATGATAAAAACTTGTAATCATTACACAAATTCATTTCTACATAGCAGTTCCATTGCTAATAGTAAGAATTAGTCCATTACTCCAATTTTGTAATGAAGATTTGAAAGAAATTGTAAGTTTTACCGAGAGAATAAACAGTTGTTAGGGATTTTATTTCTCCTCTGTTTGCAAATATAGTTGACTTTTATCAAGTGATTTTAATTACACTCTACTTAAAAAGTTCTTGCTTTATTAATTAGTGATATGTAAGTTTATGTAGACTAAATCTAAATAGTTTGGTAAAAAAAATGAAAACAGCTGCAGAATTAAAACACGGAGAAAAAGCAAGAATATCTGACATCAATTCAGATAATCCTTCTTACAAGAGATTAATTGAAATTGGGTTTACTCCCGGCCAGGAAATAGAGCTGGTAAATACATCATTGTTCAACGATCCATTGGCTTTTTCAATAAGAGGAACATTAATCGCTATTAGAAGAAATGAAGCTGACTGCATAATTTTGTCATGAGCATTGATGTTGCCAAACAGATTCCTCTTATAACACTTGTCGGTCCTCCCAATTCAGGGAAAACCACCCTGTTCAATTACCTGAGCGGTAAAAATTTTAAGACAGTTAATTACCCTGGTTCTACAGTAGAATATTATACTTGCAAAATTCAAGAAAAATTTAACATTGATGCTAATCTGCTTGATTCACCCGGAATAATCTCACTTAATCCGAATTCCCCTGATGAAGAAGTTACAGTTAATTCTTTATATAACCATCCTGAATTTGGTGTACCGGATTTAGTGATTGCTACAGCAGACGCCAGTCAATTGTCCAGACATTTATTGCTTACCAAACAGTTGCTCTCGGCTGGTTTTAAGGTAATTCTTGTTCTTACAATGCGGGACTTGCTCGAAAAAAAAGGATTAAAAGTAAATACTGAAAAACTTTCAAAACTTCTTCGTTGTGATGTTGTCCAAGTTAATGGAAGAACTGGTGCCGGTATAAATGATTTAATAATTAGTATTGAAAAAAATCTGGAAGAAATTGAAAATCACAGGAAAGTTCAACCTTACACAATTTCAAATCAGTTAAGCAAAGAAAATTTACTTAATCTCTATTCTGAAATTGAAAACTTAACCCGTGCTGTTATTGAACCTATTGAAATTCCGGATTTAGAAAAAATCAATAAGCAGATTAATATCCTTAATCCTGTGTTGCAGGAATCAAGCTTGCAGCCGGATTTATTCACACTCAAGCTTGATAAAATTCTTTTACATAGAAAATATGGGTTGCTTTTCTTTTTCCTCATAATGACAACGATGTTTACATCTATCTTCTGGCTGGCTGATCCTTTTATGACAATGGTTGATAATTTTTTCTCATATCTGGCTCAGACTTCATCAGAGCTTTTAGGCAATACCTGGTACTCTCATTTGATTGGTGATGGTCTGATAAGCGGAACGGGTGCAGTGCTGGTATTTTTGCCGCAGATTTTAATTTTATTTCTGATTCTTGGTTTGCTTGAAGATACCGGTTACCTTGCAAGGGGCGCAATGATGATTGATAAGCCATTATCTAAAATCGGACTGAATGGTAAATCATTTGTTCCGATGCTTTCAGGATTTGCTTGTGCAATTCCGGCGATGCTTGCAGCAAGAACAATTTCCAACAAACGTGAAAGACTACTGACTATCTTTATCATTCCTCTTATGAGTTGCAGTGCAAGACTGCCAGTTTATGTATTGTTGGTTGCTTTTTTAACCCCTTCTGACAGACCTTGGCTCGGTGGTTTATTGTTAGCTTCAATTTACATTTTCAGCATTGTAAGTTCAATAATAGTTGCATCACTTATAAATAAGTTCAGTAAAAAACTTATAAGAACTGAAGATACTTCTTCATTTATTCTTGAACTGCCTGCATACAGAATTCCAAAGCTTAAAGTTGTGTTGAAAAATTCCTATTTGAATGCTTTACATTATATCAAAAGAGCAGGACCAATTATTTTATTACTTTCCTTAGTAATCTGGTTTTTAACTTATATGCCTAACCATTCTCCTCAAATTGATGCAACCGGATTAAACGAAGAGGAAATAATTCAACTTGAAAAATCTGAAAGATTAGCGACCTCATACGCTGCAGAGCTTGGAAAGTTTATTCAACCGCTTATGACCCCAATTGGAATGGATTGGAGAATTGGTGTTTCACTAATTGCAGCATTCGCAGCAAGAGAAGTATTTGTTTCATCACTCGCCTTAATTTTCAGAGTAACTGATGATGAAAATATTCAGTCATCTTTATTAACTGCTATGCAAACAGCAACCAATCAGGAAACCGGTGAACCTTTATTTACTGCTTCAACTGTTATAGGACTTGTTGTATTCTTTGTATTTGCTTTGCAATGCATATCTACGATAGCTGTTTCAAAAAAAGAAACCGGTGGCTGGAGGATTCCTGTTCTTCAATTAATAATTTTTACATCAACAGCTTATCTCTTAACATTAGTTACAGTAAATGGATTGAAGCTTTTAGGAATCAACTAACTGTTTGTTTGTCTTGATAAAACAAGACAGCACATATATTTTTAGGTGAAATCAAATTAAAGAAAATGAAGAACGAGAAAGCAGAAGAGATTTTTCGCAAATTTCTTAAAGAGGGCAAAAACAGATTAACCCCCGAAAGATTTGAAGTGCTTGAATATGCTCTTGAACACGAAGGTCATTTTGGTGCTGATGATCTTTACATCAAAATGAAAAATGCAAAATCCAGAGTTTCACGAGCTACTGTCTATAATACTCTTGAGTTATTAGTTCAATGCGACCTTATTTCCAAAAGAAATTTTGGTGATAACATCACCCGTTATGAAAGCAATTACAAAAAACAAACTCACGACCATTTAATTTGTGTAGATTGCGGCAAAATTGTCGAGTTCTCTGACCCGCGCATCAAAAAACTCCCTGAACAAATCAGCGATGATTTGGGATTTGATTTTGACAGCTATTCATTTAACATTTTTGCAAGATGTAAGAACAAAAAGAATTGTAAAAACATTTAAACACTTTTCATAAAAGTTTACCGATGAATAAAACTAAATATCCATTAAGCTGGTCTAAAAAAGATTTTTCAATTAAAATCTTTTGCTCAATACCGAATATTGCAACAGGTATTCTGGTGCGCGCTGGTTCATCTAATTTCGTAATTGATCCCGGTGATGGAATTCTCCGTGATCTTATCAAAGAACTAACAGTTGAACAAATTAAATCTATTTCAGATGTATTTGTAACTCATGGCCACCACGATCATGTTGGCGGAGTATGGTCTTTACTCACTTATCTTCGTGTGATGAATAAAAAATCTCCTCTGACAATTTATTATCCGAAAGGATGCATTGAAATCGAGCATATTCATAATGCATTTGTAAAAGTATATCACGATTCACTTCCTTATTTAATCAAACTTAAAGAAGTTGACGGAAATTCTGTCATAACAAGCAAAAAAGTACGAATCAAACCTTTCGAAGTAATTCATAAAGAAATTTTAAACGATGGAAGAGGAAAAAGACAAGTCCCCGCATTAGGATATAATTTTACTTATAATAAAATGAAAATTTGTTACGGCGGTGATACAGCTTACTGTGAAACTTTAGTTCGAAGTGCCAAAGGTGCTGATCTTGCTATAATTGAAGCTGGTCACGGTGATGAAGAATCTGATGATATGCATATGTCTTTCAAAGAAGCAAAATCTATAGGCGAAACTGCAAAAGAATATTTTCTTGTTCATGTTCCAGAATAAATATGGAGAGTTAAATGAATAAAACACTTGTATTATCTCTTATAATTTTAGTATCTCATTTTGTTTCTGCACAATCAGAAAATGAGAAATACAGATTTGAAGGCGAAAGTCACTTAAAGAATATCAGAATGCTGACTGAAGTTGGAGAAAATGCTGAAGCATACTTTTCATTCGATGGTAAGAAATTAATATTTCAGGCAACTGTTGATTCATTGAAATGTGATCAGATATTCACAATGAATATTGATGGATCTGATAAAAAGATGGTTTCAACAGGAAAA
The DNA here is from genome assembly GCA_937934185.1 of uncultured Ignavibacterium sp. Taxonomy (GTDB): domain Bacteria; phylum Bacteroidota; class Ignavibacteria; order Ignavibacteriales; family Ignavibacteriaceae; genus Ignavibacterium. The sequence continues at coordinate 38,293 of CALHAB010000040.1, read as the reverse complement.
GGCAGAACCACTTGCGCATATTTTTATCCTGATGGAGAAAAAATTCTTTACGCTTCCACTCATCACTTCGATGAGGATTGCCCGCCTCCACCTGATAGGTCTAAAGGTTATGTTTGGAAACTTTATGATTCATACGACATTTTTATGGCTGATAAAGATGGGAATAATTTAGTCCAGATCACTAACTCAGGTAAATATGACGCCGAAGCAACAATCTCTCCCAAAGGCGATAAAATTGTTTTTACATCAACAAGAGATGATGACCCTGAACTTTATATAATGAATCTCGATGGATCTGATCAAACCAGATTAACATTCGAAAAAGGTTACGATGGCGGAGCATTTTTTTCACCGGATGGGGAAAAAATCGTTTTCAGAGCAAGCAGACCAAAAACCCAAGAGCAGTTAAGTGATTATGATGAACTGGTAAAATATGGTTTAGTCCGCCCGACTACACTTGAAATATTTGTTATGGATGCTGATGGAAAAAATATGAATCAGGTTACCAATCTCGGTAAAGCAAGCTTTGCACCGTTCTTTCATCCGGATGGCAAGAGAATTATTTTTTCATCAAACTACGGAAGTAAAGATGGTCGTGATTTTAACCTGTTTATCATTAACATTGATGGAACCGGCTTAAAGCAAATTACATATAATCCAACATTCGATGGCTTCCCAATGTTTTCTCCCGACGGGAAGTATCTTGTTTTTGGTTCAAACAGATTTAATAAAAATCCAAATGATACAAATATTTTTATAGCTGAATGGGTAGAAGAAGAATAAAGGAAACAGAAATGAAAAAAATAATTCTGATAATTTTTGTTGCTCTTCAAACAATTTCTTTTTCACAGGTTGTTGATTCACCTGAGATAACAAAGGAAGAAATTTATGAACATATAAAATATCTTGCCTCTGATGAATTGGAAGGACGATTTACCGGAACTGAACAATGCCGTATTGCAGCAGAGTATATTGCAAAAGAATTTGAAAAAGCCGGGCTTCAGCCGGTATTCAATGGAAGTTATTTTCAGGAATTTCCATTTATCTCGGATATAAAATTAGGAGATAATTACTTAAAATTTTCTGATGAAGAAACTCTTTCCTTAGAAGTTAATAATGATTTCACACCTCTTCCCTTTTCTGATAATCTGTCAGTCGAGGGTAAACTTGTCTTTGCAGGATTTGGTATTTCTTCCAAAGAAAATAATTACGACGATTACGAGAACATTGATGTAAAAGATAAAGTTGTTATTGTTTTCAGAAATCATCCAGACTTAAATACACCACATTCTCCGCTTGAGCAATTTGCAGGTTTAAGATATAAAGCAACTGTAGCAAGAGATAAAGGAGCGGCTGGAATAATTTTCGTAAATACTTCTGATAAAAAAGATGATGATAAATTATTTAAACTTGAATATGACGGTGCTGCAAAAGTTAAGGGAATCTCAGTACTTCAGATAAAAAGAGATGTATTGCAAAAACTATTCTCAAAGCTGAATCTGGATATAGAAGATGTTGAGAAACAAATCACCGAAAACAAAAAACCTGATTCTTTTGAACTAAACACTTCAGCAAAAATCAAAACTGAGGTAATAGAAGTTGAAAGTATCAGCTGGAATGTCGGCGGCTTATTAAAAGGTAATGATGAAAAATTATCAGACGAATATTTAGTCATCGGAGCTCATTTTGATCACCTTGGCTGGGGAAAACAAAATTCTCTGTATCAGGGCGAACCTGCTATTCACAACGGTGCTGATGATAATGCTTCAGGAACAACAGGACTTCTTGAGCTTTCTGAAAAATTTGCTTCAGAAAAAAATAATCTGAAAAGAAGTATTTTATTTTTCGCATTCTCAGGCGAAGAACTTGGTTTACTTGGCTCGAGCTATCTGGTTAATCACTTCCCTGTTCCAACTGAAAAGGTTGTTTCTATGATAAATATGGATATGATAGGAAGATTGAAAGACAGCTCATTGATTGTTTATGGAACAGGCACTTCAACAAACTGGAAGAATATTCTGAATGATAAAAATTCATTTGGTTTCAAACTTACATTTAACGATGAAGGATTTGGTCCGAGCGATCATTCATCTTTTTATGGAAAAAAAATTCCTGTGTTATTTTTCTTCACAGGAACTCACTCTGACTATCACAAACCAAGCGATGATTATGACAAGATAAATTCAGAAGGTCAGGAAAAAGTACTTAAATATATTCACTCAGTTGCGACTGAAATTATTAACTCAGATTCCAGACCTGATTATCTTGCAGTCGAAAGAAAAGACGCAGGAAGAATGACAGCTTCAAGAGTCTGGGTTGGAACTATACCTGATTTTGCAGGCGATACTGAAGGTTATAAACTTGGAGGTGTAACTGAAGGTAGTCCCGCAGCTTTAGCAGGACTTCAGGCCGGTGATATTATAACGAAATTCGGCGATAAGAAAATTTCCAACATCTATGATTTTACCTATGCTATCGGAAATTATAAACCGGGAGATAAAGTCAAAGTAATAATCAAAAGAGCCGATCAGGAACTTGAAGTTGAACTTGAGTTAAAAGCAAGATAAATTCGTGGCGGTAGCAATACCGCTTTTTTTATGATTTATATTCAGAAAGAAATAAATCTTAAAAGTCGTTCAAAAGGAATTTATCTGATAACTTCAGAAATTCTTTCTCAAGTGCCGGAGTTAAAAAATATCCGTATCGGAATTGCAAATTTTTTCCTCAAGCATACTTCAGCTTCACTTTCACTCAATGAAAATGTTAGTGCTGATGTAAGAAAGGATATGGAAAACTTTCTTGATAAACTGATTCCGAATGAAAAATATTTTATGCACAATTATGAAGGTGAAGATGATATGCCGGCACATATTAAAACTTCATTGCTTGGAAATTCAATAACAATTCCAATCACAGATGGAAAATTAAATCTTGGTATCTGGCAAGGGATTTACCTTTGCGAACATCGGATTCATCCACAAAGAAGAAATATTGTTGTAACTTTAACAGGAACTGATTAAACTTTAACAACAAAATAGAAAGACGATGAAAAAAATTTTATTTGTTTGTATGGGAAACATCTGCCGTTCCCCTGCTGCCGAAGGAGTAATGAAATCGCTTGTAAATAAAAACGGAATGAAAGATAAAATTTATGTTGACTCTGCAGGTACAATTGATTATCACGCAGGAGAGTTTCCTGATCCCAGAATGATTGAAGCTGCCTCAGAAAGAGGTTACGAACTGAATCACAGAGCTAGACAAATAACTAAATCTGATCTTGAAAATTTTGATTACATAATTACGATGGATGATCAGATTTACAGATCAGTTCAGCGGCTTGATACTCAAAAAAAATATCAGCATAAAATTTTTAAGATGACAGATTTTCTTACTGAGATGAAAGCGGATGAAATTCCTGATCCTTACTATGGCAGCAAAGAAGATTTTGAATATTCACTCGATCTTATTGAAGATGCAGCTAAAGGATTATTAAAGCACATTCAGAATGAAATATGAATTCTGAAATAATCAAGTACATTGAGAAAGAACTCAATACTAAAATAGTTTCTGGCAGAAGTGTCGGCGGTGGCTGCATAAATGATGCGCAAACAATTACCACTTCCGACAACAAACAGTTTTTTCTGAAGTTAAACTTCAACTCAGCAAAGGATATGTTTTTCAAAGAAGCCAATGGATTGCGTGAGCTTAAAAAAGCTGCTGCTATCAGAGTTCCCGAAGTAATTTTAGTTGATACGAATTTCATTTTACTTGAACAAATTAATCCCGGAAGAAAATCCAAAACATTCGATGAAGATTTCGGAAGGTCATTTGCAAACCTGCATCGGTTCACTTCAGAGCATTTTGGATTTTATGAAGATAACTACATCGGCTCAACACCACAAAAAAATATTCCTGACAATGATGAAAAAAATAACTGGATAAAATTTTATTTTAACAAAAGAATTCTGTTTCAATACAGACTTCTTGAGAAGAATGGTTATGCAGATTCTTCAATCAAAAAAAGAATATCTTTACTCGAAAATAAAATTTATGAGATACTGAAAGACACTGAAAATATTCCATCACTTCTACACGGTGATCTTTGGTCAGGAAATTATCTGGTTGATGAAAACGGGAATGCATGTCTGATTGATCCTGCAGTTTATTACGGCAACAGAGAAGCAGATTTGGCAATGACAAAATTATTCGGAGGATTCAACTCTGCATTTTACAAATCATACAACGAAGCATTCCCTTTGCCTGAGGGATATGAATATCGTGAGAATATTTATAAACTTTATCATGTTATGAATCACTTGAATCTTTTTGGCGGCGGATACTATCATCAGACAATTTCTCTGATGGATTATTATTTATGAAATATTTCATCACAATATTTTTTTTATCTGCCATTTATGCATTCTCTCAGATTGATGAATCAGTAATCATAGATTCTGATATGACATTTGAAGAAGCAATTGCCGGAATTAACATTCCTGAGAGTATAAAGAATAATCTTGTCCTAATCGATGTTCAGTACTATTCATTTGATGGTAAATTGCATCAGGGACAACTTCTGGTTCATAAGTCAGCAGCAAAAGATTTGATAGAAATTTTTGAAATAATAAAAGAAATAAATTTTCCTGTTCAGAGAGTCGTTCCGATTGTAAAGTTCGGCTGGAATGATGATGTTTCAATGAGAGCGAACAATACATCAGCATTTAATTACAGAAAACTCAGAGATGCAAACATTGTATCGTATCATTCAAAAGGATTAGCAATAGACATTAATCCTTTGCAGAATCCTCACATAAAAAGAGGTAAGACAATTCCTGAAGGAGCTGAATATGATAAATCCAGGCCAGGAACTATTACAGATTCGTCAAGAATAGTTAAAGAATTCCGCAAACGAGGATGGATGTGGGGTGGCTTCTGGCGTTCATCTAAAGACTATCAGCATTTTGAAAAAAGGACGAATTAATTTTTATCAAACAAAAATTTCAGAAACTTTGGTGCACGCTTTGACCAGGCAATTTCATTGTGTTCAGCTTCCTCATCTTTAATCCAAACGATATCCTCATTTAGTTTATAACCTTTATCTGAAAGCACTTTTAACATTTCATCAATTCCTGATTGTAACTCTGCTTCCAGTCCAACACCACCATTATCAATATAAACTTTCAAAGGTTTCTTTTGTCCTGAATATTTTTTTACAACACTTACATAATCAACATTACGAATCTTAAACGCTGGTGAAATACAAAGCATTCTTGAAAATATCTCAGGATATTCCCAGCCAAGCATAAAAGAGATTAATCCTCCCATCGAAGATCCTCCGACAAAAGTATTATCTCTGTCAGAAAGTGTATTAAAGTTTTTGTCAATGAATGGTTTAAGCTCGTTGACAATAAATCGCATATATTTCTCACCTTCATCTGTATTTGAATACTCATAAAATCTTCTGCCGGAATTGTAAATGCCAACTACAATCAGTGAAGGAATCCCACCAAGCGAAATAAGACTGTCAGCTATTTCGTCAATTCTCCAATCAAAACCGAGAGTCGAAGTAGCAGGATTAAAAACATTCTGACCGTCGTGCATATAAAGGACAGGATATCTTTTATGATTTGTTGAATCATAATCAGGCGGCAGCCAGATGATTATATCTCTGTCCTGAATTTCACTTGCATCAAAATTTTTGATGTGAACATATCTGCCTGTAATTGTATCCGGGATATTTATTTTATATTCATCTTTCCAATAATTAATTCTGAAAGTAAGAGTTGTATCTTCTATAACAGTGAGTTTATAATTTGCTGGAACTGTTTTATCATCAGTTAATGCTTCTTTATTCCAATCACCTTTTGTAAACTTAAATTCCAGAAACTCACCCTCATCAAACAAGAAAGTTTTTGTCCAAAGAGAAGAATCTGTTTTTTGCAGAACAACTTTATTTGGTATCCACTCACCAAGTTCAGAATGATTTCCCGTAATAAATACACTTTCATTTTCTTTCACTGAATTTGTATAAACTTTAAAAGTAACTTTAATCTGAGAATAAGTAACGAGAGAAAGAAAAGTTGATACTAATAGTGTTAATGTTATTTTTCGCATAATTGAAATATTTTTGTTGTGAAATATATTAAACAGAATCTCCATTTTTATGAAACGATTTTTCAGTTTGATATTAATCATCCTTTCAATTTCAGGTTGTGTTGAAAGACAAAACTTTGATGACAGCGGTGGTGCGCCTCCGATTACAGGTTTATTCACTGAGATTGGTGGAAGGATTTCAGGAAAGCTGACAAGATCAGATTCACCATATTTGATTAAAGAAGACTTAACAGTTGAAACCTCAGATACATTGATCATCGAACCCGGCACGGAGCTTTATTTTGATGATGGAAAGAAAATAATTGTACAAGGAACTTTAATTGCTGCCGGAACTCGATATCGGCCGATTCTCTTTACTGCTTACAACAAAGACTGGGAAGGAATTAAATTTTTATATTCAAACCGTAATTCTGTAATTCAGTTTTGTGTAATTGAAAAAATTGTTTTCGAAAAACAGGATGGAACCGGTTACTCTGCAATTTCGTTGATTGGCTCATACGCTGAATTAAAAAATAATTTCATCACTGAAAACAAATCAAAAATCGGCGGATCAATTGGACTGAGAAATTCCATACTGATTATTTACAACAATATCTTTTCAAAAAATTCTGCACAATATCAGGGCGGTGCTATTCACTCGATTAATTCAAATCTGACTGTAATAAATTGTGTTTTGTATAAAAATACAAGCTCACTCGAAGGTGCCGGAATCTTTGTTGATAATCCACAGCGAACAGAAATTCAAAACAATATATTTTTCAAAAATAATTCTCCGACCGGCAAACATAATTTTTTCTTTGCTTCAAGCGATTCTTCAAACCTGATTGAACAGTATAATTTTTATGGTGATGAAGACAACGACCCGATGTTTCTGTTTGAAGATGATTTCAGACTTTACTACCAGTCGCCTTGTAAAGATGCTGGCAATCCTGATCCCGAGTTTAACGATATTGATGGTTCAAGAAATGATCAGGGAGCTTATGGAGGACCTTTTGGAGGATGGTAAAATGTTGATAAAATTTTTGAACGACCAATATCTTATTCGTGATTTCCAACTTGACGATGTTTATGCTTTGGTTAAATATGCTAACAATTATAATATCTTCAGATGGGTTAAAGATAATTTCCCATATCCATATTCAATAAGAGATGCTGAGCAATGGATTACGGTTTCGAGAAATACAAATGATGGACTGAACTATGCGATTGCAAATCAGAAAGAATTAATTGGTGGAATCGGAGTAAAATTCAAAGAGGATGTTTACAGATATTCATGGGAACTTGGCTACTGGCTTGGAGAACCTTTTTGGGGAAAAGGAATTGCAACCGAAGCAGTTAAAGTTTTTACAAAATATTTATTCAGTCACTATAACATCAGATCAATTACAGCCAATGTTTATGAAGGTAATAAAGCTTCTATGAAAGTTTTAACCAAGGCAGGATTTAAACTCGATGGTGTAATCAGAAAAGCAGTATTTAAAGAAAAATTATTCTGGGATTTGTATGTTTACTCCATACTTAGGGAAGAGGTAAAATAATTATCAGAAATACCTGTCAAGTTTAAACTTTTCACCAAGATATAATTTTCTAACTTCCTCATCATTCGCTAAATCGTGTGCATTACCTTGTTTAAAAATCACTCCGTTAATAAGAATATAAGCATTATCAACAATGCTCAATGTTTCGTGAACATTATGATCAGTAATCAAAACTCCTATGCCTCTGTTTTTAAGATTTGCGACAATATTCATAATATCTTCAACAGCAATCGGGTCAACTCCGGCGAATGGTTCGTCAAGCAAAATAAAACTTGGATCAGTAGCAAGTGCCCGGGCTATTTCAGTTCTTCTTCTTTCACCTCCGCTCAATTGAAAACCCATACTCTTTCTGATATGAGCAATTGATAATTCTTCAAGAAGCTTTTCACATTTTTCTTTCTGTTCTTTTGCTGACAGATTCGTCATTTCAAGAACAGCTAAAAGATTTTCTTCAACGGTAAGTCTTCTGAAAATTGATGCTTCCTGAGGTAAATATCCAATACCAAGTCTGGCTCTTTTGTACATCGGAATTTTGGTTATTTCAATATCGTCGAGAAATACTCTGCCTGATTCAGGTTTTATCATTCCTGTAATCATATAAAATGTAGTTGTCTTCCCTGCTCCGTTTGGACCGAGTAATCCGACTATTTCACCTTTCGAAACTTTAACAGAAGCTTTATTAACAACTGTTCTCTTCTTATAAGCCTTTACTAAGTTTTCACTTCTTAATGTAGTTGCCATTTTATCCTGTTCATTTGCTCATACATTTTTTGTTTATCAGGCCGATCTTCAATAAAAATAAATTTTGGAAGCTGAAAAGATTTTTCATTTCCGATAACCTGTTGTTCCGGATAATATTCACTTCCCGGATTTCCGAAAAGTTTTACCTCAATCACTTCATTATTCTCAAACAATATCGAAGCATCCATTGAATTAGCTTTCATCAAACCATTTGGTTGTTCTTCTTCGTAAAGATAATAAATCGAATATACATTGCCGAAAAAATCAGCCCTTTGAATTTTATTATCATCAAAAAACATTTTTATACCTGAAGCCGATGATTGATCAAAACGATTGCTGTGATTTTTATTCTGCGATACCATAAAGGCATTTCCGTCAACATCAAGCTGACGGATTTTTTTATCTTCGATATAAATTGTTATCGAGTCACCTGTTAATTGCGAATTATCGTACCATAAAACCGGTTGGCTGTGTTCATCACTTATTTTCTGAGTTATTATTTTCTCTTCATCTTTAAGATAAACTGTAAGATCATTTTTGGAAGAGAAAAGGTCACGAATAATTTTTACAGAATCTTTTGCGATAAACTTCTGTTCCGGTTCACGAAATACTTCCATCATTTTACATTGAATGAATAAAGTGTCCAGTCTGATTGTCTCGAAACCAAGTGAATCAGTTGATTTACTTGTATCAACCTGCACAAGCATCGGAAGCTTATCAATTATTGTGTATTTGCTTTCCCGATAATCTTCAAGATGCTCTCCAAAGACAAGAGTATTATTGGAATTATTCTTTATAACAACATTTCCCGATGCAATCGTTATCTGTTTTTTTCTCAAATGATCAACCGTATCAGCATAAATGGTATTTACTGAATCAATAATCTTAACATCAACAGTGGCAATTGCACGATCATCATTTCTGAAATATGTAAGCTTCTGTGATGTTAAAGTTGAAGCAGTGTCAAACAGCTTCACATTTGTTTGGAATACAGCTTTATTCTCATCGAAAAAATATTCTCCCTGTTCAGCAGACAAAACAACTTTTTTATCTTCAAGAATTACTCCTGCATTGCTTGAGGTCTTTCGCAAATTTCCGAAATAAAATCCTCTCTCTGTTTTAATAGTTAGAGTATCCTGAGTTGCAATTACATTTCCAATAAGCTCAGCATCATTTCTTGAAAGGTATTGAATAGCTTTATTGCAGGTGATTTTTACATTGCCCTGAGTCAATACTACATTACCGCTTACTTCACGAATCGATTCACCGTTAACTACTTTGCCAACAAGACTATCACCAATAACAATAATCATTTCTTTTTCCTGAGCAAAAGAAATCAGAGAAAAAAAGAATATCAGTATCAGGATTTTTTTACTCACAAAGTATCCCGCCTTGTTATGTAAGTTATGTTATAAATAACATAGTTTTTCAGATTCTGATCAGATTCAAAACCATAGCCCTGAATTTTTTCTTTTGGTGAGAGTATTGTAACAAATTTATCCGAGACAATTTTCCGGTCTTTGTTTCGCCACATCATTTCTTCGGTAGTTATGATAATACTGTCACTCTGAGCAACAACACTATCAATTGCAAAAAGATCTTTTGTTATATCATCAACTCTTCCTCTTTTGGATGTCAGAGTTGTAGTTTTTATTTCATTAATATCATAGAAATCAATTTTGATATTGCTGTCAAGAAGAGTTTCGTTTTTATCCGGATACATTCTGATATGACCAGCATAAAGAATTGCACGGATTTTCCCTGAATCAGAAAAAGTAACTTCAGCATTCCAGCTTTCCTGTGCAGGAATATCTTTGTCCTGAAAAGTTCTGTCAATCGGTGGTTTTACCCGTTCACTTGAACAACCGATAAGAATAGTAATGGTTAGAAACAGAATGTATCTCATCTTGTTTGTAAACCAAGATTAATCAAATCGTGAAGATGAACAATTCCAATTGGTCTATTGGAATCATCAATAACAATAAGACTTGTAATTTTGTAATTTTCCATCTGCTGTAAAGCAAAGGAAGCGAGATATTCCGGCTTAATTACTTTAGGATTTTTCGTCATCACATCAATCGCTTTTAAATTTTTTATCTCCATTGTTTTTTCAAGCAATCTTCTCAGATCACCATCAGTTATGATACCTGTCAAAATACCTTTCTCATTTACAACACTTGTAGTTCCCAATCGTTTTGAAGTGATTTCGATAATTACATCTTTAAGTGAGGTGTCTTCTTTTACTTTTGGAATTCTGTCACCTTTAATCATAATCTCTTCAATCTTAAGGGATAATCTTTTGCCAAGACTACCGCCCGGATGAAGCATTGCAAAATCTTCCTGAGTAAAATTTCTTTTATGAAGCAGAGCAACAGAAAGAGCATCTCCCATAGCAAGTGTTGCAGTAGTTGAAGCTGTCGGCGCTAAATCATAGGGACAAGCTTCTTCCTTTACGGCAATGTTAATGTAGATATCACACTCTCTGGCAAGTCTTGAGTTTTTATTCCCACACATTGCAATCAGCTTTACTCCCAGCCGCTTAAACATCGGGAGTAAGTTAATTATCTCTTCACTCTCACCGCTTTTGGAAATAAGGATTACAACATCTTCACCTCTGACCATTCCCAAATCACCGTGCAGAGCATCAGTCGGATGAAGATATATTGAAGCTGTGCCGGTTGAGTTAAGTGTCGCAACAATTTTTCTCGCAATCAATCCTGATTTGCCCATACCGGTCAAAACAACCCTGCCTTTACATTTATACATTGTTTCAACGGCTTCAACAAACTGATCATCAATTCCATCTGAAAGGTTTGCCACAGCTTCAGATTCTATCCTGATAACTTCTTTTCCGCGATGGATTATTTCTTCTGCGTTCAATTTACTTTCTCCTGAAAAAACTAAATAAAGATTTTTTCTTTTTAGGTTCAGTTAAAAATTTATCTATTAAATGATCAAGATGAAATCTTCTTTTGTATTTGCAGTATAAAAGAAAAGCTAAAATGATTTCGGATTCCGTAAATGATTCTAAATCATCAAAAAGCTTATTCGGATTTTTATAGATTTCGTTTCGGGTTTCTCTTTTTAATCTTAAAAGTTCGTTATAAAAATTACTGACGGGGATTGGATAATTAATTCCGCTGCTTTTCTCATACAACCATATTCTATGATCAGTTGGTGCTATTACCAGAATATAATTCATCCCATCAATTGAATATAATCTGACTTTGTTTCCTTCAGGAGATTTTTTGCCGGGAGTCCAATCAGACAAAGTAAGAACTTTTTCAATTCTGTAAATTTCATTTTCATCGGGATAAGGTGAAATTGAAAATTCAATTTTGTCATCCTGAATTTCGTTTATAGAAATTTCAAATGTCATTTTATCTGTTTGAACAATTCCGTTTGTCAGAATCGGAGATGAAGAAATCTCAAGGTCAATCTCGTCATCAGATTTTCCAAGAAAGTAATTTCCTTCGCCAAATCTTCCTTCACCGATTACAAAATATTCCCTGATAAGATTTCTGTATCTTGCATAACCAGATTTATTCTCAGGAAGCAGAAGTAACAGCAGATTCAATTCAGCATCTGATAATTTTCTTGGAAATTCTTTCAACTTTTCTTTCTCACAGATTTAATTACAGAATCAATTGCTTTTATTTCAATAAGAAGTTCCTCGAGTTCAGAAAGAGGTAGCTGACTGGCAGCATCACTAAGTGCTTTTGAGGGTTCGGGGTGAACTTCCAGAAACAATGCATCAATTCCAACAGCTGCTGCGGCTCTGGCAAGTGGCTTAATGAACTTTGGCTGTCCGCCACTTACATTATCTTTGCTCGGAAGCTGAACTGAATGAGTTGCATCCATAACAACAGGATAACCAAGTTCACGCATAATAACAAGTGAACGCATATCAACAACCAAATTGTGATATCCGAAAGTAGTTCCTCTTTCTGTAAGTAATATTTTTTTATTTCCAGTTGATGCAACCTTATCTGCAGCGTGCTTCATATCTTCTGGTGCAAGGAATTGTCCTTTCTTTATGTTCACAGCCAAGCCCGATTCTCCAGCAGCTAAAAGCAATTCAGTTTGTCTGCATAAGAAAGCCGGAATCTGAATTACATCAACTGCATCCTTAACTTTCTCAATATCTGATTCTGTATGAACATCGGTCAGAACCGGAATATTTAATTTATCGCGAACTTTTTTAAGAACTGAAATTGCTTTTTCATCTCCCAATCCTGAAAATGAATTCAGATTTGTTCTGTTTGCTTTCTTAAAACTTGACTTGAAGATGAAAGGGATGTTATGCTTTGAAGTTATTTCTGAGATTTTCTTCGCCGTAAAGAAAATCAATTCTTCGCTTTCAACAACACAGGGACCAGCGATTAATACAAAAGGAAGATTATCTCCGATTTTAATATTACTTACTTCTACTACCATTTTTCATAATTTGTTTTGTGTGAAAATAAAAAAATTGCAGTTGGGAATGAAGCGTTATTGTCATAGTAATCAGGCGCTCTATACTTATTCATTTATACTAATTCAATAACAAACTTTAGTCTGAACTGACAAAATATTGTTAATCAACCGCTGTTGATATTATTTTTCTTTAGTAGAATTTTGAAAATTCAGAGGAGAGATGAAAAATAACGATCGTAAAATGCAGATTATCAAAGCTGCCGACAAAAGATTTGCCCGCCACGGATTTCACAAAACAAACATGGACGAAATTGCCAGAGATATCAGAATCGGTAAGCCGACTCTTTATTACTACTTTGAATCCAAGGATGCTTTGTACATAGAAGTAATTAAATGGGAATTTGAAAATTACCTTGAAATGGTAAATCAGATTTTCTCTAATGATGAGAACTCAATTCAAAAACGATTCGAAGAATATTTTATTAAAAAAGATTCAGTAAGAAATGATTTTAAGTTAATCTTCGAAATAATTATTCAGTTTATTTCTGAAAGAACAACGGAAGCAGAAACTGAATTATTAAAAGATTATTTGAGTAAAGAAGAAGAAATTATAAGAAAGGTGCTCGTATTTTTTTATAAAGATAAAATCAAAGCGGTAAGCAAGTCACTTCCTTATTCGATTATGATGCTTAGCTGGATGATAGCAGTTGGTAAAAAAATCAGTTTGCAGCTGACTTCAGAAAAAGAATTTTTAACACTGGAAGAATTTCAAAATATTATTGAATCCATTCTGACTTAATCTTTGTCTTCTTCTTCCTCTTCACCAAACACATACTTTTCATATTTGTGTTTGATTAGCTGTGCTTCAACAATAAAGAAAACATCTTCTGCAATATTTGTGGAGTGATCTGCAACTCTTTCAAGCTCTCTTGAAATAACAAGCAAGGCAACTGCAGGCTCAATATTATCAGGATTTTCTTTCATTATAGCTTTAAGTATAGAATGATTTTCTGCGTTCAATTTATCAATCTGATCATCAGAAATGATAACCTTTTTTGCAAGATCAGCATTGCCGTTTATGTAAGCATCAATTGCATTCTTAAGAACTTCCTTGGTGAGTTGAAACATTTCGGGGAGTTTTGTTCGGTTATAAAAATCTGGTTTCTTCTGAATCAAGAGTATGTTTTCACAAATGTTAACCGAGATATCGCCAATTCTCTCAAGGTCAGTGTTTAATGTCATTGAAGACATTATTAATCTCAAATCCATTGCAACGGGTTGAGACAATGCAAAAATTTTCTGACAGATTTTTTCAATCTTCAAATCATATTTATCAACCTTGGCATCTCTTTCAATAACAAGTTTTGCAATCTCAAGATTTTCTTCTTCAACTGCTTTAACAGCCAGTTGAAATTGTTCATCAACAAGACTGCACATTTTCAGTATTCTGGTCTTTAATTTTTCTAAATGCTCGTCTAATAATCTCTGCATTTTTCTCTCCTTAAAATATAAATTAAGAATTATCCAAACCTTCCGGTAATATAATCCTCTGTCTGTTTATTAGAAGGATTGGTGAATATCTTCGAAGTTTTATCAAACTCAATCAGACTGCCGAGATAGAAAAAAGCAGTGTAGTCACTAACTCTGGCTGCCTGCTGAAGATTATGTGTTACAATAACAATTGTGTATTTCTTTTTTAACTGATGAATAAGCTCTTCAACTTTTGCAGTTGAAATAGGATCGAGTGCACTTGCAGGTTCATCCATAAGCAGGATATCAGGTTCAATTGCCAATGCTCTTGCGATGCAAAGTCTTTGCTGCTGTCCACCTGACAAACCAAGTGCGGATTCATTCAATCTATCTTTAACCTCATCCCATAAAGCGGCTTGTTTAAGACTTCTTTCAACAATTTCATCAAGTTCTTTTTTCGATTTTTTACCAAGACCTCCGATCCTTAATCCGAAAGCAACATTTTCATAAATAGATTTTGGAAATGGATTAGATTTCTGAAAAATCATTCCAACTTTTTTTCTAAGCTGGACAACATCAATTCCACTTTTATAAATATTTTGTCCGTCAATAATCACTTCACCTTCAACCTTTACATCATCTATTAGTTCATTCATTCTGTTTAATGTTCTCAGAAATGTAGATTTCCCACAACCAGAAGGTCCGATAAGCGCTGTTACCTGATTCGAATGAATTTTCATATTGATATTCTTAAGCGCAATTACATCACCATAATAAAAATTAAGATTGTTTACTTCAATCTTTATTTTACCTGATGATTTTTGCTTATCAATTTGTTGTGCAGTTTCCACTGTTAGATCTTTCATTTCAATATACTCTAAAATGTAGATGATTTATATTTTTTCCTAAGATTAGCACGAATAATCATTGCAGTAATATTTAGCAAAACAACTATTATTATCAGTAACAAAGTTGTTGTATAAACCATTGGCATTGCAGCTTCAATATTTGGTGACTGAAATCCCACATCATAGATATGAAATCCAAGATGCATAAATTTTCTGTCAAGATGGAAAAACGGAAAATAAGAATCAAATGGTAGAGATGGTGCAAGTTTAACAACACCTGTTATCATCAATGGAGCTACTTCACCGGCAGCACGAGCCATTGCCAGAATAAGTCCGGTTAAAATACCCGGAGTAGCTGCCGGAAGAATAATTCTTCTTACAACCTGCCATTTAGTTGCTCCTAAAGCTAAAGCTGCTTCTCTCATTCCGCGTGGAATCTGAGTCAAAGCTTCCTCTGTTGCAACAATAACAACAGGCATAGTTAAAAGAGCGAGTGTCAATGAAGCCCATAGAATTCCGCCTGTTCCCCAGGTTGGTGAAGGTAATCGCTCAGGATAGAAAAGCTGATCAATTGTTCCACCGATAAAGTATATGAAAAATCCAAGTCCGAATACACCAAATACGATCGAAGGAACACCAGCAAGATTGTTTACAGCAATACGAACTGTTCTGACTAACGGACCTTGCTTGGCATATTCACGAAGATATAGTGCAGCAAGAACTCCAAAAGGAACTGTGAAAATACTCATCAGAAGAACCATCATAACCGTTCCGAAGATTGCAGGAAAGACACCCCCTTCAGTATTGGACTCTCTCGGATCATCAAAAATAAATTCCCGGATTTTGGTAAATGTAAATCCAAGCTTGCTCACAAAAGACATATTATTTGGTTGATACACCCTGACAATGTTTATCATAGGAATAGTTTTACTTCTTCCGTTTACATCTTCGCAAAACACTGAATATCTGGAAGCAAGCTGATTCAATGAATCAACTTTTGATTTCAGAACTGCATATTTTTTATTTTCAAGTGCAATTTCGGATTCAAGTTTTGAAATCAGATTTAAATCCTTTTGAGTATTTTTCCCTTCAAATTCTAATTTCTTTATCCGAAGTCTTAAGCTTTCAATATTATAATTTATTCTTCCAATTTTAGATTTTTCGATGTTTCTGATTTCATCACGGATTGATGAAGTGATACTTAAATAAGAATTTATTTTATCTGCAACATTTTCATCACCTTTAACTTTAACATTTCCATCAACCAGAATCTCTTTGATAAAACCGTAGAAATTTCCAAACTCCATTCTTTCAATTGTTGAAGCAAACTTAGGTAAATCGGTTTGTTTAATTTCTCTTTCATCAATCCATTGAAAATCAAATCCATAAAGATCACGGTTTCCGATTTTCAACTGCATACGCATCAAACCTTTGTTCCACAGTGTATCCGGAAGGTTGAGATTCGGAATTGGTTCTTCTTTAACAATTTCACCAAGCTGTTTACTTCCATCTGTTCTTGTTATCTGAACAAGTTCTGAAGCCCAGAAATAATCTTTACCATTTACAACAATCAGAAACAATAAGCCAGTAATCATTATCAGACTTATGCCAAGTCCCATTCCGGTAAACCAAATAAATATTTCTCCAGATCTAAAATATTTTTTCATAGCTCAATTATAATTCAGCATATTTTTTTCTTAATCTTTGTCTGATTATCTCTGCAACAGTGTTAACCACAAAAGTAAGAATGAATAAAAGAGTTGCAGCTAAGAATAGTACTCTATACAATGTTCCCTGATAAGGTGCTTCAGGAATTTCAACTGCTATGTTAGCAGAAAGTGTTCTCATTCCATTAAAAGGACTGAATGATAGTATCGGTGTATTTCCTGTTGCCATTAACACGATCATAGTTTCGCCAACAGCTCTGCCAAAGCCAATCATAATTGCAGAAAAAATTCCAGGACTTGCGGAAGGTAAAACAATTCTTGTAGCAGTTTCCCATTTGGTTGCTCCAAGAGCAAGTGAAGCAGAAGTTAAACTTGAAGGAACACTTGAAAGTGCATCTTCACAAATAGTAAAAATAATTGGAATAACAGCAAAGCCCATCGCAAATCCAACCACTATACTGTTTCTCTGATCATACTGTTCATTCAAAGTGTTCATCAACCAGGTTCTGTAGTCGCCACCTAATATATGATACTCGAAAATAGGACCCAGCCATTGTGCAATATAAAAGGCAAAGATGATGAGTGGAAGAATAAAAAATAATTCGTAACCAGGTTTTAATTTGTATCTTATCCGGCCTGGTATTCTTTTCCACAGAGAAGCTCCGATTGCAATAGTAATCGGCACAATTATAAACATCAGAAATACACCGGGTAGAATTCTTTCAAGTAAAGGTGCTAACCAAAGTCCGGCAAGAAAACCAATCACAACACTTGGTAAGGCAGCCATTACTTCTACTGTGGGTTTGATATAGTTACGAATTTGAGGATGTGAAAATTGCGATGTATAAAGAGCTCCGAACAATGCCAGAGGAATAGCAAACAGCATTGCATAAAAAGTTCCTTTTAATGTTCCTATTATAAGCGGAACCAAACTGAACTTCGGTTCAAAGTCATCAGTGCCGCCGGTCGATTGCCAAACAAATTCTGGTTTTGCATAGCCTTCGTACCAGACTTTTCCGAATAGTGTCTTTAAAGTAATCTCAGGATGAGGATTTTTTATTTCGTAAGAAATAATTGTTCCATCTTCATATAAAACAACAGCACCATCTCCTTTTGGCGAAAAAGCAATATCCTTAACCGGAAGTTCTTTACCGCTTAATTCGATAAGAGTTCTTTCACTTGTAAGATGTTCAAGAAAAATTTTACCTTTTGAATCACCTGTGATAAAACTTTTATTTCTTAGTGAACTTGCAACCGAAGTAACCGCTGCCTGATGTGAATCAAATGTGTGTGGATTTACAAGCTTCCAACCGTATTCAGTTTTTTCATCAAGAACACGCATCCAGGATGTAACATTTCCATCAGCATCACCAACGATAACTGACTGGTCGCCTATAATAAACCCAAGTGAAGTTATAGCACTGTTACCTGATGGGGTTGGATTTATTTTCTGAATAAGTTGCGGATTTTCTTTGTCTTTTAGTGAAATATAATAAAGCCATCCATTTACCGTTCCGATCATCAGCTTTTCGCAAAAGTTATCTAATTCAATAGCTGATATAGGATATTCAACAAGATTAGTCAAATCATTCTTGTAAATTTTTTCCTCTGATTCAGATAATAGTGAAAATGTTTTCTCTGAACTGTACTGAAGCAATCTCTCATCAGAGGTTAATGCAACAACTGTAAATTCATTTTCAGAATTTTTTCTGTAAACTAAATTTTTTATCGACTTATTTTTCGGGTCAATATTAACAGATGAGTTGATTAAAAATTCTGGTGTTATTTCTCTTTTATCACCTTCGATAAATCGAATGGAAAATTTAACCTGACCAAGGACTACTTTTCCCTGATTTGTACCTAAAGCTATTAAATTTTTGCTGGGAGATTTAGAAGCACTTGTAATGAAATCTTCGGAAACAAGAGGAATTTTTTCTGATTTTAAGATTTCCTTGGATGAAAGGTTTATGAAATCAACAGTTGCAGAATCTGTAAATGTGTACAGAATTTCCTGATACTCATCAATCCCAATGATCAGTGGTTTTTTAGATTGAAGAATTTGCTGGACTTTAATTTTATCTTTTTCTTTTCCTTCAGCACCAAACCAAAGAGGAAGAGCTTCCCATAAAACAAAAACAAGAATTGCAACAACCGAAATGATTGTTGCAATTCCACCAAAATAAATTACTCCCTTAGCTGACTTATCAAAGAATAAAGCCCTTTTATGAAGCTTTGAATCTCCGACTGATTTATTTTTTTCTTCAGTGTTCAGATTATTTTTCCAAAAATTATTAATCGAGTTTTTTGAGCTCTTTATTAATTAACTCAAGTGTAAGCGGAAGATAACCGTCTTTAACAACGACTTCCTGTCCTTCATAACTCAATACAAATTTAAGAAATTCTTTTAATAAAGGATCAACAGGTTTATTAGGTGCTTTATTAATATAAATATTGAGAAAACGACTAAGTGGATATTTTCCATTTAAACAATTTTCATAATCAGGTGCATGAAATTCATCATTTTCAGATTTTGCAAGAGGTAATGCAATTACTCCTGATGTTCTATAACCAATTCCAGAATAACCAATTCCATATCTGTCCTCAGTTACTCCCTGAACCACGGATGCACTTCCTGGTTGTTCTTTAACCTGATCTTTGAAATCACCTTTATATAAAGCGTGTTCTTTAAAGTAACCATATGTTCCCGATGCAGAATTTCTTCCATATAAACTGATACCTCTGTTTGTCCAGTCACCGGTTAATCCTAAATCACCCCACTTAGCTATATCAGTTTTGTAACCACCTCTTCTTGTTTTTGAGAATATTGCATCAACCTGTGGTAATGTAAGTCCTTTAAGTGGATTATCCTTATTAACATAAACTGCAAGAGCATCAATTGCAACACGAAGCTCTGTTGGCTTGTAACCAAACTTCTTTTCGAATGCATCAATTTCTTCCTGCTTCATATCCCGGGACATTGGTCCAAGCTGAGCAGTTCCACTGATTAGTGCAGGTGGCGCAGTACTCGAACCTTTTCCTTCAACCTGTATATTGACATTCGGATAATATTTTTTGAAACCTTCTAACCAAAGAGTAAGAAGATTATTCATCGTATCTGAACCGATACTGGATAAATTGCCTGAGATTCCTGCAACTTTGGTATAATGAGGAATATTTGGATCAACTTTAACCGCAGTTGCATCTGTGGTTTCAGTTTTTTGAGTTGATTCCAAAGCTGATTGTTCAGATTGAACGCTTTCCTGCTGCTGGGAAACTTCTTCTTTTTTTTCACCACAGCTTATTAAAAGAAATGATGTTAGAATTGTTATAAAAAAAAGAACTGAGGCAAATTTTATTTTAAGCATAAATCTCTCCTAATTTGTGTCTTCAAAATTATAAAAATTAATTCCATTTATCTGATATTTTTTGTTAAGAAATTGTTAAGTATTAGGATTTTTGAACAATAATCAAACTTTTTATTGGTTTTAATTACGATTTCAATTGTTGATTATGTCAGCTTTCTATATTTTTTCCGTGTAATTTTATTCAACAATAGAGATATGATTTTACAAACAATCTTTCAGACCTGGATACCTTTTATATATCTATATGTTGTTGGAGGAATATTTTTCTTCAGCGGAATGTACATTATAATAAAAAGCGGCTCACTAAATCCCCAACGAAAAACACACAGATTCTGGATAAGAGTCCTGTTTGGAGGTTATTTCTTTTTTCTTTTTTTACACGCAACTCTTATAATTTCAGCCCTTTACTTATGATAAAAACAATGATTGTCATTTTATTCAATCAAAAAAAACATTATGCCATCATTTTATAATACCTGGTTGCCTTACATTTATTTATATGGTGTTGGAGGAATATTTTTTCTAAGTGGATTAGTTATAGTCAAAAAAACAGGGGCTTACAATCCACAAAATAAAAGACACCGATATTGGTGGAAAGTTACCATATTTGGTTTCTTCTACTTTATGCTAATTCACGCTGCACTTATTCTGGCAGCACTTTACCTTTAACAAAAAGAAATTAACATCTTAATTATGGAAGTTCATCATAGTTTAGGTACATCAACTGACTGGATCGTAATGGTAGTTTATTTTATTGCCATTATGGTTTTTGGTGCATATTTCTCAAAATACAATCGGACTACTACTGACTTTTTCTTTGGCGGAAGAAGATTTGCCTGGTGGTTAATAGCTATGAGCATTGTTGCAACAGGCGTTGGAAGTCATAGTTTTATTAAATACTCCGCCAAAGGATTTGAAGCCGGCTTCTCTTCCACAATGACTTATATGAATGATTGGTTCTTCGTACCGTTTTTTATTTTTGGATGGCTACCGATTATAGTTTACACAAGAATCAGATCAATTCCGGAATACTTTGAAAAAAGATTTAGTGTACTGACAAGATTTCTTGCAACTCTTCTGCTCTTGTTTTATATGATCGGTTATGTTGGCATCGGATTTTTAACGATGGGGAAAGCGATATTGCCATTGCTACCTCCTGAGTTTACTCTATTCGGATTTCATTTTGAAATAACTCTGATGGGTTTAATTGTTGTTATCGCATTGATTGTAGGAATTTATATTACATATGGCGGTCAAACTGCTGTTATATTTACAGACCTTGCTCAGGGTTTTGTTTTGATTTTTGCCGGTATGCTTGTATTTGTTTTGGGATTGGATTATCTCGGTGGCTTCAAAGTTTTCTGGGATTTATTGCCAACTGAATGGAAACTTCCACTTGCTCATTTTAATGATCCGCCCGGATTTAATTTCGTCGGGATTTTCTGGCAGGATGGTGTTGCCGGCTCGGTGGGATTTTTATTTATGAATATGGGTTTGGTAATGAGATTTATGGCTTGTAAAAGCGTTGACGAAGGTAGAAAAGCCGCAACCTTTAATATTCTTTTTATGCTGCCTATTTCAGCAATCGTAGTTGGTAATGCCGGATGGATTGGGAAAGCAATTTCTATTGCTAACCCTTCAGTTGTACCGCCAACAACAAATCCTGATTCAATATTTGTAGTTGTTGCAAATGTAATTACTCATCCGGGTGTCTTTGGTTTTATTATGGCTGCTCTAACTGCCGCGCTAATGTCAACTGTTGATACTTTATTAAATGCTACTGCTGCAGTTTATATAAATGATATTCATAGACCTGTTAAAAAATGGTTATCTAAAAAAGTTCAAACCTGGAAAGAGGAAGATAAACAGGAACTCCTTTCAGCCAGAATTGCGACTGCCATTTTTACTTTTCTGGGAGTTTTGACTGTAATTCCTTTCAGCAAATTCCCGACAGTTTACGAGGCACACGGATATTTCCATTCCACTTTAACTCCACCACTGGTTACTGCAATATTTCTTGGAGTATTCTGGAAACGATATACAAACGCCGCAGTAATCGGTACACTTGTCGGCGGTGTTGCTTTGATGATTATGGGGATGTATTATCCAAGACCACTGATTGAAATTTTCTCTCACGGAACTGCATATGATCCCAATCATCCATATACTTACATTGGAGCATTATACAACTTATTTGTCTGTGCGCTTTTTGCTGTTTTGACTACATTGACTACAAAACAACAAATCAAGCTGGTGGAAAAAATAAAACAAACTAACCATCACCGCCTGATTATGAGCATATTTGTTATTGCTTCAATAATTATTTTCTTGCTGATTGCTTTTAATGTTCTATCGCTTATAGTGCTTTTTATTCTTACTTTCATTATGGTTGGAATGGTTGTAATTGCAGCCAATTATTTCATTCAGTACAATGAAGAAGAGAAAACTGATGGGCTTACTGTATGGTCAATTAATAAAGCTAAAGAATATTTCAAGGGAAGTAAATTAAATGAGCGCGAGGGTGAAAAGATAAAAGTCCATTGGAAACTGAAAGAAGGTGAAGACGATACAATCCATTTCTCAAAGAATGATATGAAAAGGATGGCTGCTGAAGTTGGTGATTTGGTTTACATCTCTGATGCTAGAAAATATTTCGGCGGACTTAAATCAGTGCATACAATTTATGGAGAACCACACGACGAAGATGGTATTGTTTATATTTCCAAAGAACATTTTGAGCAAGGACAATTTGTTAAAGGCAAATTACTAACCGCTGAAAAAGAAATGTAATAACGGAAGATATTAAAATGATTGTTGATAAAATCGAAAACAGGAATTTATACTCAGCGATAAGTTCTGACATACAAAAAGCTTTGGATTATTTAGCTGAAACGGATTTCAGTGAAATTGAAGACGGTAAGTATGAAATTGATGGTGAAAATATTTTCGCATTAGTTAGCTCCTACAAATCTAAAGATTTATCTCAAGGCAAACCTGAATCTCATCGGAATCATATCGATATTCAGTTTGTTTATTCAGGAGAAGAATTTATCGGTTATGCACCATTAGCTGATCAGAAAATTGTTGAAAAATACAACGATACAAATGACATAACTTTTTATGACTGCGATCAATCCCTCTGCTTGATTCAAAAAAATATGTTTGCGATTTTCTTCCCAACCGATATACATATGCCCGGAATCAGAGTAAACAATTCTGTCCTGGTAAAAAAAGTTGTTGTGAAGGTGAAGGTAAGATAAACTTCACAAGTTTTGAATTATAGTTAAGCAGAATTTATTTTTGCACAGAAATTTTTAATTAAAATTACAGGAGATTTATGGGTAAAGGTGATAGAAGAACCAAGCGTGGTAAAATTTTTCAAGGTACAACAGGAAAATTTCGTCCGAAGAAAAAGAAAAAAGCTCCAAAACCCGCTGCCACTGAGAATAAATAATTTTTTTAAAAAACCGGCTGCTAAATTTTTGATTAGCAGCCGAATTTTTTATCTCACCAAATAAAAATCAGAAGTTTTTAAGCCCTATCAATCAATCATTCACTCAATTCTTTTTTCATTATTCTCCCTGTTTGAATCCGGAATTTTAGGACTGCCAAGAACAATTTTATTAACATCTTTAATATTCTCAACGGTTACTTTGAATGTTTTGTTTCCTGATTTCCATACATCTGCAGTATAATAAAGTTCTTTTACTGATTGAGCATCCTTCATCAATGTAATTTTAATTGGGACAGGAATAATTCCTATCTTTTCTACTTCAACTTTAAGTGTTCCATCTGTTAATTCGTAAGATTTTATACCTAAGTCAGGGTAACCAAATTCAAAGAACCATGGTTTCCAGTACCACAAAAGATCTTCTCCCACAGCTTCATTAAAGGAAAAATAAAAATCCCAAGGAATCGGATGTTTGCCATTCCATCTTTCCATATAAAGATGGAGTGCTTTCAAAAATTTCTCTTTGCCTAAAAAATCTCTCAGAAAATCATATGCAAGCCCGGGACGCGAATAAGCTGAAACACGATAAGAAAAACCTGATAATAAATTTGAAGGAACAATAAGTGGCATCTCCATTTCAGTACCGGCGACATATTCAAATCCATAAACATTTCTTTCTCTCGGCATTGCACCTTCAGTCATTCTTTCCTGGAAATCAAACGGCAGCATAACAGCCCAGCCCTCATCCATAAAGGCATACTTCCTTTCATTTATTCCCATATAAAATGGCATATACTGATGAGCAATTTCGTGTGATGTAACTCCGACTGTTCCTTCTTTGCTTTGTGCAGAACCATTATTCACTATCATCGGATATTCCATTCCACCAGAGCCGTTCCATACAGTGCAGCTTGGATATGGAAATGGAACTGCCGGCATCTCTTCAGAAAAATATTTAATTGTCTCTTTGGCATAATAAGCAACATCAACAAAATCTTTAGAAGATTCTTTGTAAGCCGCTGCGATATAAACTCGTTTGTTTGCAGGTGTAACATAACTTACTGCATCCCACAAATAATGATCACTCATTCCAAAAGCAAAATCAGGAACTTTTTCAGCTCTGAATCTGAATGAATGAGTTTCAGAATTAGATTTATATCTTTTCGGATTTTTCAAATCATCAAGTGTAAAGATTCTGATGACTTCATCACTCTTCCCTGCTTTCTCATATCTTTTAAGAAAATTATCGGAGAGAATTTCATCTGCATTCTGCCAAACACCTGTTGCCCAGATATGAAATCCATTCGGAACAGTGATTTCAACATCAAAGTTTGAGAAATCATTATACATTTCTGTATAACCAGTGTATTCATTGTAATCCCAGCCATCGATGTCATCATAAACAGCAATCTGCGGATACCAATAAGCAATAAAGAATGAAGTTGAATCATATGTACCCATTCTTGCATAGCTTGTTTTAGGAATTTCAAATGACCATTCAATTTCAAATTCAGATTTTGATGAGGGAGGTATTTTTTCTTTCAGAATTACACGAAGATTTGTTCCGTTTAGTTTGAAAATGCTTTTGTCTTCAGTATCAAATTTATTTTTATTAAAAGTGAAAGAAGAAATTTTAACTCCTTCGGTCAGAGCATCTTCGGGAACATTAAAATCTCTTTTGGAGGATGGTTTTGAAATGTTAGGATATAGTCTTATGACTATTTCAGTGAGCGTATCCGGACTATTGTTATAATAACTAATCACTTCTTTTCCGGATAGAATCCGAGTTTTAGGATCAATACTTGCCTGAATTTTGTAATCTGAAGAATTCTGCCAATAGTTTGCTCCGGGTTTTCCATCAAATGAGCGTGTACCATATTCATAAGCTTTCAAAATATTTCGTGGAATATAATAATCTGTTTGAGACAGAATATTAACTGAAAAAAAAATAATTAAAGTGAAAAGAATTTTTGTTTTCAATGTTTCACCTTTAAATGTTATCGAATAATGAATTAGTTGAATTTCCGAATTTGGTTCTGTTAAATCTTTTATATGCAAGTTGAGTTGCTTCTCTTCCGCGCGGTGTTCTTTGAATAAATCCCTGCTGAATTAAAAAAGGTTCATAAACTTCTTCAATAGTGCCGGGATCTTCATTGACCGCAACTGATAAGGTATTTAATCCGACGGGACCGCCATTATATTTGTCAATTATTGCAAGAATGATTTCTTTATCCATTTCATCAAGACCATACTCATCGACTTCCAATGCAGATAAAGCTTTTCTTGCAATTTCAATATCGATTGATTTTTTATTTTCGAAATCAGCAAAGTCACGGGTTCTTCTTAGCAACCGATTGGCAATTCTTGGAGTGCCTCTTGACCTTTTGGCTATTTCGGAAGCTGCATCTTCATCAATTTTAAGATTAAGAATTTTTGCCGACCTTTGAATAATATTTTTCAGAGTTTCACTTGCATAGTAATCCAATCTGAATTTGATACCGAACCTGTCACGAAGCGGAGAAGTAAGCATTCCTGCTCTTGTTGTAGCTCCGACTAAAGTGTACTTAGGTAAACTGATCTGAACTGTGCGTGCATTCGGACCGCTGTCAATCATAATATCAAGTTTATAATCTTCCATCGCAGAGTAAAGATATTCTTCAACAACCGGACTTAAACGGTGTATTTCATCAATGAATAATACTGACCGCTCTTCAAGGTTAGTAAGTATTCCTGCAAGATCACCCGGCTTTTCGAGAACAGGACCTGAAGTGATTTTAAGTTTTACGCCAAGCTCATTTGCAATAATATGAGCGAGCGTTGTTTTACCTAGTCCGGGAGGTCCGGTAAGCAAAACATGATCTAATGCTTCACCCCTCTTTTTGGCAGCTGAAATAAAGACATTCAGGTTGTCAGTTATTTTTTCCTGGCCGCCAAAGTCAGCTAACAATTGAGGGCGAAGATTCTGCTCAAACTTTTTGTCTTCTTCAGTTGGTTCCGGATTCGTATTGGTTGATTTTCTCATATCAGGTTACTAATTGCTTGTTTCTGATTTTGAATTTACTAAGAATATATACCATAAAAGTCATTAGGGTTATCATGATAATTGCAATAATTATGGTAAAAGAAGCAGGCAAAGAATTACCCCAGATTTTAAACAGTCCAGGGTTCCAAGCACTTCCATAAATTATCACTAAATGCACAACATAAATTAACAATGTATTTCTTCCGATTAAAATTATTATTCTTGGAATAGAATTAAGGGACTGCGATATGTAAGAAACTATTCCTGTAAGAATTAAAACGAATCCAACTCTGAAAATTATTGTATCGTAAGTGTAAGAACTAGAATATTTACTTAAAGAACTACCAAGATTAAAAAAGACATAAATTGCATCGAATGCAACAAGTATTATCCCTATGGAAATAATTCTTAAACTGAAACTATTCGATTTAAATACCATCGGATTTTTTGCGAGATAACTTCCCAAAATTCCGCCAAGAATTACATACCCTGCCCAGGGGAAAAGCGGGAACAATGAACCCTGTCCTGAATAAAAATAATTAGCAATTGGCTGAGGAAGATATTTCGACCAATCTATGTTATTAAAAAACGGAGATGGAATTATGAAAAAAAGCCCTATTAAAAGAAAAGTAATTGTATCTCCAATCTTTAGTTTTTCAGAAATGAAAGCTGAAATCATCAGAAATAAGAGTCCGAAACCGATAAGCTGCAAAACATCAACAGCAAAGAAAATATCTAATTGTTGTTTCGAAACATTAGAAAAATCAAATACTTTATAAGTTGGGAATCGGAGCAGGTAACCAAGAAAAACAAGAAGAAAAAATCTTTTTAATCCTTTTTTAACACGGGGATTATTTTCGAATGGTTCATCAACTAATCTGAACAAATAAGTAAATACCGTTCCTGAAGTAAACATAAAGATCGGAGCTGTCATCCCTCTCATAAAATTCCACACAGAGTAAGCCGGATAATCTAATAACCTATATTCCGGTGCAAGCAGTGCATCCACTGTATGTCCCTGAACCATTTGAAGAACAGCAAATGCTCTCATCAAATCTATAAATATTATTCTGTGCTTTTTATCTGTCTGAGTCATCTTATTATTATTAAAAAGTGTGTTAAAGATAAGAATAGTGTTTAATAAAGAAAAAGCCCCGCTGAAAAGCGAGGCTTGTGGAAAAAAATTGTGTTACAATTATTTTTTATCATCATCAACAACTTCATAAGAGGCATCCTGAACATTATCTTTTCCATCTCCGGACGGGGCTGAACCAGCTTGTTGTCCGGCAGTTTGCTCATGCGGAGTTTGTGCTCCTGCCTGGGAATAAATCTTCTGAGATACTTCATTCCATGCCTTGGTTAAAGAATCTGTCGCAGATTTTATCTGCTCAGTGTTATTGGTTGCCAAAGCATCTTCAACTTTCTTTATTTCAGCTTCAATCCTTGACCTCATATCAGGTGTAAGTTTATCCTTCAGTTCATCGAGCTGTTTCTTTGTCTGGAATATAAGTGTATCAGCAGTATTCTTTACTTCTGCGGCTTCCTTCTTTCTCTTATCTTCAGCAGCATGTTCCTGAGCTTCACGTTTCATCTTTTCAATATCCTCTTTACTTAAACCGCTTGATGAAGTAATCCTTATACTCTGCTCTTTTCCGGTAGCTTTATCTTTTGCACTTACATGCAAAATTCCGTTGGCGTCGATGTCAAAAGTAACTTCAATCTGCGGAACACCTCTTGGTGCAGGCGGAATACCATCAAGATGAAATTTACCTAATGTTCTGTTATCAGCAGCCATTGGTCTTTCACCTTGAAGCACATGAATCTCAACTGATGGCTGATTATCAGAAGCGGTTGAAAATATTTCACTCTTTCTGGTTGGAATTGTTGTATTCGCAGGAATTAATGTTGTCATTACTCCGCCAAGAGTTTCAATTCCAAGTGACAGCGGTGTAACATCAAGCAACAATACATCCTTAACATCACCAGCAAGAACTCCACCCTGAATTGCTGCACCGATTGCAACAACTTCATCCGGATTAACACCTTTGTGTGGTTCTTTTCCGAATATTTTCTTTACAAGTTCCTGAACCATTGGGATTCTTGTTGAACCACCAACCAGAATAACTTCATCAATTTGTGATGGAGTAACTCCTGCATCTTTCATTGCCTGCTCACAAGGTACTCTTGTCTTTTCAACTAAATCGTGAATTAACTGCTCAAATTTTGAACGGGTTAATGTTATGTTCATATGCTTTGGACCATCCTGAGTAGCAGTGATGAATGGTAAATTAACATCAGTCTGCATCGAGGATGACAATTCAATTTTAGCTTTTTCAGCAGCTTCTTTCAAACGCTGTAAAGCCATCGGGTCTTTTCTTAGATCAATTCCTTCCTGTCGCTTGAATTCATCAGCAAGGTAATCAATTAATCTCTGGTCAAAGTCATCTCCACCAAGGTGAGTATCACCATTTGTGGATTTAACTTCAAATACACCTTCACCTAACTGAAGAATTGAAATATCAAATGTACCACCGCCAAGGTCATATACAGCTACAATCTGGTCTTTATGTTTTTTATCAAGACCATAAGCAAGAGCTGCAGCTGTTGGTTCGTTTATTATTCTTCTTACTGTCAAACCAGCAATTTCACCGGCATCTTTTGTAGCTTGTCTCTGAGCATCGTTGAAATATGCAGGAACAGTTATGACTGCTTCTGTAACTTCCTGACCAAGATAATCCTCTGCAGTTTTTTTCATCTTCTGAAGAATCATTGCAGAAATCTCTGGTGGCGAGTACAGTCTGTCACCAATTTTAACTCTTACAGTATTATTTTCACCACGAACCACTTCATACGGAACTTCGCTTCTTTCTCTATCAACTTCATCATAGAATCTTCCCATAAATCTTTTGATTGAAAAGATTGTATTCTTTGGATTTGTTATCGCCTGTCTTTTAGCCGGCATTCCCACTAAACGCTCGCCGGTTTTAGTGAATGCGACAACAGACGGAGTAGTTCGTCCACCTTCTGAATTTGGAATTACGACCGGTTCATTACCTTCCATTACAGCAACACAGGAATTAGTAGTACCAAGATCAATTCCTATTATTTTACCCATTATTATTTCTCCTTTCTTAAGAAATTTTCAATTTTTTTAATTTAAAGCCCTTATCATTTAGCCAATCATCATACCAAAAAAACATTTGATTTTTTGCAAAAAACGCAATCTTTAATAGCCGAAATTATCTTTAAAGTGTTAAATTTGTCAGCCGATTCTGAATTTTCGTCATATTCTATTGATTACTGTCAAATATACTGACAGTAATTGAATAATTAAGTATTTTTGTAAATAATTTTTGGAGGTTTTGTGTTTGAAATAGAAAATTTTGACTTAAAGCTGAATACTGATTTTATAGGCAGGAATTTTATTTATGTTGAAGAAATTGATTCCACAAATACTTTCCTGTTAGATAAGAAAAACGGAATTAGTATTTCAGGAACTGTAGTTCTTGCTGAAAAACAAACCAAAGGCAGAGGAAGAAAAGACAGAGTATGGTATAGTTCAAAAGAACAGAATCTTACTTTTTCAATTTTATTAGCTAAGGAATACAAGTTATTTGACCATCTTAATCTCATAAACTTTTCTGCATCTCTTGCAGTAGCTAATTCAATCGAAAACTTATACCAACTTCGCACTGAACTGAAATGGCCTAATGATGTTTTAATCAATAAGAAAAAAACCTGCGGAATTTTACTCGAATCCTCTTCACAAGGCAGCAAAGTTGAAAGAGTTGTGGTTGGTATCGGAGTTAATGTTAATCAGACAATGTTTCAGGGACAGTTTAATTTCCCTCCCACTTCAATCAGAATAGAACTGGGTCGTGAAGTTGAAAGAGAAAAATTATTAGCCGAGATATTAAATAACTTTGAATTTTATTTAGGCAAAGTTTTAACTGAGCCAACTTATATTACCCGCGAGTGGAAGGAAAAATGCAGGATGATAGGAGAAAAAATTTATGTTAAGGAAGGCGAATTAATTAGAAACGGTATATTTGATGATATAGACAACGAAGGATTTCTTTTACTTCGCACAAAAGAGGGAATTGAAAAAATTACAATTGGTGATGTCAGCATTGTCTGACATCGGATTTTTAAGTCAATAAATCCAGTACTCTTGTCAAGTTGGCCCTTAAATCTTTTCTGTGAGAGATAAAATCAATAAATCCTTTCTCAAGTAAAAATTCTGATCGTTGAAAACCTTCAGGCAAATCTTTACCAATTGTTTGCTTAATAACCCGAGGTCCTGCAAATCCAATTAAAGCTTTTGGTTCAGCTATATGTATATCACCAAGCATCGCATAACTTGCAGTTGTACCGCCTGTAGTCGGATCGGTTAAAACGGAAATGTAAGGAATACCAGCTTCAGCTAATTTAGTTAATCTTGCACTGACCTTTGCAAGCTGCATCAATGAATAAGCACCTTCCATCATTCTGGCACCACCACTGCGGGATATAATTATGGTTGGAAGTTTATCTTTACAGGCTTTGTCAATCAATCGGGCTAATTTTTCACCAACAACAGAGCCCATACTTCCTCCGATAAATTCAAAATCCATACAACCTAAAGCAACATCTCTTCCATCAATTTTTCCTGTACCGGTTCTAACTGCATCATACAAATCAAGTTTTTTAATCGCTTCATTTATTCTGTCAGTATATTTTTTGCTGTCTTTGAACTCAAGAGGATCTGCAGAACGCATTTTTCTATCCATTTCCTTGAATGAGTTCTTATCAAGCAGAAATGAAATATATTCTTTGCTTCCAATCCGCCAGTGATAATCACATTTCAGGCAAGTCCATAGATTTAATTCAAGCTGTTTTTTATGAATTATTTCACCACAAGATGGACACTTTTCCCATAAGCCATCGGGCAATTCACGCTTTTGGCTATCGGGAGCTATGTTTTGTTTTGATCTTCTGAACCAAGGCATATTAGTTTTTTAAAACCTCTGCATAAATTGTAATAACTTTTGTGGATTGCTCGCTGTCATTAGACATTATCGAAATTGTTCTGCTCATCTTGCCTTGTCTTCCTTTTGTGTCAAGATCAACCTTCAAAGTTCCTTTTTCACCTGGTTTAAGAGTAGAACTACTTACAAGTGCAGCAGTGCATCCACATGATGTTCTTATATCTTTAATATTCAGAACATCAGAACCTTTGTTTACTAATTCAAATGTGTGTGAAACAGTTGTCCCTTCTTTAACTTTGCCAAAATTGAATTGTGTCTCCGGAAGATAAAGCAATGCTCCGGATGCATTTGCTTTATTTTCATCCACCAGGATATTACAACGGATTACGAAGTTAATATCACTTTTCTCCGGATCATTTGTTATTACTCTGACTGTTTTTATTTGTGCACCTTTTCGACCTTTGGAATTGAAAGTAACTTTGATGGTAGTTGTTTCACCGGGTTTCAATTCCTTTTTATCGGGTTGAGCAGCAGTGCATCCGCAGGAGGCACGAATATCAATA
This sequence comes from uncultured Ignavibacterium sp., assembly GCA_937934185.1. Classification (GTDB taxonomy): domain Bacteria; phylum Bacteroidota; class Ignavibacteria; order Ignavibacteriales; family Ignavibacteriaceae; genus Ignavibacterium. Next base: position 6,131 of record CALHAB010000040.1, on the reverse strand, counting down.
ATCTTTAATATATCGCCACCGTTATTCATTATTTTGAAATCATAGGAAACAACATCACCCTGTTTAATATCACCGAAATTATATTCGGTTATCTGTGCGCTGGCTTTAGGTCCAACCAACTGGGCAAAACTGCTGATTGATAAAACCAAAATAAATGAGAAAATCTTTTTAGTCATTTTTCTTAACCTCCTTTACTATAAAATCCTTAATATAATTTGGTTCAAGGAAATCGAAATCATTAACAATGTTTTTCAATCCGAATTTTAATGCCCATTGCCCGACTATTTCTGGCTCAGGCGAAACTATTTTATTCGGATTTTTCGAAATATTACCAAAGATCAACTCATCATTATGAATTTTTATATCAGTAATTGATAATATTTTTAATTCCTCTTCAAATATATAATGATAGTTTTTAACATGAAACTTAGCAAAATATGCTTCATCACGATTAGCTTTATTTGCAATTATAAATTTTTGATTTTCAGGGAGAATTTGTGAAAGCTGAAATGCCAAAGCTTCAAAAGTAGGAACAGGAATAATCGGAATTTTAAGTCCTGCTGCAATTCCTTTAGCTGCAGCCATTCCTATTCTTAATCCGGTAAATGAACCAGGACCAGATGAAACTACAACAGCTTTAAGATCATTTAGTTTCAGGTTGGCATTATCTCTAAGAGTTTCAATCAACTCAAATAACTTTTCTGAGTGTGAGTGAGGCAGAAATATTTTCGCCGAAAAATATTCAGTCTCATTAAACAGGAATGAAACACCACATAATTTTTCGGATGTCTCAATCGCAAGCAACGGTAGTATATCAGGTGAGTTTGCTGAATCTGAATTTTCTTTGTTCATTTTCTATTTCTTCAATTTTAATTTCATATCTTTTATGCGGAAGAATATCAGGAAATAATTCACCCCATTCGATAAATGTAATTGCTTCGTTATCGGCTAAATAGTCTTCAAGTCCGATGTCATGCAACTCTGCTTCTTTATTAATTCTGTAAAAATCGAAATGATAAATTCTTACATTTAGTTCAGATTCATATTCATTAACTATCGCAAAAGTTGGACTATTTGCCTTAGTTATTCCAAGAGCTTCGGTAATTTTTTTTATAAAAAATGTTTTTCCGGTTCCAAGTGCACCATTCAAAACAACCACATCTCCAGCTTTCAGCTCAGATAGAAATTCCAGAGCAAGCTGCTTTGTATCTTCTTCCGATCGGCTTATTCGTTCAGAAGGAAAATCCATTTTATTTTGGCTCCATAGTGATTACAGGTAAAATCATTTCCTCCATTGAGATACCACCATGCTGAAAAGTATCTTTATAATATGAGAGATATTTGTGATAATCAGTCGGATAAACAAAGTAATAGTCTTCTTTGGCGATGATATAGTTAATCGTAACTCCGCGTTTTGGTAATTTGTAATCAGATGCATTCTTAACAAATACTGCGTTTTTATTATCTGCTTTTAAGTTTCTTCCATACTTGAATCTTAAGTTTGTTGATGCTTCTCTGTCACCTAAGACTTTAGCACCACGAAGACAGCGAATACTTCCGTGATCGGTAGTAACAATTAATTTTACCTTGTCCATTTTTGCCAAAGCTTTGAATGAAGCAAAAAGTGATGAATGAGTAAACCAGCTGTTTGTCAACGAACGATAAGCAGCTTCATCTGGTGCAATCTCTTTTAATATATCAGAATCCGATCTTCCGTGAGCAATCATATCGAGAAAGTTTACTACCACAGCGGTCAGTTGATTATTTTTATATGAGTAAATATTCTGTTCGAAATTTCTTCCGACCTCGGGATCAATAATCTTTATGTATTTGAATTCGTTCTTGAGTTTAATTCGTTTTCTGTCAAGAAGTAATTTGAACAAATCCTTTTCATATTTATTCATACTGTATTCATCTTCACTTCCGCTAATCCATAAGTCCGGATAATATTTTTCTATATCTGCCGGAAACAAACCGCTGAATAAGGAATTGCGGGCATATGGAGTAGCTGTCGGAAGAATAGAAAAATAATAATCCTTTTCAATCTTGAAATACTCAGAGAGATGCTGCTCCATTATCAGCCATTGGTCCATACGAAGACAATCAATAACGATATAAAATACTGATGTTTCCTGATCACGGAGATTTTTAAATAAATATTTTTCCGGAATCTCAGGACTTAGTGTTGGAACATCAGGTTTGCCCAATGACTGCAGCCATTCCGGATAATTTCTCTCAACAAATTTTGAGAATTCTTTGTTTGCTTCTCTGTATAAATCTGAAAGAGTTTCTTTTAGTCCGAGTTCAGGATGTTTGTCAAGTTCAATTGACCAGTTGACAAGTTTGAGATAAATATCAATCCATTCCTCGTAGTCTAATCCACCAAGCAATTTTTGAGAAATAATGTTAAAGTCCTGCAGATAATCTTTTGCTGCATATTGTCCGACGATTTTTTTTGATTCAAGAATTTTTTTGCAAACAAGTAAAACCTGACTCGGATTTACCGGCTTTGTAAGATAATCAGAAATCTTACCTCCGATAGCTTCATTCATCAGAGATTCTTCTTCAGATTTTGTAATCATTACAACCGGCAAAGCAGGACTAATTTCTTTTATCTTGCTTAATGTTTCAAGCCCGCCCATTCCAGCCATCATCTCATCAAGAAAAATTAGATCATAAACTTTTTCCCTAACCATTGATAAAGCATCTTCACCGTTTGTGGCAGTATCAACTTCATAACCTTTTTCAGAAAGGAAAATGATATGAGATCTCAGAAGATCAATTTCATCATCAACCCATAGAATTTTTTTCTTTTCCATTTGTCCTCAGTTTATAGTAATGTTAACATCAATTCCTGCTTCATTGGTTGTGGTAGGCGGAATTCGTGAAGCGCCCTCAGGTGAAACTGATGATCGTTTGTAAAAAATTGAAAGTGTTACTTTTGAACTTATTGTGTATTTTACTCTGGGTTCAATTGTAACTCTTGTTGTTCCGTCCTGCGGAATTCCTTCTTCCGTAAAATTATTCATCTCATATCTTACCACAGAGTTTTTTGATTGATTATAAGCAAGACTGAATTCAACATCGTTCTTTAAAGATACACCGAACAATGGAATGTCAAATCCGCTTTTAGAAAATTGGAGAGTGAACCCGATGTCTCTTGAGAAAGTTTCATTTATAAATGTTTGATTTGTTAAACCCAAATCATAACTTGTTCGTGTGCCATACTTCAGACTGCCCGAAAGATTTCCATCCCACAATTGTCCGAAAGTTAAATTCAAACCAACCAGAGGAGAGAATGCATAATCAATCTTTTGTGTCTGTATTTCTTCTTTACCATCGCGGCTTAATTTCCATCCTTCGGTGTAATTTGCTGTATAACCATGCTCAAGCGAGACTCTTTTTGCTATTGATTTAAATATCAGAAAGTTTTCTAATCCATCCCAGGTTATCCGCCAGTTTGGTCGGGGAATATATTTGGTTACTTTGCTTAGCAAAGGCAATTTGGAAAGTAACGGAAAACTTTCAAAACCTTCAATGAATGCTTTTGATAAGCTTGATTCAGCATCACCCGACTGTGGATTATAAAGTTCGTGTACTTTCTTTATGCCACTGTTTGCAACTGACAAAAACAATACAGGTGGGAATGTAACGAATGATCTGCTTAGGGTTCCTGAAGAATTTATTCCCTGAACAAATAAATTCCCGTTATCATCAACCGATAATGTAGTGACTTTATTCAATGACCAGCCGACTTTCCAGCTGACATCTATTTTAGCGCCTCCCCAAAGAGGTCGTGATGTTTTGAAATCCAGATTATTCTTTTGTGAGAAATTATCACTAAGATTTGTCCTTGCTGAGGTTACTCTTTTCCCGACATCACCTGAAAGACCAAGCATAAAACCTCTTGTTGGTCCGGCATCTTCATTATAAAACAATCCCCAGAAATTCGAGAAACCTGTTCCTGTTGATTTTAAACCTGATTTGGAAAGTGAATTATCATTTGAGAAACTCATTGATATTGTTTCGTAATCAAAGAACACATTCTTAACAACTGTTTTTAAGAAACCCAATGCTTTCGTAATTGCAGAAGGTTTACTTAAATCTTCTGCACCAAGTGAATCCGGAATATCTGATTTATTAACAATTAAACTATCCTCGCCCTGAATGTTTTTAAGAGCAAGATTTTGTTTTTCCTGATTGATTTGCTTTTGAGTTACATTTTGTTTTTGTTCTGGTTCTTCTGCAAACAGCGGTGCAAACAAAGCTTTTAATCTTAATGTTAATCCGACATTGGATTTATTATTGTAACCAGCACTTCGTCCAAGATCTTCCTGCCTTAAATCATAATTCCACTGATAACCGGCAGTATATCCAGCTGATATAGTGAAAAACTTATTCAGATCGAAAAGCGAAGGCAACTTTGGTGCTGTTCTGAAATCAATTGATTGCTGATATCTGAAATCCTTCCCAAAGAATTTTCCACCAATAATATCTGACCAGATTTCACTTTCGGTTCTTTCTCTTCCGTAAATATCTGTTTCAAGATTAGCAAGCGTTGAAGTAATGTTAACATTATAACTTGTCGTAAGATTAAAAAATCCGCCTTCAGTAACTTTCCAGTTAAATGTCATTCCTCTTGTAGTTGAAAAATCTCTAGACACAACTTCATCGGGTTCTGCAAATTGACCAGTTTGTGGATTAAAAGTTGGTCTGCTTTTGCTTGCATTTCTGTTTCGTTTGGCAGTTACATTCAAGCTGATATTTTGCGGGAGAAAATAAATTTTGAGTTTTTCATAGTCTTTAAACAATTCTATAAACGAACCTAGAAGCGGGATGTCAGCTATAACAATATTATAATCAGGACTTAGGTTCAGTCCATAATTCATATTTGCATTCCAAATCCACGCTTTTGATTTTTCAATGGTTGGGTTTCTGCTGAATGTTTTATTGTAGTTGAAACCGAAAGTTAATGCATTAAATGTATCTCTTATCAGCCACCATGAAGATGGAATTTTAATTTTAATATTTGACGCTGACCATGTATCAGAAATTGATTCTGTTTCAGTTTCTTCTCTGATTTGCTGCGGAGTTTTAACTCTTCCGGTTGTATCAAGATCGTAAATAGTTTGCTGTCTCTGCACTGCTTCATCAACTTTAACATCTGTTCCAGGAAGGTAAAGTGGTTTACCTTTTTGCTCGGTGTGAGCATAATTTATTCGCAGATTACTCTCAGGTAAACTAATTGGCAGAAGTTTTAACACATTCAAATCAGTTGAAACTGACCAGTTAGTATTATCCACTCTTGATCCGAATCTTTCTGAAAGCCGGTGGAAATAAGGATCTTTTTTACTGTAAGTGAAATTAACTGTCATTAAATCTGCAAGTTTAAAGGAACTGTTAATACTGTAAGCCCAGCCAGGCGAATCATCCGCACCAACAACACGAAGTTCATTAACCCAAACCTGACCTGAAAGTGGTCCCTGATTGAAGGCATTATCAATGTTAAAAACTCCTACTGATAAAAATTTAATTGATGTTAATGTCGGATTTCCTTTGAAAACATAATAATGACCCGGTCTTCCTTCAACCGGAATTTTAATAATCTGAGCTAATGAATCTCGTGTAATTTGTTTAATTGCTGTAATCTTATCAAAGTCAATCGTAATCTCATTCCAGTCCGGCAAAACAGGTTGACGATATTCGTAGTAGTTATTTGTGTCCCCGCCAAATCGGAAATAAACCTCAGTCGAATACTGATATTGCCCGCCAAGAGTATCGTTATATGAAATTGAACCAGGAATATTATTTAAGTCACCGTGAAGAAAAAGTTTCATCTGTTTGTAGTTGAAAACATCCAGAGGTCTGAATAAATATTTTACAGCTTCTCTGGATTGGCCATCAGGCAGTCCACTGAGAACCAAACTTAATGATTGTTCATTTCTTAAAATATTCTCATCAGGACGCGTTCGGTCTCTTTCCTGAAAAACTCCCGGTGGGCTTTTGTATTCAGGATTTTCTTCAATACTTACGACTGATATTGATAACACAGTATCATTTTTGACAAGCTTTTGCCACTGACTTCCTACAAGATTAAACTCTGCAATTCTGAAATGCACTTTATTATTTAC
>CALHAB010000039.1 GCA_937934185.1 uncultured Ignavibacterium sp. | reverse complement strand
CAAGTCACCGCCATATTTATCATTTAGTGCTAATGAAGCTGAAACTGAATCGTTAATTTCAACTTCTGGTTTTAGTGAAATTAATTCCGAAACCAGTTTACCGGCACAAACAGTATCTTCAAGAGAAAAGAAATTATTTCTTCCTGCACATATAATTTCAACATTATTGTTTAATGATACAAGATGGTTTGCAACTGCAGTCAGATTAAGAAAAGAACAAACAAACAAATTCTCTGAAAATTTTGCTTTCGTAAGTGCTTTGGTTCCGTTGGTTGTATAAAATACTATTGATTTACCATTAACTACTTTTTCTTCATACTCAAGCGGTGAATTTCCAAGAGCAAAACCTTCAATCTTTTTTGTGTTGCGTTCACCTCCGAGCAAAGTCTGCCCACCAAACATTCCACCGGAAACTTTAACAGCGAACTCAATTGTACCAACAGGAACGATTTCTTTAGCACCGTTATTTAATGCCGTAATAATTGTTGAAGAAGCTCGTAATACATCTATCACTACTGTTGTTTTACCAGTAAAGTAAAGCTCGTCAGCAACTATAGGTGAAAAAAGGACATTAACTCTCATAATCAAACTATTTCTTTACAAATGGAAGTTTAACCACTTTAGCAGGAAATTCTTTTCCTCTGACTACAAAATTAACCTGTGTATCCACTGCAGAAAAATCCTTTTCAACATATCCGAGAGCTATTGCTTTATCGAGTATAGGACTTACTGTTCCACTTGTTATGTGACCGATTTTTCTTCCGTTTGCAGAAATATCATAACCATGCCTTGGAAAAGTTTTTTCTTCAGAAACCATTGCAACAAGTTTTCTTGTTATGTTTTCTTTGGCTTTTAATAGTGCTTCTTTACCAACGAAATCAGATTTATTAAGTTTTGTTATCCAGCCAAGTCCGGCTTCCAGTGGATTTGTAGTCTGATCAATATCATTTCCGTAAAGGCAATAACCCATTTCCAATCTTAATGTATCACGCGCACCCAAACCAACCGGTTGAATATTAAATTCTTTACCTGCTTCGAATACAGCATCCCAGACTTTTTCAGCAGTTGCCTCATCTCCTTCGAAGTAAAGTTCATAACCAAGTTCACCTGTATAGCCTGTTCGCGAAACAATCATTTCAACACCAGCGATTTTCATTTTCGTGAAATGATAATATTCGAGATCAATATTTCTGTCTGCAATTTTCTGTAATGTCTTTAATGAGTCAGGACCTTGCACAGCCAGTAATGAATAATCATCGCTTCGATTGATTATATCAACACCGAATTTGTTGTTCTTATTCATCCAGTCAAAATCTTTTTGAATGTTTGAAGCATTTACAACAAGCAGAAATTCATCATCAGAAATTTTATAAACTAATAAATCGTCAACTATTCCGCCGTCTTCATAACACATAGCTGAATACTGCACTCTGCCCGGAAAAAGTTTTGAGGCATCATTAATGGTAATGTATTGAACGAAATCCAATGCCCGTTGTCCTTTAATAAAAATTTCACCCATATGAGAAACATCAAAAACTCCAACAGCATTACGAACAGATTTATGTTCCTGAATAATTGATGTGTACTGAATCGGCATTTCAAATCCGGCAAACTCAACAATTTTAGCGTTAAGTTTTTTATGAATGTTATAAAATTTTGTGCGTTTCATAGAAAATACCTGAATTTATTATTTGTTTTGAGTTTTCTTCCAATCGCTTAAAAACTTTTCAAGTCCAATATCTGTCAATGGATGATTGAAAAGTTTATCAATAACATTAAAGGGCATTGTGCAGACATCTGCACCTATTAACGCTGCTTCAACTACATGCAAAGGATGACGAATGCTTGCAACAAGAACCTGAGTTTTATAATCATAGTTTCTGTAAATCTGAACTATCTGAGAAATTAATTCCATTCCGTTTGTGCTTACATCATCCAGTCTTCCGACGAAGGGACTGATGTAAGTTGCACCTGCTTTTGCAGCAAGTAATGCCTGTGAGGGCGAGAAACACAAAGTTACATTTGTGTTGATTCCCTCTGCAGTAAGTGTTCTAACAGCTTTCAGTCCTTCTTTAATAAGCGGAACTTTTACAACGATGTTATGATGAATAGCAGCATATTCTCTTGCCTCTTTTAAGATTCCATCATAATCAGTTGATATAACCTCGGCGCTTACAGGACCATCTACGAGGGCTAAAATTTCATCAAGTAGTTTTCTGAAATCTTTTCCTTCCTTTGAAACAAGTGAAGGATTGGTAGTTACACCATCTAGAATTCCCAATGCAGCAGCTTCTTTTATCTCGTTTATGTTTGCTGTATCGATAAAGAATTTCATATCAAACTCCTCATTTATTATTTAAATAAGTTTGTTAAATCCTCGCCTGTTTTTTTGGAGAAGAACCTGAAACTTCCAACGGGAACAGAAGCATCTTCTTCCATTTTCAGCTTGACAAAATATTTCAGTTGCAATTTGGTAAGAAGTCCTAACTTTCCGCCCTTCAATCTTTCTGCATCAGCAGGATGACATTTGATAATGAGACTGAATTCTTTTGAGTTAAGACGGAATTTTTTCAACCATTTTTCCAAATCATAAACCAGATGAGAACCTTTTGTTACAAATCCGCTTCCACCGCAGACAGGACAAACATCTTTCATTGCCTGCATAATATTCTGTCTGATTCTTTGTCTGGTTATTTCAATTAAACCAAAATCGGACATTGGAAGCAGTGAAACTTTTGCTCTGTCTTTACGGAATTCTTTTTTAAGTTCATCGTAAACTTTCTTCTTATTTCTTTCATCTTCAAGATCAATAAAATCCACGACGATAATTCCGCCAATATCTCTCAATCTCAACTGACGGGCAATTTCTCTGGCAGCTTCAAGATCAGTCTTGAGTGAATTAAGTTCCTGCTCAAGATTACGGGCATACTTTCCACTGTTAACATCAATGACAACCATTGCTTCAGTGTGTTCAATTATAAGATAACCACCACTTGGCAATGGAACTTTTCTTCCAAGCAGTGTTTTTATCTGCTCTTCTATCTTGAAAGATTCAAATATCGGCTGCTGAGATTTGTATAACTCAATTTTTTCAGTAAGCTCAGGTTGAAAGTCCTGAACAAAATTTTTGATTTGTCTGTAAAGTTTTTTTGAATCGATAAAGACTTTTGAAACATCAGGTGTAAGTAAATCTCTTATTACACTTTCAGTTGTAGATAAGTCCTGATAAACCAGAGCAGGCGGTTCTTCCGTTTTAGCAGCTTGCTGAATTCTGTTCCAGGTTTTTACAAGATGATTTAAATCTTCACGAAGCAAATCTTCCGGTTGATCTTTGGCAACAGTTCGTATGATCAAACCGCAATTCTTTGGGATTATACTTCTGGCAATCTGTTTTAATCTTCTTCGCTCTTTGAAATCAGTAATTTTTTTGGAAATTCCAATTTTATTATCAAACGGCAGAAGAACACAAAATCTTCCGGGAAGTGAGATTGAAGAAGTAACTCTGACTCCTTTTCCTTCAACTGGTTCTTTAGCAATCTGAACAAGAATATTCTGACCCTTTTTTAATCTTGGCGGGAATGTCTGATGATTGTTTTCGCCGTTTGAATGATTTGAGCGATTATCTGTTTCATCATCTTCTTCATCGTCTATTTCACGGTCTTCTTCATCGAGCATACTCTGAAGCTGCTGGGTTCTTTCACCGATATCAGAGAAATGAAGAAAAGCATCGTGCTTCATTCCAATGTTTATGAATGCAGCTCTTATACCCGGCAAAACTCTCGCAATTTTGCCAAGGTAGATATCCCCCACCATTCTTCTGTTTTCAGGATAATCTACAAAGAAGTCTACTAAGTTTCCATCTTCCGTGATAGCAACACGAGTCTGGTTTGAAGATGAATTGATTATAATTTCTTTTATCATAAAATAAAAACTTTGTTTTTGTAACAGGAAAATTTCTTTTTGAATAATTCACAGATGATTCCTGTTCAACCTCTGATAAAAAGAGAAATATCAGATTCTCATAGAAACCTGATATGAAATTTAAAAACCTATTTAGTGTATTTTGGATCATCTGTATTTAATCAGAAGCCGACTGTATGTCGGCTTCTTTAAGCATAATTATTGTTGTTTTTCTTTTTGTTTATTTTCTTCTGAGTTGTTTATCACTTCTTTCCGACTTAAAGATAATTTGCCATCTTCAATTTTCATCAGCTTAACAAGCACTTTATCTCCGACTTTGAAATAATCAGTTACTTTGTTAACACGCTTGTTATCAATCTGTGAAATGTGCAGCAGTCCTTCTTTACCGGGAAGAATTTCTACGAAGGCACCGAAGTCCATAATTTTGGTTACAACGCCTTCATACACTTCGCCGACTTCAGGTGTTGCAGTAAGTTTCTTAATGTATTCTTTACATTTCTGAGCATTCTCTCTGTTTGGTGAAGCGATATTAACTGTTCCATCTTCATCAATTACTATTTCAACTCCGAATAATCTCTGCATTCCCTGAATTGTTTTTCCACCGGGACCAATAACCAATCCAATCTGATCGGTATCAATTTTCATTGTTATTAATCTCGGAGCATAAGGTGATAAATGAGGACGAGGTGCAGAAATTGCCTGATTCATTATCTCAAGAATTTTCATTCTTCCTTCTTTTGCCTGAGCCAGAGCTTTTTCCATTATCTCAAATGAAATTCCCTGAATCTTAATGTCCATCTGAAGTCCGGTAATTCCTTTTGAAGTACCAGCAACTTTGAAATCCATATCACCAAGATGATCTTCATTTCCAAGGATGTCAGAAAGAATTGCATATTGTTCTCCTTCTTTAACAAGTCCCATTGCAATACCTGAAACAGCCGCTTTAATCGGAATTCCGGCATCCATCATAGCAAGTGAACCTGCACAAACAGTTGCCATAGAAGATGAGCCATTTGATTCAAGAATGTCTGAAATTACACGAACAGTGTATGGGAATACTTCCTCAGAAGGAAAGACCTGTTTGAGAGATCTTTCTGCAAGATTGCCGTGACCAATTTCTCGTCTGCTTACTCCAATTAATCTGCCGACTTCACCAACCGAAAATGGCGGGAAGTTGTAATGAAGCATAAACTTCTTGGTATATTCCTGAAGAAGTCCGTCAACTAACTGCTCATCGTTCTTTGTTCCAAGTGTTACTGTGGTTAAGCTTTGTGTTTCACCTCTTGTGAACAAAGCAGAACCGTGAGTTCTTGGAAGCAAAGATGTTTCGATTGTAATTGGTCTGATGTCTGTTGTTTTTCTTCCATCGAGTCTGATACCTTCAGTAAGAATTCTCTGACGCATCAATTCCTTTTCCATATCGTGCAGAAGTTCACCTATGACTTTTTCCTGTTCGGGATATTTTTCTGCCAGAGAAGTTTTAACAAATTCAGCAAGTTCTTTATTCTTTGCTGATCGTTCTTCTTTGGTAAGAACAGAATATACAATCGATTTCAACTTTTCGAATGCTAATTCATTAACATCGTTCTTAAGATTTTCATCAATCACTTTTTCAGGAACAATCCATTTCTGTTTGCCGGCTTCTTTCCGTAGTTCAATCTGAAGATCAACTATTTTTTTAATTTCAGTTTGAGCAAATCTTAAAGCTTCAAGCATTTCAGATTCGCTGACTTCTTTGGCTTCACCTTCAACCATCATAATCGAATCACCCGTACCAGCAACAACAAGTTCTATATCGCTTACTTCAAGCTGCTGATGAGTTGGATTTATAATGAATTTACCATCAATTCTTCCAACTCTTACTTCACCCATAGGTCCATCAAACGGGATGTCGGAGATTGTTAATGCTGCCGAAGCACCGCAGGCTGCAAGAACATCTGCATCGTTTTCACCATCATAAGATAAAACCATTGCAATAACCTGAGTTTCATTCATAAAGTTTTCAGGAAACAGTGGTCTTATCGGACGATCGCAAAGTCTTGCACTAAGGATTTCTTTTTCGGTTGGTCTTCCTTCTCTTTTAATGTATCCGCCGGGAATTTTTCCAGCGGCAGAGGTTTTCTCACGATATTCAACCTGCAGCGGAAAGAAATCCTGATCTTCTTTAACTTCTTCTGAAGCCACAGCGGTAACAAGCACCATTGTATCTCCGTAACGAACCATAACAGCACCGTTTGCCTGTTTTGCATAACGGCCTGTTTCGATTGAAAATAACTTACCGCCAATTTCAACTTCTTTTTTAATAATAGCCATAATAGTTTTTTTACTTTCTTATGTTTAATTCTTTAATAACTGCTCTGTATCTCTCAATATCTTTTTTCATTAAGTAATCGAGCAGTCTTCTTCTTTTACCAACCATCAACATCAATCCTCTTCTTGAATGATGGTCTTTTTTGTGAGATTCAAAATGACTTGTAAGGTCATTGATTCGCTCTGTTAAAAGAGCAATCTGAACTTCAGGTCTTCCTGAGTCTTTTTCATCTTTGCCGAACTTTTTAATTATTTCGAGCTTTCTTTCTTTTGTGATCATTTTAGTACCTCTGATTTTAGTTATACAATGTAATTCCAGATTTAACCGGAACTAATTAGTTAATTCTTTTATCTGATTTAAAACCTTTAAACCGTTTTCTCTGTCAATGTTCATTTGCCTGATGAGCTCTTCGGCTGAGTTGAATTTTTCTTCGCCTCTGAGCTTCTGAATTACATTAACTTTTATTTCCTGACCGTAAATATCGCTATTAAAATCGTATATATAAACTTCAGGAATTACTTCTCCATCATTGTAAAATGTTGGTCTTTTACCAATACTTAAAAGTGCTTTGTAAGTTATTCCATTCAGTTCAACCATTACAGCATAAATTCCGATCTGCGGAAGAAGTTTGTCCTTGTCATTAAGTTTTATATTAGCCGTCGGATAACCGAGTTCTCTTCCTCTTTTATCTCCTTCAATTACAACTCCCGAAAACGAATAGGTTCTTCCAAGCATTTTGTTTGCTCTTTGAATATCTCCGCTTTCAATTGCGGCTCTGATTTTTGTGCTGCTTACAGGTTCATTGTCAACTAAAAATTGTTGAATTTGTGATACTTCAAAACCATATTTGTCAGCACATGAGTTGAGGAATTCGACATCACCTCCACGACCTTTACCAAAGTGATGATCATAACCAATTACTATTTTCCGCAATCCGATTTTTTCTACAAGAAAATTTTTTATGAATTCATTTGGTGTAAGTTGAGAAAATTCTTTTGTAAAGTTTATTATGAAAAGATTTTTCACACCAAGTTGTTCGAAAATTTTTATCTGTTCAACCGAAGTTGTCAGAAGCTTTAAATTCATTTCCGGATTTATCACTTTTCTTGGATGAGGATGAAAAGTAATTACAAGATTTCTGAGGTTTTCAGTTTCGGAAGTTTCAATAACTCTTTTAATAATTTCCTGATGACCAAGATGAATCCCATCAAAAGTTCCAAGAGTAAGAACTGTATTCTTATCAAATTTTATTTCATTTATGTCTCTGAAAATATTCATCAAAATCTTCTGACAGCTTCTAATTTATCATTTGCCTGGAAACATCATCATTCGTATTAAATTTTTCTATGAATTCATTCACCTGAAACGCATCTTCAACTAAATAATCACCGATTGCAATTCGTCTTAATGATGTTAGCATCGCTCTGGTTCCAAGTGTTTTCCCGAAATCATCAGCAATAACTCTAATGTAAGTTCCTTTCGAGCATTCAATGGTAAAATGAATTTCAGGCAAGGAAATTTTTTCAATATCAAATCTGTAAACAGTTACTTTCCTTGGTTCTCTTTCAACAGTTTTCCCTTTTCTTGCGTAAGCATAAAGAGATTTACCGGCTTTCTTAACTGCTGAGTACATTGGCGGAATTTGTTCTATCTCACCAACGAAAAGTTTTGTTGAATTTAAGATCATTTCCTCATTTAAGTTTTGAGGAATCGGAAATTCTTTTATTTCAGTTTCAGTATCCATCGAATCAGAGTATTTACCGAGTGTAATCACTCCGGAATATGTTTTTTTCAAATCCTGATATTTTGTAATCTCTTTAGTTTTATAGCCTGTGCACAGAATTAAAAGTCCTGTTGCAAAAGGATCAAGCGTACCGGCGTGCCCGACTTTTTTCACACCAATCGCTTTTCGCACTTTATGAACGACTTTAAATGATGACCAGAATGCAGGTTTATCAATCAGAATAACTTCGCCGGACTGAAAATCAGGGTGAGTTTGGTTCATTGTTTTCTTTGTTATCATTTTCGTGAATTTTCTTAATCAATCCTTCTATTTTTTCCACATAGTCAAGTGTATCATCAATAAAAAATCTTAACTCAGGTACGAAACGAATTCTTATTCTGTGAGCAAGTTCTGTTCTGATAAAACCTGTTCTGTCTTTTATTCTTTCGAGAACAATTTCTCTTTTTTCTTTTTCAAAAACTGATAAATAAATGCTTGCAACCTTTAAATCAGGACTCATTCTAACATTGGTAACAGTCAGAAATCCTAAATCAACATCTTTAACTTTATGTAAAAGAATGTCGCTTATTTCTTCTTTAACTAAATGTTCAACTCTATCTACTCTGTGTGACATAATTATGCAAGTGTTTTCTTTGTTTCAACAATTTTGAATCCTTCGATTATATCTCCGACTTTTATGTCGTTGAAATTAACTATACTTATTCCACACTCATAACCGGCATCAACTTCACGAACATCATCTTTGAATCTCTTCAAGCTGAGAATGTCACCCTGATGAATTACAATTCCATCTCTTATAATTCTTATTTTATTATTTCTGGCAATTTTACCATCAGTAACATAACAACCGGCAACAGTTCCAACCTTCGGAACTTTGAACACTTCACGAACTTCAACTGTTGAAGTAATTTCTTCTGATAGTACAGGTGATAATAATCCTTCAAGTGCAGATTTAACCTCGTTGATTGCATCATAAATTACGCTGTAAAGCCGTATATCAACTTTCTGAGTTTCAGCAAGTTTTCTGGCATTCAGGTTCGGACGAACATTAAAGCCGATTATGATTGCATTTGATGCTGCAGCGAGCAGAACATCACTTTCAGAAATTCCACCAACACCTTTATGAATTACACGAACAACAACTTCCTGATTTGTCAATTTCATAAATGAGTCTGACAAAGCTTCAACAGAGCCATCAACATCACCTTTAACTATAAGCGGAAGCTCTTTAACTCCTCCGATAGAAATTTGTTTTGCAATTTCATCCAGAGTAAGATGATGAACCTGCTTCTGATCCTGCTCACGCTTCAACTGTTGTCGCTTCAGAGCAATTTCTCTTGCATCTCTTTCAGATTCAACAACTACAAAAGTGTCGCCTGCCTGAGGAACTCCTTCAAATCCAAGCACCTGAACTGGTGTAGAAGGCGGAGCTTCTTTAACTTTATTGCCGCGCTCATCAAACATAGCACGAACTCTTCCGTGGTAAATTCCTGCTACAAAAGGATCTCCGATTCTAAGTGTTCCTTTCTGAACAAGAATAGTTGCTACAACACCTCTTCCTTTATCAAGTTCAGCTTCAACAACTGCTCCTCTTGCAGGTCTGTCAGGATTTGCTTTGAGATCAAGAATTTCAGCTTCCAGCAGAATTTTTTCTAAAAGTAAATCAATATTCTTTCCAGTTTTAGCAGAAAGTTCAACACACTGATACTTACCGCCCCAGTCTTCAACAAGCAGATTTCTATCTGCAAGTTGCTGTTTAATTTTATCCGGATTAGCACCTGGTTTATCAATTTTATTTATTGCAACAATTATCGGAACATTGGCTGCCTGTGCATGATTTAAAGCTTCAACTGTCTGAGGCATAACTGCATCATCAGCTGCAACCACAAGAATAACTATATCTGTTAACTGAGCACCTCTTGCACGCATTGCTGTAAATGCTTCGTGACCGGGAGTATCGAGGAATGTAATTAGTTTGCCTTCCGGTAGTTCAACCTGATAAGCACCAATATGCTGAGTAATACCTCCTGCTTCGCCGGCAACTACATTTGCATTACGGATATAATCAAGCAACGATGTTTTACCATGATCAACATGTCCCATAATGGTGACTACAGGTGGTCTTGGTTTTAATGATTCTTCAGGATCCGGTTTATCTTCAAGAACATCAGCAGTATATTCTTTCTGAAACTCAACTTCAAATCCAAATTCATCAGCAACGAGCGTAATAGTTTCAACATCAAGCCGCTGATTAATGGAAACCATCAATCCCATAGAAATACATTTTGCAATAACTTCACCTACAGGAACATTCATCAGATTTGCAAGCTCATTTACTGCTATGAATTCATTTACTCTGATTTTTTTACTTTCCAGCTGCTTCAATTCCTGAAGCCGTTCCTGTTCAGCTTCTCTTTCTCTTTTCTTTTTTCGTTTAAGAGAACCACGGATTGACCCGACGGTTTCATCCATACTAAGCAAGGTTTGCTTGATGGCTGCTTTTACATCTTTCTCATCAATTTCAAATTTCTTAACGCGTTTTTTCTTTTTACTTGATTCAAGTTCTTCAGCAACAGGTTCAACAGAAGCTTTCTTTTTAGCTTTTGGTCTTTTCTTCTTTTTCTTTACCGGTTCTTCAGAAGGTTTATCTATTATTACTGGCTGTTTAACTTCTTCTTTCGGCTCGGTCTTTGGTTTTTGTTGAACTTTAGGTTGAATTTCTTCTTTCTGTTCTTTCTTTGCTTTTTTCTTTCTTTTACCTTCATCAAGATCAACTTTACCTAAAATTTTCAGACCTTTAACTTTATTTTCAGCTGTATCTTTAGGTTGAACAAAATTATCCTGAACCACAGTTTCTTCTGCAGCAGATTCAGTCTCTTCGGTTTCAACATCCTGTTGTTCTTGCGATACTTCAGCTAGAGTTTCTTCAACCTGTTCAGTTTCAGTTACAACTTCTGTTTCAATTTCCTGTATTTGCTGATCAGCTTTTTCAATTTCTTTAGGCGGTTCTTCAACAGCAACTTCGTCACTTATTGAAACAGATTTTTCGCGTGATTCTTTATCAGATTTTGAAGAGAATTTTTTCTTAAACTCCTCAACTTTCTTTGTATGCTGAGCAGCTTTCTCAATTTCCTTCTTGAAGTGAGAATGAATATCGTGCAGCATTTCATCTGTCACAAGAGATTGAATCGACTTTACCTCGTGACCTTTTTTACGAAGGAAGTCAATTAAAACTTCGGATGACAGATTTATCTCACTGGCAAGTTTGTGAATTCGTATTTTTTTTACTTTTTCTTCAGCCATAAATTTCCCTAATGGAAGCGCTTATTCTTCCTCTTCAAATTGTGATTTTATGATTTCAAGAATTTCTTCAATCTTTTCATCATCAAATTCTTTTATTTCTTTTAATTTTTCCGGACCTGCTTTCAACACTTCGAGAGCTGTATCATAACGATTGTTAATCAGAATTTCATAAACATCAGCACCAAGTTCATCTTTGAGGTCAATCAATTCGATATCTTCTTCATACTCTTCGAATGGTTTTTCTTCACGGATGATTTCGATTTCATAACCGGTAAGTTTCATTGCAAGACGAATGTTAACTCCGTTTCTTCCAACGATCATAGAAACCTGATCGCTGTCTGCAGTTACCACAGCTTTCTTTTCATCTTCATTAATTTCAATGCTCTTAAGTTTTGCAGGAGCCAAAGCCCGCTGAATAAATACAGCCGGATCATCTGAGTAATGAATTACATCTATGTTTTCATTGTTAAGTTCACGAACTATAGCATGAATCCTAACACCTTTCATTCCCACACAAGCTCCAACAGCGTCTATTCTGTTGTCGGTTGATTCAACAGCTACTTTAGCTCTTTCACCTGGTTCTCTTGCAATTGATTTTATCTCAATTATTCCATCATAAATTTCAGGAACTTCAATCTCAAATAATCTTTGCAGGAACAGATTATCAGCTCTGGAAATTATAATAACAGGACCGCTGCTGGTCTTCTTAACTTCTTTAACAATGGCTCGTATAGTTTCACCTTTTTTATATTTTTCAAAAGGAATTTGTTCATTCCTCGGCAGCACTAATTCGTTCTTATTATGATTAACAAGAATGTCATTTTTCCTTATCTGATAAATTTCGCCAACAACAATTTCACCAAGAAGTTCTTTGTATTCATTGTAAACAATGTCCTTTTCAAGTTCACGAATTTTCTGATTGAGACTCTGCTTTGCTAATGTAACAAGTCTTCTTCCGAGCGATGCGAGTTCAATTTTTTCCACATACTCATCGCCCACTTCAAGTTCATCTTCATTTCCTTTTGCATTGACTTCATCAATACTTATTTGAGTATTCGGGTCTTCTACTTTTTCGACAATTTCTCTTTCAAGAAATATTTCGATATCACCGCGATCCATATTAACAACAACTTCATATCTGGCATCCTCGCCGTATTTTTTTCGGACAAGCAGCCCGAAAATATCTTCGAGAATTCCACCGAGAACATCTCTGTCAATACCTTTTTCCCTTACCATCTGGGCAAAGGATTCAACTATATCATAATTCATTTTTTGTTTTACCTCCGCTAAGAAAAACTAATTAATACTTTTGCTTTTATTATTTGATTGTGATTTATTAAAAATTCGTTTTTACCATCGTTGAAAGTTAACTCATTCCCATTAACAGAAACTAATTTAGCTTTCAGTTTTTTTATTTCATCTCCAAAGTTATACTCAAGTTCAAAATTCCGATTGATATTTTTTGGGTACTGTTCAATAAACTTCAGTGGTCTGTCAACACCGGGCGTAGAAACATCCAACCGGTAATTACCAATCTCTTCATCTTCAGAAAGAACATCGTTAATATTTCTGCTCAATTCTGCAAGGTCATCAGCTGAAATATTCTTTGCAGAATCAACAAAAACTTCGATAATTCTTTTTCTCTGGTCTCCTCTTATATTGGTGTCTATAATCAGGAAATCAGTCCCCGATATCGAATTTTGAATAATTTTCAATATTTTTTCTTTTATTGTATCCATAGTAACAAAAAACGCCCTCATTGGGGCGAATCACTGTTCCAAAAATAGAATTAATTAAGTTGATAAGCAAGGAATTAGATGAGCCAGAGGACTAAAAGTCCCTCTTAAAAACATAAATTTCTACGAAAAAATAAGGGCCATTTCTTCAAAAAATCATATAAATCATTTTGTTCAACAGATCATATTGGGTTTTTTGATTATTGAAGTAATTTAAGCTTTCCTTTGTGATACTTTGTGCTATCCTTCGTGCATCTTCGTGGTTGATTTCCTTTTTTACCACAAATTTCACAAAGTACTTCACAAAGGAACACGAAGATTTATCGCAGCAAGATCATCTTTTTGGTTTGGATATAGTTTTGTCCTGAGCTTGTCGAAGGATTATCTGATTGTAAACGATAAAAATATATTCCACTCGATAATCCTTCTGCGTTAAATTCTACTTCATAATATCCCGGTTCTTTTTTTTCATTTACTAAGGTCGCTACTTCATTGCCAAGTATATCATATACCTTTATTACGGTCTGAGCAAGCTCAGACCCTACATCTGGTACTGTATATCTGATTTTTGTTGTTGGATTAAATGGATTTGGGTAGTTCTGTTCGAGTACAAATTCGTGCGGAATTTTGAAGTCTTCATTTACAGAATTAATTATAATTGATTTGAGTAAGACAAATCCTCTGTCAGGAATTACATTTGCCTGAACAAATTTTCCTGAGTCACTCTGAAAGGCAAATAATGTATCTGCGATATTATTCTGATAAAAATAAACGGCATCCCAATTATCAGGAACTTTGATTAAACAAGTCAGAGGTAAATTATAAATTTCATCACTAAGATTATCGGAAAGATTGAAAACTAATACACTGTCGGTAACTGAAATAAGTTCAATGATGCTGTTCTGTCGCTGCCGGATATACTTTGTTACATCTGCAACAGTTGCAACCCAGACTTGTGAACTATCAGATTTACTCTTTAACCAACTACAATATTCAGTAAACCACTCAGATGAAATTGGTTCATAAATTCCTTGAGCGACCAAATCACCAAGTTCCGAAAAAGGAACAACATCGTGAACCAACATTATTCCCCAACGATTATTGTTTATTGAAT
>CALHAB010000038.1 GCA_937934185.1 uncultured Ignavibacterium sp. | reverse complement strand
TCAATCAGCTTAAAGATTATAGGAGAAGTGATGTTGTATGGAATGTTCCCAACAATTCTTAATTCAGAAGAATGAAATTGAGTTAAATCAATCTCAAGGAAATCCTGATTGATGATTTTAATAGACGGATAATCTGCAGTCAGTTGTTCGATTACTCTTTTATCAATTTCAATTGCAATAATTTCAGCTCCGCTTTTGGCTAAAATTTCTGTTAAAGCACCTTCACCTGGTCCAATCTCAATTATTGTTTCATCTTTTTGCGGATTGATTACTTCAGCAATTTTTCTCAGGATATTTTTATCTTTAAGAAAATTTTGTCCAAATCTTTTTATAGGTTTTACCATCAATCATCTTAATTTTATTTACCGAAAGTTACAAAATTCAATTCGATGAATTATTGTAATAAATACAAATAAGTAATAGTTTTTCGAGGCAAATCTTGAAAAAAATCTGGAGATAAAAGTGGAAGACAAATACATCATTAGCGTTGATATGGGCGGAACAAAAATGCTCGCTTCAGTTATTAACTCTCATAAAGGAATAATTTCGCGGGCAAAAATTTCAACAGACCTTGATAAAACTCCTAATGATTATGTTAAAGACATCGCTTCACTCGTAAAAACACTTGTTGATGATGTAGGTTTATCAAACTCTCAGATTGTTTCAGTGTGTCTTGGAGTTCCCGGCTCTGTGAATCCTTTTACAGGACACATCGGCATTGCACCCAATCTTGGCATTAAAAATTTCAATATTAAAAACAGACTTGAAAAAATTCTTCCTTATAAAGTTCTGATCGAGAACGATGTAAATCTCGGTGCGCTTGGGATTAAACATTTTGGAGTTGGTAAGAATGTAAAAAATCTGCTGGCAGTTTTTATCGGAACAGGTATTGGCGGAGGAGTAATAATTAACGGAGAAATCTACAGAGGTTCAAATTTTGTTGCCGGAGAAATAGGGCATATTCTTGTTGACAGAAACGGACCTAAATGCGGCTGCGGAAGAAAGGGCTGTTTTGAAGCTCTTGCAAGCAGAACTGCTATTGTAAATAATATTATACGAGATGTAAAAAAAGAAAAGAAAAAAAGTTTGCTTGAAAAACAAATCAAAGCAAATGAAAGAATAAAAAGCAAAGCATTATTAAATGCCGTTCAGAATGGTGATAAAGTTGTAATCAACAGAATGAAAGAAGCTGCTCAGATTACAGGACAGGTTCTTTCCGGCATTCAGAATCTTATGAACTTTGATATGATTGTTTTAGGCGGCGGAGTAATTGAAGCACTTGGAAAATTCTATATTCCTTTGATTAAAAATGAATTTTACAAACACGCTCTCGAAGACTCTGCAAAAAATCTGAAAATTGTTCAATCAAAGTTAGGTGATGATGCTGCAATTTATGGAGGTATTGCTTTAACGAAAGAATTTTTAGGTGTGAATGTCTGATCCGAAAAATTACTGATCAGCGCCGATTGATTTTTCAAAAATTAATTGAATTGATTCAGAATATTATTTAGTTCTTCTGTCTTGTTTTCCCATTGAAGAAGAAGTTCTTCCAATTCTTTTTCAACTTCCTTGAAACGCTTGTTTGTGATTTTTACTTCTTCAGCATTGGAATAAAAATCAGGATCAGCAAGCTTTGCCTGAATTAATTTATGCTCATCTTCCAACAAACTGATTTGCTTTTCCAGTTTCTCAATTTCTTTTGTTAAGTCTTTTGTAGCGTGATATTTTTTCTGACGGAGTTCTGCTTCTAATCTTTTTTGATCTTTCCGTGAGATATTATCGCTTATGAAATTTTTTTGTAAAGCTGTTTGAGATTTATCAGAACCTGAATCATTCTCTCCGATTAATTCTTTTCGTTTGAATAGATAATAATCAATATCACCGTGATACATTTTCAATCCGGATTTTCTTATATCCAGAACTTTATTTACAACCGGTCTGAGGAAATCAACATCGTGTGATACAATTACAAGCGAACCATTAAAATCAACCAGAGCTTTCTGAAGTATTTTTTTCGAATCAATATCGAGATGGTTTGTAGGTTCGTCAAGAACAATCAGATTAGCTTTCGTTAAAAGAATTTTACAAAGAGCAACGCGGCTTTTTTCTCCGCCCGAAAGCACTCCGACTTTTTTAAATACATCATCACCGGTAAAAAGAAATGAGCCGAGTAACGATCGTAATTCACCAACGGTTTTCTCTTCATTAATTCCATAAACAGAATCAAGAATATCAATATCCGGATTCAGATTATCGGCAACATCCTGTGCATAGTATGAAATAAATGTATTATGCCCGATTATTCTTTCACCTGAATCGTGCTGAAGTACACCTGCAATAATTTTTGCCAAGGTTGTTTTACCTGCACCGTTCGGACCTACGAAAGCAATTTTATCTCCGCGTTCGATTGTTAAATCAATATTCTTCAAAACTGATTTTTCACCGTAACTTTTTGAAATATTTATCAGTTGAATTGGAATTCTTCCGCTTTGCGGTGGAGTGGGAAATCTTATATCAATTTCATTTTTTGATTCAGGCAATTCAACAAGTTCAAGTTTTTCTAGCTGTTTAATTCTGCTCTGGACTTGTCGTGCTTTGGTGGCTTTGTATCTGAACCGTTCAATAAATTTTTCTGTTTCTTTAATCTTCTTTTGCTGAAGTTCATACTGATGAATTGCCTGAGCGTCCCGCTCTTCTTTATATCTGAGATAAGAATCGTAGTCTCCTTTGAATGTATAA
This sequence comes from uncultured Ignavibacterium sp., assembly GCA_937934185.1. Taxonomy (GTDB): domain Bacteria; phylum Bacteroidota; class Ignavibacteria; order Ignavibacteriales; family Ignavibacteriaceae; genus Ignavibacterium. The sequence goes on along the minus strand of CALHAB010000038.1, from coordinate 10,337 downwards.
AATTTTCCGAGATAGATTTCGAGAGTTTTATCTGTCACCTGATTAACAAAATTTTTATCGTGAGAAACAATCATCAACGCACCTCGGTAAGATTTAAGAAAACTTATCAGCCAGTTAAGTGAATCAATATCAAGATGATTTGTTGGTTCATCGAGTAGTAGTATATCATTTTGTGAAATCAGAATTTTTGCAAGAGCAATTCTCATCTGCCAGCCGCCTGAGAAAGTTTGCGTCGGTCTGTCAAAATCTTCTTCCTCAAAGCCAAGTCCTTTGAGTATCTTTTCAACTTTGGCATTTGCTGAATACGAATCAAGTTCGCTAAGTCTTGTATGAACTTCTCCAAGCTGATGAATTAAATCATCGCGTTCCTGTTCTGATAAATTTTCTTTTGACAATTCAGTTTGAAGTTCTTTCTCTTTTTCCTGAAGCTGAATTATATCACTGAGAGCTGAAGCAGCTTCTTCCATAAGAGTTTTTTCAGAGTGAGTTACATTTTCCTGGGGCAGGTAACCGATCGAAATATTTTTCTGTCGCTGAACTTTGCCGCTCTCTGGTTCAAGTTCGCCTGTAATAATTTTTAGAAGGGATGACTTACCTGTTCCGTTTGCACCAACTAAAGAAATTTTATCACCGGATGAAATCCGGTAATTAACATCTTTGAAAAGATATTTCCCATTAAACTGAAGCGAAACATTAATCAGATCGATCATAAAGCTATTTTCTTATCACCGCAATCTTTCCGGTTTCAACACTGTTTGCCTCTCTGTCAGATGCAACTACAATATAAACACCTGAATTAACGAGATTACCTTCATCATCTCTTCCATCCCAAAATGCAATTCTTCCACCAGGAGTTTCAAGTTTTCTGACAAGTTTTCCGGAGACTGTCAAAATTTTTATTTCACTATCTCTGATTAATCCGTCTATAGTTACTAGCTGGCTTCCGTCAGAGATTACAAAAGGACTTGGGTAAACTGTTAGCCCTGCAAAACTATCAACGGGTTTTATTGCAGGAGTTTCAAATGTATTTAATCCGAATTTTGTTCCGACAAAAACTTTTCCGGTTTTTTCATCAATCGCAAGACTTTCAATTTTATCATCAAGCAGCGGAGAATTTTTAGAATTAAGATTTGCAATTACTCTTAGTCCATCACTGCTTACCAAAACAAGACCTTCATTAGTACCAATCCATTTCTGATTAAGCGGATCAACTGCTATAGCAGTAATTACCTGTTGCCTTAATGCAAAAACGGAGGTGATTCTTAATTGTGGATTCGCAGAATTAATAATAGTGGAAGTGTTAGTAATAATATTAACTCCTTTGTTTGAACCTACCCAAACATCACCTCTTCTATCAACTTTTATTACTGATATATCTGAACTGTTCAAACCATTTGACTCAGTTAATAAGGCGCTTTTGTCATCAGCAGGATTATTAAATGTTTTCATCTCATTGAAATAATAAAGTCCTTTTGTGCCTTCCTCAGCATTAAACCATTTGGTATCGTATTGGTCAATTACAAGATTTTTATTCTTGGCAACCACTCTTCCTTGCTGTGCAGGAATCTGAAATAAATACCATGTGCTGTCAGGAGTCAGCATTGCAAGATTATTTTTGTCAGCAGCATCGTAATTCAAAACCCATAAATTATTTCTTGAATCATAACCAAGTGCGTGAATTACAATAAAATTTCCGTTGCTGGGAATACCAACTATCGGAGTGTTTGATGCATCAAATCTTGTAACTTTATTTCCATCTATTCTCACAAAACCGCTTCCCCAGTTTCCTGAATAAATTTTTCCATCAGGTGCACAATAAATTGAAATGAAAGCATTTGTCAGAAGTTGGGGATAATCTGAAGTTGTATAAACTGTCCATTTGTTTCCATCAAACTTTTGTATTCCTTTGCCTGTTACATCTGTCCCTGTTGAAGACCAGAGATTGCTGTTGATATCCACAGATAGTTGAGGAAACTGATTTGCAACTGGTCCGTTGGGAAAATAAAATTTGTTTTCATTCAAGGAATAAATTCCGTTTGAAGTTGCAAGCAATAAACCATAATTACCCGAATGAAACAAACCACTTAAAGAAGATGATGAAGTATATAATTCCGAAAGACTGGAATTATCAAATTCAAACAATTTGTTTGATGTTATTAAATAAAGTTTATTCTGAGCAGTAATCATCTTTAATATTGCTGTTCCGTTCAATTGGGGCAGGAAAGAAGACCAAGAGGAATTTATCTCATCAAAATAAAAAATTCCTTTATCTGTAGATGCCAGGAGATTATCTGCAAAAATCAGAATGTCTGATATTTTGTTTGAAAGAAGTCCATTGCTTGTGTTATAAACATTCCAAGATTCAGGTGCGGATAAGTTTGTTGTTCCGGGTATTTGAATTGCAACACCAAATTCAGTAGCAGCATAAATCAGATTATCAACAAAAACTCTGTTTACTTTGATGTTTGACGGTAGAAAGCCAAACTTGAAATAAGTATCATAGAAGAAAAATGATTTTGAGTCAATCAGAGAAATGCCATAATCAGTTGCTGCAAAAATAGTATCACCTTTAACAGCGAAACTGTTAATGCCTTTGTTTGTTTTATCAGAATTAAAAATATCTCGTATTGTGCTGAAAGAATTATCTGCCGGATTATATACATCAATCAAACCATTTGAACTGCCGAACCATATTTTACCGTAATTATCAATTGCAACAGCATTGATATTTGTTCCGAATAATCCTTCTGCTTTGCTGAATGTTTTGTATTCCGTGGATGAGAAATTGTATCTGAAAACGCCGCCTGTTGATGCTGCCCAGATATCGCTGCCGGAAATAACTACACTTTTAATACTCTTCATATCAGAATAATTTTTCCAGTCAGTGAAAATTTGAGGAAAGAGTTGGACAGAATAAAATATTATGAGTAAAAAAAATAATTTTTTCATTTCTGTTTCCTTAATTGTTTATTAGAGCAGTAAACAGGTGCGATTTGAATCCGTATTTTGTTATTCAAAATTACTATAGAAGGTAGATAATTGAAGCGATAAATTTTTCCCTAAATCTGTTTAAATAAATCTGACATTTCAATTGCTGTTAATGCTGCATCCCAACCTTTGTTGCCGGCTTTGGTTCCCGCTCTTTCTATTGCCTGCTCAAATGTGTCAGTAGTAAGAACACCAAAAATAACCGGCAGAGAATGTTTAAGAGCAACCTGTGATATTCCGTTGCTTGCTGCAGATGCAACATATTCAAAATGAGGAGTTGCACCTCTGATAATAACTCCGAGACAAACGATTGCTGAATATTTTTTTGAAGCTGCAAGTTTATCTGCTGTTACAGGAATTTCAAATGCACCGGGAACTTTGACCACATCAATATTATCTTTTGTTACACCGTGTTTCTCAAAACAATCTATTGCTCCTTTTAGCAAACTCTCTCCAATGTATTCATTAAAACGACTTAAAATGATTGCGAACTTTTTTCCTGATGCTGTGAATTTACCTTCTATGATTTTCATATTTATGCTGTGTTCCTCAATAAATAATTTTTCATTGCCTCAACTTTTGATGATGTAGTAAAATACTTACCGAAATTAGAATAATCATTCCTGTCGCCGCCGTGAAAATCAGAGCCACCGCTTTCAAGCAGAAAAAATTCTCCAACTATACCTTTAAAGTGCTTTACCTGATTCGGCAGATGTGAAGGATGAATTACCTCAATACCATCAACACCGTCTTCAATTAACTCTTTAAGAATAACATCGGGCATATTGTTGGGATGAGCAATAAATGATAATCCGCCTGCATCATTTATTATTTTGAATGCACTCTTCGGAGATAAATGAATTTTCTTTTCGTAAGCGGGACATCCGTTGCCAATGAATTTATAAAAAGCTTCGTAATAATTTGAAACAATCTGTCTTTCAACCATTGCCCGAGCGATGTGTGGTCTACCAACTGCTGAGTCACCGGCTTTGTCAAGAACATCTTCAAGTGTTATTTCAAATCCAAGCAGATTAAGTTTCTCAACTATCCTTGCAGCTCTTTTAACTCTTTCTGATCTGAAAAATCTGAGATACTCCTCAAGTTCCTTGCTTTCCGGATTGAAGAAATATGCAAGAATATGAACTTCCTGATCACGAATATCCGAACTGATTTCAAGACCTGGAATTACTTCAATCCCATAGAACTTACCTATTTCAATTGCTTCTTTAATTGCAGAAATATTATCGTGGTCGGTTATGCTGATTATTTCAAGACCGCGTTCCTTTGCCATAAGAATAACTTCCTCAGTGGAATGAGCTCCATCTGAGTATTTGGTGTGCATATGTAAATCAGCTTTACGCATCAGATTCTATTGACCGTATAATTCTTTAAACTTTTCGTAATCAAGTATTTTAACCTTTGAACCTTCTAATTCTATCATTCCTTTCTTTGCAAAAGAATGAAGAGTTCTTGAAATAGTTTCGCGGGAAGTCCCAGCCATATTGGCAAGTTCCTGCTGATAGGGAAGATCTTCAATCTCAACAATTCCCTGACGAATCTTTCCGACTTCATCAGCAATCTGAAGAAGAACAGTTGCAACTTTACCTTCAGCATCTTTTAATGAAAGTGCTTTTATTTTCATTGTTGCAGCACGCAATCTTCTGGAGAGTTCCTGAAGTAAAGCAATCGAAACATCAGGAAAGTTTCTTAAAAGCTCAAGGAATTCTGCTCTCTGAATTATAAATAACTTTGAATCCTCAACTGCAGTAACAGTTGCTGAACGGGTCAAACCGTCGAGAATTGCCATCTCTCCAAAAAAATCTGATTCATTCAGGATTGCCAGAATAACTTCTTTACCATCTCCGCTTGATCGGGAAACTTTAACTTTGCCTTCTACAATAAAGAACATAGCACTTCCGGCATCTTCCTCTGAAAGAATGACGGAATTTTTTCTGAAGCTCTGCATCAATCCCGATTTATAAATTTTTTGGAGGGTTTCATCATCTAAATCTGAAAAAATAGGTATGTTTTTAAGAAAGTCGATATTTGTTGTATTCACGCACTTAACCTTAAAATTGTTTTTGAAAAATTAGTCTTGATTTAGCTGAAAATCAAATATTATAAAATTCAAAAGAAAGTATAATTGTCTCTGATTCTCAGCAGCGTGGTTTAATTGTTTTTTAAGAGCTTATAGTCTATTTTTAGCCACTTAAAATTAAAGACTTTAACAAATTTCGGAGATTATTTCACTATGCCAATGATGGCCAGAATGCGAAGTTTAGCTCCTGCGTTCATTATTACAGTAGGTGCTCTTTTTGTTTTATTTATGGTAATTTCTGATTCAAATGTTCTTGAAGCAATTGGCGGAAGAACAAATTATATCGGAAAAGTTAACGGAAAAGAAATTTCTTATCAGGAATTTCAAACAGCTCTTGATCGTCAGCTTGAAAATCTGAAACAGCAAACCGGTCAGGATGTTGACGAAAGTCAGATGGACCAGATCCGTGAACAGGTTTGGGAATCAATTGTTAATCAGGTTTTGATTGAACAGGCAGTCGAGAAATTTGGTATTACGGTTTCAGATGAAGAGATTAAAGAAATTATACTTGGTGAAAATCCACCTGATTTCCTCAAGCAGAATTTTGTTGATTCACTTGGCAATTTCAATCGTCAGCTTTATGAACAGGCATTATTTGACCCGAGAAATAAAGAAGCACTTGTTCAGGCAGAGGAATTTGTAAGGCAGCAAAGATTAACTCAGAAACTTCAAAGCTACCTTCTTGCAGGAATTGTTGTTACTGAAGATGAAGTTAAACAAAAATTTATTGATCAGAATATTTCGATGGAAGCTGATTATGTTCTGTTTGATATTAACAGTATTCCCGAATCTGAAATTCAGGTAACGGATGCAGACCTTAAAGCATACTATGACAAAAATATTCATCTTTATAAACAACCACCGCAGAGAAAACTTCAGTTTGTTTTGTTCCCTAATGTGCCATCAGCAGATGATACGAATCTTGTTATAAAGAATCTTCAGAATATTTTGAGAAAGATTCAAGAAGAAGGAACTGACTTCAAAGAAATGGTGGATATTTATTCTGAAATCCCGTACTCAAGAGATACATTATCAGTTCAGTATTTCACTCCGGAAGCTTTGAAATTAATTAACACTGCTAATGCGGGTGATGTGGTTGGGCCTGTTGCAGCACCACAGGGATTTACTCTTTACAAATTTTACGGAAAGGTTCCAAGCTCCGAAACATTTGCAAGAGCTTCACATATTTTAATCAATCAGTATGGAAGTGATGAAAAAAATCTTGAAGAAGCAAATAAAGTTTATAACAGACTAATTGCCGGTGAAGATTTTGCGACATTAGCAAAAGAATTATCTGCAGACCCGGGCAGCGGCAAGAATGGCGGCGATCTCGGATTTTTCACAAAAGGAATGATGGTTAAAGAATTTGAAGATGCTGTTTTTAACGGCAAAGTTGGTGAAATTCAGAAACCTGTAAAAACATCTTACGGCTATCATATAATAAAAGTAACTGACAAAATAAACTATAAATATGTTGTTGAACGACTTTCGATTCCGGTTAAACAATCTGCAACAACCAAAGACAGAATTTATAATCAGGCAAATGATTTTTCATTCCTTGCAAACAAAAACGGATTTGAAAGCGAAGCCAAACTGATGGGCTATGAAATCAGAGAAACTCCATTGTTCAGCGAACAGTCAGTTTCTGTACCTGCCATCGGTCCTAATAAACAATTGGTTAAATACTCATTTGAAAACAGTGTTAATACAATAAGTCCGCCATTCAAAACTCCGAGCGGCTATGTTGTGGTAAGGATTGCTGAATCACTTGGAGAAAGATTCACACCATTTGATGAAGTAAAGACTTCAATGAAGCCAGCGGTTATCAGAGAAAAGAAATTTGAAAGGCTTGAAAAGATTGCAAAGGAAGTTTACTCAAAAGCCGGCGGAGATATTTATAAAATTCCGCAGATTCGTCCTGATTTAATTGTTCAGCAAACCGGACCGTTTACAGCACAAGGCACAATTCCGAATCTTGGAAGAGATTATGCATTTATCAATAAAGCTCAGTCACTTGAAGTTGGTAAAACCACAGATCCATTCAAAGGAATGCGTGGCTATTATGTAATGAAACTGACCAAGAAAACTCCATTCGATAAAGATGCTTACTCAGCTCAGGCATCAACTATCAAAATGCAGTTGTTAAACGAGAAAAAAGCAAGATTTATTAACGAATGGCTTGAGCAAATGAAGAAGGATGCAAAGATTGTAGATAACAGATTTATGTTCTTCGGTTATTAATCTTTAACCGGAATTTTGCCCCAAATACCCGAGGTAGTATTTGGGGTTTTTTATTTTAAATAAAATTAAAAGATTATTGCTGATGAAAAAACTAATTATAAAAATTCTTTCAGTACTGACGATACTTTCTGCATCCGCATTCAGTCAGAATCATAATAAGGATTTTAATATCAGCATTGGTTCGGTTTATATCACTTCTGCTGCTTTGTTTCTGAATCCCAACTCTTCAGACATCTTTTTGAGAAATCAATCATTCGAATTGAAAGATATTTTCTCTCCTGCACTTGAAATCAGATACAGATTGAGTGATGCCGTTGAAATTGGATTAAGTACTGAATACAACCGGACAAGTCAAAAGGGAAACTTCCTGACAGTTTTAGCCGGCAGTCAGATTATACAACTTGAAAGTGAAGATGGTTTTATTTTTATTCCTGTTGAACTTTCAGTTTATCACATAATGCCATTTTCGACCGAATCATTCAAATTCAATATGGCCGGCGGATTAGGATATTATCACGCAATTCATACAAGAAAATTCGGCGACACAGATATTTCAAATCTTGAAACAAAACCTGTGATTGGAATTCAGGTTAGTGCCGGGATGGAATATCTTTTTACCCAAAACATTGGTATAAGATTACAAATGAAATTCCGTGCACCTGAAATCAAAGTTAAAAGCCGATACAATAACACAACCGTTAACTACAAAGGCAACACAATTACAATTCTTCAGGATACATTCGACTCAAAAGTAAGTGTCAACGGAGCAGTGTTTATGCTTGGAGTCAGTTACTCATTTTAATTCCTACGGACCAGGCTATAAAACCACAGAAATGAATAGACAAATGATAAAATGATTGTTTGATTGGATGAGTGTGTGTCTTCCTTCGGCAGGTAAAAGTGATTGAAAGATTGATTGATTGATTGATTGGGTGCCTACTTTCAGCAGGTAAAATTGGATGGCTGCTTTCAGCAGGTAAAATTGAATAGAAGAATGATTAATAATGAGTCTATCCAATCACTATCTGTCATTCCGAAAACCTGATTTATCTGGTTGAGGAATCTTTGGTCTGTCAGTAGGTGAATGAAAAACAATGTACTGACTTTCAAAAAAATTATTTAAAGAATCTTGCACTGAGAAAAAAATATTTTTAGTTTCCATCAGCAAAAGAAAGGAAATATTTTTTAGAAATAAACAAAGTAAATCAATCATTAAAACAATACCTCATTTAATTAGCATCTAAGATAAAAATATGTTGGATAGAATTTTTTATAAAAGGAAAGTTTATACCTCTAGTTTACTAATAGGTTTACTACTATATAGCTGTGGTGTTGGTCTCAAAACCATTGTACCACCGCCACATAGACAACCAATTCAGGTTGATAATGAAGATTTGCCTAAAATTGCAGCAGGTAAAATAAAAAGCGCATTGTTACCGGGACAAGTTATAGGAGGGCATTTTGATGGCTTTGCGAAGATTAGGCAATATGATTATTATGCTCAAGGAATTGTTGAATCTTGGGCTGAAGATAAGTATAAAAATATTATTTACTCAGAACTTTCAAATGCTGGTCATAATGTTCCCAATTATTCAACTATATTTGGAGAATCTGACAAGTACAATATTCGATTTTATATTGGTGCAACTATTACAAACTCTATTCAACAGAGTTTTGGTACTAATGCAGGTAATTATACCGAAAATTTTCTTGAAATTGAGTGGGAATTGTTTGATCGAGTGTTGAATAAGACAGTTTTTAGTTATAAAACTCATGGATATGGTAGAGTAGTTGGCATGTCAATAGAAAGTTCTTTAATAGCGTTTAGAAATTGCTTCAGAAATCTATTATCCGAAACAGCTTTTGTTGATATATTAAGGAAACAAAAGCCTCTAATAACTAAACCTGTATTTGATTCTGAAGTTTACTATTATAATAGCTATTTTAATAATGATTCTTCATCAATAAATTTTAATAAATATCTTGAGGCTGTTTTTGCAATAAAAACTGAAAACGGACATGGAACTGGATTTATTATTAATCCAGACGGATTTGCAATCACTTGTTATCATATTATAGAAAACAGGAGTTACTTTGATGCAATTTTTTTAGATGGTAAAACAATCAAGGTTGATGTTGTTTCTTTCTACCCAGAGATTGATTTGGCATTATTAAAATTAACAGGTTCAAATTATGCATATTTAGCATTAGCTGATAATAGCGAAATCAGGATGAGTGAAGATGTTTATGCGATTGGGACTCCTCTATCTCTTAATCTTTCACAAACATTATCGAAGGGCATATTAAGCGGATTTCGAGAACTAAATAACGTGAATTTTATACAAACAGACGCATCTATTAATCCTGGGAATAGTGGCGGACCATTAATTTTAAAGAACGGTAAAGTTGTAGGTGTTATATCACTAAAGTTATCAGGAATTGATATTGAAGGGTTGGGGTTTGCAATTTCAATTGATGAAGTAATCGCCAAATTAAATTTGAAACGAAAATAGTTTACGCGTAAATCATAAATTTATTTTTTATCAAATGGGCACAATATGAATCTCTACATTTTAACCAAATATTTTTCATAAAAATTTATTGACATCACAATAAAAAATTCATAAGTTTCCATCAGCAAAAGAAAGGAAATATTTTCTGCAAAATGGAAAGCCAAATATTTCATCAACTTCTGAAACTCCTCAAAAACAAAATCACAAGCCGAAACTGCTCGATTTGGTAAAAACCGAACTGCGAGTTAATCATTACGACAAGAAATTAAATAAAAAAATAAAAGCTGACACAATATACAAATCAGAAAGGCTGTATTATTTAAAACATAATTATGATACTCATTTGCTGGAAATGGGAGAAGGCATAAGAACCATACAGGAATTTTTGTGTCATAAAAGTGTAAAAACTACTATGATTTACACTCACGTTTTGAAAACAGTGCTTGGTGTTAGAAGTCCGATAGACAGCATTATTTAGTAAGGAGTGATATTGCAAA
>CALHAB010000037.1 GCA_937934185.1 uncultured Ignavibacterium sp. | reverse complement strand
AAACCGGGTATCATTACTATTTTTTCTCTGTACACTCCGTTTGCCACATAAATAGTATCACCATATTCACAAATGTTAATGCACTTCTGTATGCTGTCTGCTGCAGTAGCCCAGCTTGTGTAAGGCGGTGTGCTGCTGCCTGTTTTGCTTACATAACGGATGGTTGCCCAAAGTTCAGGTGAAAAGTCAAATGTCAAAAGTGAAAAGTAAAAAAGTATAAACAGAATGGATAGTTTTGTTTTCATTGTGATATTCCCAAAGAAGAATATTTTTTCTGATAGATGTTAAGAGTTTTTTAGAAGAGATGCAAGAGGGAGAAAGTTTATTTCTTTTTCTTCACAGGAGTTTTTTTTGTACAGTGCTTTTTTATTTGTTCATAAGATTCAAAGTATCCGAGTTCACCGGCTTTTGTAAAATCATCACACGCTGCTTTATCCCGTTTCAGTTCTATATTTACAAGTCCGCGCTGATAGTAAGCGAGTGAATTAAGCGAATCAATTAAAAGAATTTTTGTGTAGTCATTAAAAGCATTCTGATAATCCTTAAGCTTTATTCTTGTTTCAGCAATCAGAAATAATAACTCAGTATTCCTGTTATCAAGCTCAGAAGCATTCAGTAAATCATTTAACGCTTCCTGATTTTTATTTTGTGTTAGATATTCGCCTGCACGATTGTAATATGCATTAAAATCTTTAGGATTAAGTGTTATAGCTTTTGAATAATATTCAATTGCAAGATCATTTCTGCCGATTAATCCATAAATAAATCCAATATTAACAAATGGAACAGAGTTGTTTGGATCAAGTTCATAAGCTTTCTGATAATCTGCAATTGCTTTTTCAAATTCATTGATTTTGTAATAAGTATAAGCTCTGTTCAGATATGCTTCTGTAAAACGATTGTTCTGTTCAATAGATTTTGTGAAATGATAAAGTGAGTTTTTGTAATCGGAATTATCAAAAAGTATCTTGCCATAAATGAAGTTTGACTCATAACCATCGTGTATTAGTATGGCTTTTTCAATATCCTTAATTGCCTGTTCAGTGTTTCCAAGTTTCAGATTTACTTTACTTCGCAAAACATAAACATCATAAACATAATCGTTTTCTTTTACGATTTCATCAAGATAGTACAATGCTGTCTGATAGTTGCCATCAGAGTATTCTTTATAAGCGCTCTGATAATACTGCTGATTGAAAAAGCTGCAACCAAAGAAGTTTAATAAAATTGTTATTACAAGAAAAAATTTTTTCATCAGTTTTAATTAATCAAAAAATGTCGGACGGTTTTTATTTTTAAGATGTAATTTAATTTCCTCAATATGTTTTTCATTTGTTCTGTTGAGCGAAAGCGGTGGAAGATTATCTAAAGGGAAAAATTTTACATCAAGTGTTTCATCGCTAATTCTGGCTTCACCGCCGATTAAATCACAAAGAAAAACAATTTTAAAAGCGTGAAAAAGTTCCAGATGTCCGCCAAGTCTGTTAGCATCAAACACCCCAATAACTTTTTTAGGAATTACATCATAACCGCTTTCTTCTTTTGTTTCTCTGATTGCAACCTGTGAAGGTATATCACCCACATCAGCCCAGCCGCCGGGCATTGCCCAGCATTTATCAGTTGATTCCTGTACAAGTAGAATCTGATTGTCTTTTATTACCGCAGCACGAACATCAACTTTCGGAGTTGCATATCCGGGATGATTCATTAGTGACTTTTGAACTGATTCTTTTTCAAGCTGAGTATGATTTTCAATAATGTCAGACACAATTTCGATCAATCGTGTATATCTTTTCTTTTCATAATCATTGGCTGCAAATGCGAGTCCTGTTTGAGAAAGCTGTTGAATCTCTCTGGCTATCTCAAGCCATTTAAATGTTTCAGAATTTTTTTCCATTATACATTCTTAATTATAAATTATAAATTAAAACGGATTTGTTGCCCAAATGGTCACTTCGGGAATAAATCCTCTGTCATCCATCTCAAGAGCAGATACAATTGTGTGTGCAATTTCAATTGGACGAAGTTTATTTTTCACTTCAGGTCTTTCAACTCTATCATCATTACCGAATGCAGTTGTTACTTCACTTGGATTAACGAGTATTACACGAACATTATATTTTCTGAGTTCTGCCTGCCAGCACTGTGTCATTCCGCGCAAAGCAAATTTTGATGATGAATAAACTGTTCCGTTTGCAAAACCTTTTGTACCTGCAGTGGATGAGATATTAACAATGTTACCGTAATTCTGCCGCTTAAAGATTTTTGCGGCTTCTCTTGCCATCAGTGCAGCACCGAAAACATTAACAGAATACACATCAAGAAAGTTTTGATTTGAGAGATTAAATACATCTTCCCACTTGCCACCGATACCGGCATTGTTAATAAGGCAATCGAGTTTACCAAATTCTTTAATCAATATTTCATAAGTTTTCATCACATCTTTTTCTTTTGAAACATCAGCGTGTACAGGTAGAGCTTTAATTTCCTTTGCTGTTGATTCCAGTCTGTCTTTATTTCTTCCGGTGATTAAAACTTTACCACCTTTTTCAATCAGTAATTTTGCGGTTACTTTACCTATCCCGGCACTTCCGCCGGTTACGATGAATACACTGTCTTTTATTTGCATTATTACTCCTTTGTTTTTTTTGCCACGAATTTCACCAATTAACACGAAACAAATTAGTGCAAATTAGTGTAATCAGTGACTTATAAATATTAAAATATTGTTGATCAATCAATCAGTTAATTTTCAAAACAATCTTTCCGATGTTTTTGTTCTCTTCCATTCTTTTATGTGCTTCGGCAACATCCTTCCAATCATAGACTTTATCAATCACAGGCTTAATTCTTCCGGATGCAATTTTATCATAAGCAAACTCTCTAAAATCTTTTGTGAGTTTAATCTGATAATCAAGTGAACGAGAACGCAAAGTTGAGCCGATAATTTTTAATCTCTTAGTCAGAATTTGTCTGACATCAAATTCGTTGACTTTACCTCCGCTTAAAGTTGCCAACAGAATTAATCTTCCGTCTCTTGTCAGAGATTCGATATTATCATTAAAATAATTTGCACCGATAAAATCTATTATTACATCAGCACCGTAATTGTTAGTTGCTTTCATTACAACTTCTCTGAAGCTCTGCGATTTATAATCAATCAGTACTTCTGCGCCGAGTTCTTTACAAATAAAATGTTTTTCTGCAGAAGCAGTTACAATGATTTTAGAGCCGATTTCTCTTGCAAGTTGAATTGCAGCTGTTCCAACGCCGCTTGCACCAGCGTGAATGAGAATGTATTCAGCGGGTTTCAATTCAGCCAGCCAGACAATTGCCTGATAAGCAGTCAGAAAAGCTTCGGGAATAGCTGCAGCCTGTTCAAAAGTAAAATTATCAGGAATTCTCAGGGCCATTTCTTCATGAATTACTGCATACTGTGCATAACCTCCGCCGGGAATTAATCCGAAAACTTTATCACCAATTTTCCATTTAAAAACTTTAGCACCAACTTCAGACACAATACCTGCGATCTCTAATCCAAGAACAGGACTTGCGCCTTGTGGTGGGGGATATTTCCCAAGTCGTTGAAGTATATCTGCACGATTCAATGCAGTTGCTTTTACTTCGACTAAAATTTCTTCTTCACCAACTTCCGGCTTTGGAAACTCTCCAATATAAAGTTTATCTGCTGTACAAGGTTCGTCGGACAAAATTGCTTTCATTTTTACCATAATAAAAAAATTTTTGAGTGAAAATTTACAGATAAATAAATTTACACTTTAAAATAAAAAACCACACCCAAAATATGAGTGTGGTGGTTTCCTCCTCCGGTCTCTTACTTCTCTTAATCAGAAATTAAAATTTAAGCCACCCATAATTCTGAATTCATATTTGGGTTGATTAACAGCATCGTCAGCATCTTTGAATGAATAATCTCTGCGGGGATTTACATCCTGACCATCAGGGCTGTATGCAGTATCGTGTCCTACAAGTTTTGATTGAAAATAATAATCAAATCCCGCAGCAACAACAAAACTCATTGATGGAGAAATTCCCAGATGAGTTTCAAGTCCTGTTCCGATTCCCCATTGATCTGCAGTTACATCAAAGAATTCATTTCCGCCGATGAACTTAAAATTACCGGTGAACATTGAGTAACGCGGGCCAATAAGAATATTCGTTTTATTCAAAGAGAATAATTTTATAGGATAAATAAAATCTAATCTGAACTCCCAGATATGACCGGATTCTTCTGGTGTTCCGTTGGTTGCATCATTGATAAATATTCTTCTTGCATCAAGAGGTTTACCTGCATCAGTAACAATGTAACCAAGTGAAAATCTTATTGAAAGCGGTACATCATAAGAAAAATTCGAAATTGTGCCATAAACATTTCCGCCAATGTTATCTGTATAACCAAGTAGAAATCCGGCTGATACTTTCGGATGTGCGAATAATGCGGGTGAAGTTTGCGCAAAGTTGTTATTTGAATAAAAGATCAGAAATAAAAAGACAATAAATATTCTTTTCAATTTTTCCTCCTGTTTTCATCCTAAAGATTTGCAATCATCCTGCCAGAAGGTTTGATCAAAATAATCGGCGATTATCCTGATTAATTTTCAGATTGTTAAGACAAGTAATCCTGATAATTAAAAATGGCGACAAAGTTGTCGCCATAAATGTCGTTTATCCGATAGTAAACATTTTATTGTATCAATATTTCGGTTGAACGCCCAGATTATAAAAAACAAAAGACCAGACATCTGCAACCTCTTCAATTACTTTTGAAGTTGGTTTACCTGCACCGTGACCAGCTTTGGTTTCTATTCTGATAAGTACAGGATTTTCCCCTTTATACTTTTCCTGAAGTGTTGCAATGTATTTGAATGAGTGTGCAGGCACAACTCTGTCATCGTGATCTGCGGTTGTTACAAGCACAGCTGGATAGTTTAGGTTTTCTTTGATGTTATGAAGCGGAGAATATTTATAAAGAAATTTAAATTGTTCGGGATCATCACTTGAACCATACTCAACCACCCAATAGTAACCGATTGTAAATTTATGAAAACGAAGCATATCCATAACACCAACTGCAGGAAGTGCAACTTTGAATAAATCAGGCCGTTGATTAATTACTGCACCAATCAGCAGTCCTCCATTCGAACCGCCTGCACAAGCGAGCTTATTCGGATTAGTGTAACCTTCTTTGATAAGATATTCTGCAGCAGCAATAAAATCATTAAACACATTTTGTTTTTTATCGAGCATTCCTGCTTTGTGCCATTCTTCACCGTATTCTCCACCACCACGAATATTTGGCATTGCAAAAACTCCGCCGTTTTCAAGAAATATTAATCTTGATGTGCTGAATGAAGGAAGTAGTGAGATATTAAATCCACCATAACTGTAAAGGTAAGTTGGATTATTTCCATCGAGCTTTAATCCTTTCCTGTGCACAATGAACATCGGAATTTTTGTTCCGTCTTTACTTGTGTAGAATACCTGTTTGGTTTCGTAATTATCAAAATCAAAATTCAGCTCTGTTTGTTTATAAAGTTCTGATTGTTTTGTGTTTACATCAAACTTATAAATCGTTCCCGGATAAGTGAATGATGTAAAAGAATAAAATGCAATGTTATCGTCCCTTCTTCCTGAAAATCCAACTGTTCCTAAAGAAGGAAGTTTTATTTCACCTTCAGGTTTTCCGTCAAGACTGAAAAGATAAACATGATGACTTGCATCCTGCATATAAGTTGCAATAAGTTTCTCACCAATTATCCGAACTGATTGCAGAACATTATCTGATTCCGGAATTACATCTTTCCAGTTTTCACTTAATGAATTTTTCGGATCAATAAGAATCAAGCGATATCTTGGAGCATTATAATCTGTAATAACAAGAAGCTTATCTCCAACATTATCAACAACACCATAATTATTGTTTAAGTCATCTACGATTGAAACGAATTCAGATTCAGGATTTGATAAGTCTTTAACAATCAAACCGTTGTTACTTGTGCCTTCCGAAAAAGTGATGATTAAAAATCTCTCATCGTCAGTTGTGCCTGCATAAAACCCTCTGTCTGGTTTTGTCGGATCTTCATAAATAACAATGTCTTCAGATTGATCCGTACCAAGTTTGTGATAATAAACTTTGGCAAATTGATTTTTTTGTGATAGCTCTGAACCGGTTGGTTCGGGATATCTGCTGTAATAGAAGCCGTCATTTTCCCAGGCAATTCCGGAAAATTTAATCCATTTAAGATGATCTTTTAATTTTTCTCCTGTTAAAGCATTCATAACAAAGAACTCATCCCAGTCAGAGCCGCCTGTTGAAACACCATAAACAAACCATTTTCCGTCTTTTGAGAATGAATAATTTGAAAGCGATTTTGTTCCATCCTCGGCAAATTTATTTGGATCAAGAAAAACTTTTGCTTCACCATCAAGTTTATCCATTACATATAACACACTTTGATTTTGTAATCCGTCGTTCTTAAAGAAATAATATTTATTCCCTGCTCTGAATGGTGCGCTGTACTTTGGATAATTGTAAAGCTCGGTGAATCTTTCTTTTATTTTCTCTCTGAATGGAATTTTGGATAAGTAATCGAAAGTAACTTTATTTTGTGCTTCAACCCATGCTTTTGTTTCTTCAGAATTGTCATCTTCGAGCCATCGGTATGGGTCTGCTACAAGTGTTCCGTGATAGTTGTCTGTAACATCAACTTTTTTTGTTTCAGGATATTTCATTTGTGAATGCAGTTTTGTTGCGATTAATAATGCAATAAGTATTGTTAAATAGTATCTCATTTTGTCTCCTGACTGTTTAATAATTATAATAGCTTAAATTTTTCAATTAGTTTCAATCAGTGAAATTCGTGGTGTATAATAGCTACTAATTACACGAATTAACACAAATAAAATTCATAAATTATTTTTTTAATTCTGAGTATTCCGGATGCCGTCGTAAAAATAATGCTACATAAGAACAGGAAGGAATTACCTTAAGATTGTTTTCTTTTGCATATTCAATTGCTGCACGAACAACTTTTTCTGCCAAACCTTTTCCTCTTAATTGAGGTGGTGTATATGTATGATAAAGATTCATTACTTTATCATAAAGTGAATACTCAACAAAGGATTCCTCTCCATCAATTCTGATAACAAACCTGCTTTTGATTTTATCGTGTATAACTTCCATGATTAATTTTCTAAACTTAACTGTGGATTCAGAATTTTATCCCGTTCCTCTTGTCTGTTTATTATAGTTAAAATATGCTCGTTGATAATTTCATTCAATTCATCTTCACTGACCATTGCTTTTTCAGGTTCAGTTGGAAGCAAAAGCCATGGTTTAACTCCTTTGTAATCATACTGACCATAAATTATGACCGGAGTTCCGTAAGCGATAATGAACTCACCATCTTTAGTAAGAATCCATTGCTCAGCCCAGTTATAAATCCAGAGAGCATCTTCTTCAAGCAATCTTACACAAGCGTGGCTCGCAGGATATCCCGGCAATTCATATTGATGAAGTGAAACTCCCCTGAAATTTTCAAGATTGAAATACCATTTTAAAATCCATTCGGGATTATCTGTGCTGATGGTTTTTTTTGATTTCCAGTTTGTATGAAATAAACCATTCGGTGTTGGGGTAGATTTCTTGCCAGTGCTTGTAGGTCCCCAGTTAACAAGGTTACCAAACTCATAAGCAGCGAATGCCTGAATGCGTTGATCAACCAGCAATATTTTTTTTACACTTTCTAAAATTGATAAGTGTTTTGGAAAAGGAGAGTAAAGTAATTTATCATTTAAGATAGTATCGGGAACAACAATTGAATCTGGTTTTCTTATAAATCTTTCATCAAGTCGGTTAAGAGCAAGAATTATTTTAGCTCCAATTGTATCATACTTTTCAATAAGAAATTTATATCTGTTCTGTTTCGGTGGTGAAATAAAAGTATAGTTAATTAACGGTAAAGCAGGAATGGAATCTTTTACTAAAGTAAGTGAATCCTGAATTTTAATTGTTGAATCAACCAGAGATATTGCCTGATCTGAACCTTTTTCATCTGAACATTTAGTTAAAAAGAGAATGAGTGATAAAAGAATAAAATAGTTGAAGTGCATCTTCATTAAGATAAAATTCCTCTTACAGTTAAATCTTTCACCAGATTTTCATAACTCAAAAACTGAATTCCATCCCAGCCAAGTTTTTTTGCTGCTTCAACATATTCGGCAATATCATCAATAAAAATGTGTTCTTCTGGCGGAAGCTTCGAATAATTTGTGACTGCTTTGTATATACCTTCTTCGGGTTTTACAAATCCGACTTCGTGTGATAGAAAAAGCTTATCGAAAATTTTCAGAAAGTCATAATGCTGATAACCATATTTCTGATGAATTGAATTTGTATTTGACAGAAGATAAAGCTTGTATTTTTCTTTGAGTTTCGGAAGAAGTCCAATCACATCTTCATTAAGAGTAAATATTGAAGACCAGTATTGAACGAATTGTTCGGCAGTAATTTTATGTTCAAGCCATTCAAGCATCTGCGCGATAAAATCTTTTTCGGAAATTTTACCGCGCTCAAAATCACGATGAATGTGATAGTTCTGATTGTATTTTCTTACA
The DNA here is from genome assembly GCA_937934185.1 of uncultured Ignavibacterium sp. Classification (GTDB taxonomy): domain Bacteria; phylum Bacteroidota; class Ignavibacteria; order Ignavibacteriales; family Ignavibacteriaceae; genus Ignavibacterium. Next base: position 19,705 of record CALHAB010000037.1, on the reverse strand, counting down.
AACTCTTCTCCAAGACCGTCTTTGTGTTTGTTAACAGCTTGAATAAAAATATTATAGTCAAAAGGAATCAGAACCTGACCAAGATCAAAAACTATAGCTGAATATTTTCTTTTAATCATTCGGATATTACAAAAGTATCGTCGGGAATTCCTTTGTTAATTTTCACACTGCTGATTGTCATCTCAATGCTCTGCGGCCCGAATGATTGCTTCATCTTGAATGGTATTTTTATTCCATCCACATCCTGATAATCGGAATATTCAAGTATCTGTGTGATTAGTCCCATCTGTGTTTCAGTTTCTTTGGTTTCTTTTACTTTAAGTCCGGTTTTATCGTCAAAGTAAGAAACCCAGTTTAAACCTGAAGGCAAAGTAAATTTAACTTTGTGCAGTAAATTGTCACCATCTTTTTCATTTCCATCATAAGTAATTTTTATTCCAAGTGACTCCGGATTATACATCAACTCCATTGTTGATTCAACTTTAAATTGTTCAAGTTCTTTACCTTCAATATTGATTGTTTGACCAGCAACTTTCATCACAGCTTTTTCGCCGTCAAATATTAAAACCTGATCCATTCCACCGGCTTTGACCTCCTGTCTGAGTTTATTTGGGTGTTTTTGTTTAATGATAATCGTAACTGATTGATCCATTGCTGTTCCGCGCATTATTACAGTTTTATCCTGAATATTTTTGACAGCATCAGCTCCGCCGATTGCATCCAGATATTTTGCTAATACCGATCTTGCCTGCTCAACTGCTGCAGCTGATTCGTCCTGCGAAAATGAATTTATTGAGAAGATCAGAGTTAATATGAACGATAGTAATAGATATTTGAATTTCATTTTTGTGTTCCTTCTTGTTTGGTTAATTTGTAGTGGTAAAAATACTAAACAGTAAGATATTTCTTTTATCCGCTCATCAATTTATTATTCCGTTAGTTTATGACGACAATTAAATATTTCCATGGAAAACTATTTTTCGACTGAACAAAACACAATTTTATGAAAAAACTATTATTTATATTATTCTTCAGCTCAATTCATATTTTCTCTCAGAATTTTTCTGTAAAAGGAAAAGTAATTGACTCTCAGTCCGGCAGCGGTCTGAGCTTTGCAAACATAAGAGTAGAAGGAACTACGCTTGGAACAGCTGCTAATGCTAACGGAGAATTTGAATTGAAATTAAATGAAGGCAATTATAAACTCATTGCATCATTTATCGGTTACTTTTCTGATACAATTTCTGTGAATGTCAACTCTGATTTATCCGGATTGTTATTTAAACTAAAGAGCACAGAAATAAATCTGCCTGAAGTAGTGGTTAAACCCGGTGAAAATCCTGCAGTTGAAATAATCCGAAAGGCAATTGAAAAAAGAAAACAAAGAGAACTTAATCTATTTTCTTATGAATTTGAGGCATTTTCAAAAGGTACTATCAGAACAACGGAAGATATAACATCGAGGGGAAGTGGTGCAATTAATTTAGGAATCGGCGAATCTGATACAGCAAAGCTTAAAGTTACAGGAATACTTGAGAGCCATAGCAAAGGATACTATTTGAAACCCGATAACTATAAAGAAATTATTCTTGCACGAAAACAAAGTGCAAATTTTCCTCCGTCGGTTAATACGCTTACAGGCGGAAGGTTAATTCAGAACTTTTACAGCAATGACATAAATTTTCTTGGAAGAGATTTGCCGGGACCTGTTTCAGACAACGCTCTGAGCTACTATTACTTTTATATTGAAAAAACTTCAGCTATAAATAATCAAAGAGTTTTTCAGATTCATATCGAACCTGATAATTCTTCTGATCCGGGATTTGTCGGAAAAGTTTTTATCACTGACAGCACCTTTGATTTACTTAAAGTTGATTTAATACTTAACCGTGCTGCCAATATCGGAGGCATTTTCGATACTGTGAATATCATTCAACAATTCGATTACTTTGATGGAATTGTTATGCCTGTTGATTATCGTTTGTTCGTTACAGCAAACTTTCTTGGACTTGCACGATTCGGCTTTGAGCTTAATACAATATTGTTTAATTATAAAGTGAATACAAAAATTGATAAATCATTTTTTGATAAAGCAATTGTAACAGTTCTGACCGATGCTGATAGAAAAGATTCTACTTACTGGTTAACAACACAGACAATTCCGAATACAGAAGAAGAGGAAGAAGCTTATAAACGGATTGATAGTCTTGAATCTGCTCCGAGAAAATTCTGGGATGATTTTTCTGTTTTTAGTCCACGAATAAATTTCAGCAGAAATTTTTCTGTCAGCGCACCAATAGCAATGTACCATTTCAATCGTGTTGAAGGTCACTCAATTGATTTCGGATTATTCATTGATGATGAATTTGATAAAAGATTTAATACCTCAATTAATCTTTCCTACGGATTTGCTGATAAAAAATTCAAACAGGATTTTTCTGCTTATTACCTTTTGGGTGATTACAGAACAGCAAAACTAGATTTAGCTATATTCAATAAAACAAAAATTCTTTTTGAAGAATCTGATAACTACGGTGAGTTGTTCGGAACTTTATCAACATTGCTGTATAAAGAAGATTTCAGAGATTATTATTACACAAACGGTTTTTCTTTTTCAGCAGAAGGGGAAATTTTTCCGATACTGAAAGGAAGAATTTCGTTCACTAATAAAACTGATAAATCAGCTTTTAACAATTCAGATTTTTCTTTTTTCTATAAAGATAAATTATACAAACCCAACCTTCCTGTTTGCGAAGGGAAAACAAATGCAGTTAAGTTCGGTTTTGATATTGATTTCAGGAATTACATCGAAGATGGATTTTTCAGAAGAAGAACTTCGCTTGGAAGGTCATACACTTTATTGTCAATGAATGTCACTCTTTCAGATAATAATTTATTCCAAAGTGATTTTGATTATCTGAAGTATGAGTTTCTATCCCGAACATTTTTAAGATCATTCAATTCTACCATTGCAACTATTAAAGTTTATGGAACATATTCAAACGGTTCTGTCCCTTATCAGGATTTGTATGCAGTTCCCGGAAACATAAGTACATTTTCATCACCGCTTACTTTCAGAACTTTGGGATTAAATCAGATATTAGGTGACAGAGTTGTAACATTGAATGCCGAATACAATTTGAGAGATGAGTTATTCCGGCTGCTTAATATTCCTGTCGTCAAAAAACTTGAAATATTACTCACAGTATTTTTTAATGCCGCTTACGGAGATATAAGTTCAAAATCAGAGGAGATACTTGTTAATCCGATACAGACATTTAAGCATCCGTTTTATGAAATTGGTTTTTCACTCGGACAAGGATTGCTCCCATTGTCAATTGAATTCGGATGGAAACTGAATTACAGAGATGGAAATAATTTCAGAATAAGTTTAAGCTCTATTCTATTTAATCTCTGAGAATAATAGAATTATTTAATCTCAGCCCAAAGATTTTTCTTCTTTACACCAAATAAAGTAATCTTTGCATCTTTCGGAACTTCATAACCGCATAGGTATGAACGGGCTTTTGTTTTGGCAGGGAAGTTATCGCTGTAACAAAGATTATAAGCTTTCTGATCCTGTTTAATTTGAGTATTTGCCGCAAGGTATGAAGAAACGATTCCTGCACCTCTTAAACCGGAACGATATTCATTGCCTTTTGAATCTTTTAATTCGATACTCATAGTGTATTCAGCACCCATATTTATGCTTTTGTCAGAAATATTTTCAATAGTTATTTCTGCGACTAGAAATTTATTCCCTTCTTTTGCGCCGCCAAACTCAACTAATTTATGAAGCTTAATTATAACTTCATTGTTTTTAACTTCGGCAATTACATCGCTGTTCTTTTGAGCATTTGCCTGAAGAGAGAATAGAGCTGTTATCAATATTATAAAATATATTTGTTTCATTGCAGTAACTTCTTTCCTTATTTCTTTTTTTGAGCTTTTAAAATTTATTGATATAAGAACCTTTTTCAAATCAAATAAATAATACTTTGATTTGCAGCATTATCAAACTCACAGATTATGCCACTAATTATTTTTGTTATGATTAGAATACTAAACTCATTTTATCTCTATGAACAGAATTGAATACAACAAATGTACTTAAATGCTATGATAGCAAGTTGATCATTCAATCATCCAATCAATCAATAATCCAATCAATCAATCATCCAATCAATCAAATCATTCAACCATTCTTTCATTTTTCTTGTTCCTAAATAACTGACTTCTTAAATTTCGCCCAATATTTTTCAGAAAGGAAACTTCTGTGGCAAAAACAATTGAACAACTTAAAACCGGATTTCAGCATTCATTCTGGGTTGCAAACGGAATGGAGCTATTTGAAAGACTTGCTTATTACGGACAGGCAACTATTCTCAGTGTTTTCCTTCGTGATCATCTTAAGTTTGATGAAGTTCAGGCAGGACAGCTGTCTTCTATCTTTGGAGGACTGATTTACTTCCTTCCTATTTTTGCCGGAGCTTTGGCTGATAAGTTTGGTTTTAAAAAAGCATTTTCATTCGCTTTCTTTGTTCTTGCTATCGGATATTTTCTGATTGGTTCAACGGGAATGTCTGCTTTCTCTTCCTGGTATGAAAATAAAGATTTGTTCCCCTTGTTATCTGTAATATTAATTTTTACTGCAATAGGCGGTTCATTCATAAAACCAAGTGTGCTGGGAACTGTTGCACTTACAACAACTCCGGAAACTAAATCTCTTGGCTATGCTATTTATTATTGGCTTGTAAATATGGGTGCAGCAATCGGTCCTTTTCTGGCTTATCTTGTTCGTGATTCGTTCGGTATTGAATTCGTTTATCTTGTTTCGGCAATAAGCTGTGCATTGATGTTTCTCGTAACTATTTTTGTATTCAAAGAGCCGGAAGCAAAACTTAACGAAGAGAGAGAATCGCTTCTTCAGGTAGTTAAAAATTTATGGACGGTTGTGAAGAATATAAAGTTTATGATTTTCCTTTTGATATTCGCTCTCTACTGGATTGTTTTCTGGGAATTCTTTATTGTTATTCCGTTTTATATTTCAGATTACATTTCACCCGAAGCACCAATTGAACTGGTGCTTTCAACCGGTGCGTGGACAATTATACTGCTGCAAATACCTATAAACAGATTGACCAAAAATATTCCCACGCCAACAGCAATAATGATTGGATTTGTGTTTGCAGCACTAAGCTGGTTTCTTCTTTACTTTGTAACTCTTGCCGGGACAATTGTCGGACTTGGCTTTATCATCGCAACAATTTTTATTTTCTCTGTCGGTGAACAAACACAAGCCCCAAGATTCTATGAATACCTTGCCGATCTTGCACCGAAAGGACAAGCAGCATTATTTCAGGGATTTGCTTTTCTTCCGATTGCAATTGCCTGGCTTTTAGGTGGAACTTTCGGCGGCTGGCTGTATCATACTTTCGGAACAAAAGAAGCAGGGAAACCCGAAATGGTTTTTCTGATAATCGGATTGGTTGGAGTTGCCGCCGCTGCAATGATGTTTGTGTATAATCTTATAGTGCATAAAAAAAGTAAATGAAGCTTCCAGCTTCAGTTATGTTAGCCAGTTGAGATTTGCTTTGGGTACAGCCCTTAGAGATCACAACAGATATTCAAACAGATAACTTTTGTAATTAAATGCTTATGTCACACCCAACAAAACCCAAATGTGGCATAAGCAATTTTTTATTCTCATTTCGAAAAAATAACTTTTATTTAAAATTAAAAACTTTTTTTTACTATTTACTTTTCAGTTTTAAAAGTTTAGTTTTAATAAGACTTTTAGCGGGGAAAGTATGAAAAGCATCTTTTTTATTACTGTTTCCTTTTTATTTTCAGTCTCATCCATTGCCCAGCAAATTTCAGATCTTAATGGATTGGAAACCCAAAGCGGAAGAACTTACTTGTTTTATCGCAGCTATGGTTTAACGCCCTACAACTCTATATTCAAATTTGATCCTGAAACTCAACAAGATACTTTATTTCTCTTCGGATTTCTTTCATGGAGTCCTTTTGGAAACGATGGAAAAGCCAATAATGATTTTGAGTTTTTCCCAAATGATTCAGTAAACTTTATGAGTGTCGGCAATGAATTTAATGTTGATTTCTGGGGAACAATCTACCGGAATGACACTCTGACTTTTTCAATTCCGTTTGATATAATCAAAGTTGATATCTCCAAACAAAACCCACAAAAAGTTTTTGCTGGTGGAAGTTATAATCATCTGCTAAGAAGTTTCGATGGCGGATATAATTTCCCTATTGATTCAATAATGCAATTCTCCTATTTATCAATGTCTCCATTCAATGACAACATTTTATTCGGACTTGACAGCCTGAACAGACTTGTAAAATCTTTTGATGGCGGATATACTTCAGTACTGGTTGATACTTCGAAAACAGATGACATATTCAATTCAAAATTTTTCTACGATTCTGATCAGCAACATATATATCGAATAGCTAAAAGTTATGGCCAATATGTCTTTCTGACCTCCAACAACAACGGCAATCAGTTTAGCTGGACAAAGACTTTTGAAAGCGATTTCCCTCTATGGGTTTCAAATGACCCATCAATTAGCGGAAATATTTATCTTGGAAATCTCAGATACATTTATAAATCAACAGATTTCGGTTTAACATTTTCATTGTACAAAACATTTGACAGCCGCATTACCGGTATTTATAAAAAACCAAATTCAGATATTCTTTATGCATCAACTAGATACAGAATTTATAAAATTACTCCTAACCTGATTACTTTACTTAAATTATATCCAATTCCATTTGAATTGTTTAGTTATTATCCACTTAAAGTTGGCAACAAATGGATTTATGATAAAACAACTATCGTCTATGATTTTCCACCTCAGATAACCTACGACACAGTAATAAAAAAAGTGATTCGTGATTCAGTAGCACAAAACAATAAAAAATATTTTGTCCTTAAAGAAGAAAGCATTTCGGGCTCAACAGAATATTTTCTTGAAAGAATTGATTCAACAACTGGAAAGATTTTCCGATTTGTGCAGGGTTTTAATTATCCTGATGATGAGCTGCTTATTGACGATCTTACAGCCGAGCTTGGCGATACAATCGAAGCATTCAGATACGGTATCTGGTATCCGGGCGCAGTTACAGTACTCAGAGAAGAAAATTATTTTACCAAGTGGGGACTTAATAGCGGAAGAAAAATATTTGAGACTAATAACTATGGAATGCCTTTATATTCTTTAACTTACGGACTGGGATTAGATAGTGCAGTTTATGGATTCGATTTTGGAACAACAACTTTTGTATTAAGGGGTTGTGTTATTAACGGAACTGTTTTTGGAGATACGGTTTTATTTGTTGAACAGAGGGAAGATATTCCTACAAATTTTGTCTTATACCAAAACTACCCAAATCCTTTCAATCCTACTACTAAGATTGAATTTGTCATTCCGAACGGAGTGAGGAATCTTGTAACATTAAAAGTTTATGATTTACTTGGGAATGAAATAGCAACATTAGTTAATGAGTACAGAGATGCCGGCAGATATGAAGTCAAATTCACCGTAGGTCAGGACTCCAGTCCTGACATAGCAAGCGGAGTTTATTTCTATCAGCTCAAAGCTGATAATTACATAGAAACTAAAAAAATGGTGTTAATAAGATGAAAAATTTAAAGTTCTTCGTTGCGTTTGTAATAATCTGTGCATCATTAAGTTTTGCACAAGATCAAAAAATTTTCGTATTCGATCCCAATGGAGTATCGGCAAGTTTTCAGTATACTCTTTCCCAACTAACTGATGATTCCGTTTTCGTTGCTGATACAATTGACGATTCTATTTTCAGTTATGATGCATTATTTTTATTTATCCCATTTGCTCTAACCCAGGAAGAAAGCAGCAGACTGATTCAATATACTTCTGAAAACAGGCCTGTTTATGTTTACACAGGAGCTTTACCACTCGTTTCAGATTCAATTGCATTCTGGAATCACATCGGAATTCAGGAAGCAGTTGGCTTTCTTATTTCTGTCCCAATTGATACTGTAATTGGTGTTCAGGGTATGTTTACACAAGGTTTAGTTATTGATACAAGTTTTATGAGCGGAATTATACCTGTCATAATAGGAAATGTTGATTCGATTTTATTGGGAAAGACTGACTCCTATCCGATAAATACAACTTATATTTCCGGATATGACTCACTTAATGTAATAATTGATTTATACAATCTGATTGATGATTATGGATTTCTCGGAAGAGTGCTTCAGAAATTTAATTTGATTCCACCTAACGGAAATGTTGATATTCAATTCTATCCACAGGTTGATACTGCCTTTGTATATGGCGGATGCTGTACTCCTCAGATGATTGCAAGAAAATTCTCAAGTACCACAACAAGAGACAGTATTTCAATTGAACCGGGCTTTAATACAATATTTTATTATTATGATTCAAGCGGAACACCAGTATCGGTGGAAAACTTTTATTTTATTGTCACAGACTCCCTTGATGAATTCAATTATGAGTTGTGGTACTATCAGACAGGGTTTGATAAATCACCACAGATAATTATTCCATTCGATTCAGCTTTTTATACCGACTACCATTTTTATATCATTCAATTGGTTGTTAAAAGAAATGGGATAATTGTCGGGACATTTTCTCAGCCATTTCACGCTGACTTTGGTCTAAGTGCTGATGATAATATTACAACAATAAAAGAATTTAATTTATATCAGAACTACCCGAATCCATTCAATCCTACAACAGTTATCAGTTGGCAGTCACCAGTCGGCAGTTGGCAAACACTAAAGGTTTATGATGTACTCGGCAATGAAGTAGCAACCTTAGTTGATGAATACAAAGAAGCAGGCAGACATAAAGTTGAATTCAATGTAGGACAGACTATTAGTCTGTCAAGCGGAGTATATATTTACAAATTGACAGCGGGCTCATTTATATCGAGCAAGAAGATGATGTTGATAAAGTAGTCGCAGCCTCTGGCTGCGTATTTATGATGTAAGGAGCGAACTCCTGTTCGCTCCGCGTGAATGAACCGGTGAAAATTCTGATTTAATTTTCTCACTTATTCCTTATATCCTTTTACCAAATTTCCCGTTTAGTTTTTAGAAGCCTATGAAAAATTCAATTGATGTCATTCCGACTCCGATTTATCGGAGGAGGAATCTTGTAACACTAAAAGTTTATTATGTAATTGGTAATGAAGTTGTAACCTTAGTTGATTAATGCAAAGAAGTCGAAAGATGTAAAATAAATTTCCCAACTGTAGAGACAGGGCAGGCCAAGTCTCCACGAGGTTGAAATTAACTTTCGGGGTATTATACTAATCATCATTCAGAAAACCCCGAGGGTTTTTTACTCATTTCAGCACAATTTTCTCAGGTCCGCTTATTTTCTGAACATGACATTTACATTCATCAGTATTAACGAGAAAGAATGTATAAGCCCTTCTTCCTATTGAATCTGTTGCGGTGAAATATATCAGTAAAGGTTCTGTTGAAAGATAATTCACATACGAATCATCAATCAAAGCATAAAGCCCTGGTTGAAATGGCAATTGTTTGTATAGGGGATTTATACTTCTGCCAAATTCATCAACTATATTTACATCAAGTGAGTCAACCGGGTTGTTTAACGAATCAACAACAGATACAGTTAATGTTCTGAATTCAGTTGTGCAGATACATTCTGGTTCATTTTCATTACAAGCTGCAATAGTTATTAATATTCCCGCAACCAAAATTAATTTTTTCATATCATTTCAATCTTTTTTGCTAACTTAAACATATATTTGTAACCGATTCAACAACAAAAAATTACAAGCTAATGACAAAAACAGGTGTACTTTTAGTTAATCTCGGAACACCCGACAGTCCATCAGTAAAAGATGTTAGAAAATATTTATTAGAATTTCTTAATGACCCAAGGGTGATTGACATTCCTTCGGCGATAAGATTTTTTCTCGTCAACTTTATCATAGTTCCTTTCCGTGCGCCAAAATCAGCAGAAATCTATAAAATGCTCTGGACAGAAAAAGGTTCGCCAATTCTTATTTATGGAGAATCTGTAATAGAAAAATTACAGAAAGAACTTGGAGAGAATTATGAAGTTGAACTCGCAATGCGATATCAGAATCCTTCTCTTGATAGTGTTCTTGCAAAAATGCGTGTTAAAAATTATAAAAAAATAATTGTCATTCCTTTATTTCCTCAATATGCATCTGCAACTACCGGATCAGTTATAGAAAAAGTTATGAAGATTGTAAGCAAGTGGTGGGTAATTCCGGAAATAAAATTCATCGGACAATTTTTTGATAATGAGGGATATCTCAATACAATTGTAGAGCGATCAAAAAAATTTAATCTCAATGAATATGATCATATTCTGTTCAGCTATCACGGTTTACCTGAAAGACAGGTTGATAAAGTTTACTTCGACAGCAAACCCTGCTCGGATCATAAATGCGATGAAGAACTGAATGATGAAAATATTTATTGCTACAAAGCCACCTGCTATGCAACAACGAGATTAATTGTAAGTAAACTTAAAATTCCCAAAGACAAATACACGGTTTGTTTTCAATCACGGCTTGATAAAAAATGGCTTGAGCCATTTTCTGATGAAGTTGTAATTGAACAGGCAAAGAAAGGCGCAAAAAAACTTTTAGTATTCTCGCCTGCCTTTGTAGCAGATTGCCTGGAAACAACTGTTGAAATCGGAATTGAATATCAAAAACTCTTTAAAGAACACGGTGGTGAAAAGGTTCAGCTTGTTGAAAGTCTTAATGATCATCCATTGTGGATTAAAACACTTAAAGAAATAGTTCTAAAAGAAAGCTGATTTACAATGCTGAAAAGACAAACAAAAAAACTAAGAATACAGACGAAAAGAAAGTTGAGAAAACTAACTGAGCTTTTTGATCAGGAGCCGAAGCAAATTGGTTTGCCCCCCGGAACTCTTGTTTACACAGGCGAAAAAGGAAAAGAGCCGGTAAACATTTCACTTATTGAGTATGATCAGAATTCTTTTACAGAAAAGAAAATTGATAAACTGGATGAAATTCTTTTCTCAAAAGAAAATGAAAAGGTCTCCTGGATTACCATCGATGGTGTGCACGATATTCAATTGATGGAAAAGATTCAGAACTATTTTAACATCCACCCGCTTGCAATGGAAGATATTGTTCACACAACACAAAGACCAAAAGCCGAAGATTATCAGGACAAGCTGTTTATTGTTTTAAGAATGTTTCTTTATGACGAAGAAAATCACGATATGAAGAATGAGCAGGTTAGTTTTATTCTTGGTAAAAATTATCTCCTCACATTCCTGGAAGATCCTGGTGATGTTTTTAATCCCGTAAGAGACAGAATCCGTAAAGATGGCACTAAAATCAGAAACAACGGTTCTGATTTTCTCGCTTATGCATTAATTGATTCGATTGTTGACAGCTATTTTCACATTCTCGAAAAGTTGGGTGAAGATATTGAAGAACTTGAGGACAGACTTGTTGTTCAACCAACACGGGATGATTTACAAGCTGTTCATCATATGAGACGGAATATGATTCTGCTCAGGAAATCTGTCTGGCCTTTGCGCGAAGTAATTGCTCATCTTCAAAGAAATGATCACGATGTGATTAATCAATCAACTCAGATTTATCTGCGTGATGTTTATGATCATATAATTCAGATTATTGATACAATTGAATCTTATCGAGATATGATTGTCGGAATGCTTGATGTATATCTTTCAAGTACAAGCAACAAGCTGAATGAAGTAATGAAAGTTCTTACAATTATTTCGACATTATTTATTCCTCTTACATTTCTTGCTGGTGTATATGGAATGAATTTTCACTACTTCCCTGAGCTGGAAATGAAATGGATGTATCCGTGGGGTTTCTGGACCGTTTCGCTGTTGATTTCTTTCGGTATGATATTATTCTTTAAAAGAAAAAAATGGTTTTGAAATATGTGGTTCTTATATCTGACTTCAATAATACCTGTGCCTGTATTATCAATTCCGATCTGGCTGTTTACTCCCAAAAATAAAAATCAATTCGCAACAAAATGTAAAGCTTTGATTAATTATCAATTTAACATAATGCTGTATTTATTCGCTTCCGTACTTATGATCCCATTATTAATTGGAGTTATTTTTTTATTGATATTAATAATTTTTCATCTGCGTTTTACTGTCTCTTCACTTAAAAGAAACGCTTCTTCCTTTCTTCCATTTTCTTTCACATTTGTCAAATGATTTCACTTCAGCTACCAGCGAATAACATTGATAAAGTGCTAAAATTTTTTATCTTATAATCAAAAGAAAAAAGGATTTTTTGTATGAACATTTCCGGTTGTGCTTTAGCCGGAGAGTATTTAATCCAAAGGTATCCCTGAATTATTCACCATTGAATTAAATCCTTTTGTATCATAACTCTCTGGCAATAATCATAATCTAAAAAATTATGAAAGGAGAGATGTGATGCAGAAGTATAACATCGTCATTTATGGTCTTACCGAAGCTGCTTTAGTTTGTGCTAATTCAGCACATAAAACTTATCCCGATAAAAACATCGCTTTAATTTTTCCAGATAACAATAAAAAGTTCATTTCATTGTTATCTGAAAATCTTGCATCTAACTCAAACGGACAGATTTCTGTTCTTTATAAAACAATCACAGCCAGAGAAGCTAACAACCTAATTCTTGATGATAACGAGATGATCAGTTTCGATAAACTTGTAATCGCAACTGGTTCGTCGCCAATCAAACCTAATATCGAAGGTATTGAAAAAGAAGGTGTTTTTCTGATTGACAAAGATTTTCAGAATATAAATCGCATAAAAAAACTTGCCCTTAAATGTGAAAAGATTGTTGTCTTTGGCGGTGGATATATCGGAGTTGAATTTGCAGACGAACTCCTGCGCGAGGGAAAATCAGTAACAGTTATCGAAAGATCGAATCGTCTTTTACCATCTTCATTTGATTCTGAAATAAGTTTATCCGCACAAAATATAATTGAATCTCAGGGCGGGGTGGTTATACTTAACAACAAGGTTAAAGAAGTTTGTGGCAATGACAGAATTGAAGCTGTAAAACTCAGAAGCGGAGAAACAATTGACTGCGACTTTCTGATGATCTCCTCAGGAAGCAGACCAAATGTTGAAGTTGCTGAAAAGCTGAAAATAGTATTTGATTATGATCGCGGAATTTTGATTGATGATTATTTCCGCACATCAGACAAAGATATTTTTGCAATTGGTGATTGTGCTGCAAAATTTGATTTCTTCCGCGGCGACCTGTGCAGTTTTCTTATGCAGTCATTAAAGCTTCAGGAAGCCGAGCTGGTTGGTTCCAATCTTTATTCGGTAATTTATAATCGCGGTAAACTTTCTTCATATCTTACTTATCAGAAAAAATTACTCGGAAGAATAAAAAATCAGGAGGGCGCATATGAAAAAAGTCATTTATCTCTGCGGTCGTTGCAAAGTTGAGTTTGATGGTTATCTTGAACAGAAACCAAAAAATTGTCCTGAGTGTGGCTATAATAAAATCTATATAAGCCATCAGCATCGAAGGTTTTCCAGAAAAAGCCGCCCTAAAGTAAGATGGGCATTTAAAGTTCATTAAAATATTTAAGAAAGGGGTAAGAGCCATGAAAATAGCAGTTCACACAACAGACGGTGGAAAAAGGATTGCAAATCCATTTGTAAGATCAGGTGGTTTTCTTGTTTATGATATTGACGAATGGGAAATCAGAAACTGTCATTACTGCCCTGACAAAACTCTCGACCAACTTATTGAAGCTAAAGATGTTGCCGAGTGGGATGCAATTATCTCAAGAGGATTACCAAAGGAAATCAAAAATAAACTTGAAAAGATGGGCAAAGAGGTAATGATAACTTTTACTGATTCGCCACAAAATGCAATAAGAGCATTCCTGAGCAATAAAATACAGGAAGCATTGATACATTAAAAAATATTTTGATTAAACTAGAAATGCTTTAATTTTACAGAGCACATTTAGCAAATGAGATGATAAGATTTATAGGAATATATTTTTTTATTATCACTTCTCTTACTGCTGCCCAATTTATAAATAAATATTCAAATGCTGATATTTTTAGTATAAAGAAATCGGATTCGATTGATGTTAAATCATTGAAATTGATCTTCGGGAAAAAGTCTGCGTCATATAATACCAACTGCAACTTAAATAATCAGGAAGACAAACTACTGGAATTATTAGTAGAAGATTGGAATGGTTTCAGCTGGATTAAGCAATGGCGCGCAGTATACTCCTATAATGAAAATTTAATAACATATATTTATCAAAATTGGAATGGTTCTGATTGGGTAAATTATATGAAAAATAACGAAACTTATGATTCGTATGGTTTGATTACAGATATCTGGAACTTCGTTTGGACAGGGAATTCTTGGAAACGAAGTTGGAAAGTTGAGACTTCTTATAATCATAATAATGATGTCTACGAGGAATTATCTTTCAATTGGTTTGCGCCAAACTGGGTAATCACTGATAAGTGGTTATACTATTACAGACCTGATGATAGATTATCTGAAATACAATCCTTGGGGTGGAAGCTAAGCGGATCGTTTGATATAATAGATTTAATCACTTATTATTATAATGACTCTCTCAGACAAAAAATTATAATTTGGCAAATTTCATTAAATTCTCCTCTTAAAAATGACATGAAATTTATATTTACCTATGATAGTCTCGGCTATGAGATTATAAGAGAATGGCAAAAATGGGATAGTTTACAATCAACATGGAATAATTATTCTATCTGTTATTCATATTATAATGAGTTTAATATGCTTAGTGAAGAGATGGCATATGCCTGGGTTGATTCGAATTATGTAAATGATGCGTGGGTCATCTATGATTATGATGAGAATTTTAACCTAATTAGAAGACTGGAAAAAAATGGGAATCAATACGGATGGGTTAATGATTGGATGACAACTTATACTTATGACAGTTATAACAGACTGATTAGAAGAAATGATTATTCTTTTGACTCAAACAATAACTATTGGATAAATGTTTGGAAATGGACTTATACTTATGGTCCTGTTACAAATGTTTCAGATGATCCTGAAGATTTAAAGAATAAATTTTATTTATTTAATAATCACCCTAATCCATTTAACTCAAGCACATTCATTTCTTTCCAATTACCGGAGGAATCATTTGTAGAAATACTTTTATATGATATAACTGGTAAAGAAGTAGCTAAACTGGTTAGTAAAGACTTTAAAGAGGGATTTAATCAAATCTTATTTGATATCAACTCATTAAAAAATATAAAATTATCCAGCGGTATATATTTTTTTCAAATAAAATGCTTTCCTAAATTTGGTTCAGGTTATTTTAGTGATACAAAAAAAATGGTCCTCATAAAATAGAGCAACCCTTGTATTAAATAATTCAATAAATCTTTTATGGCAAAAAACAAAAGACCTTCGTGGGATGAATATTTTTTAAAACTTGCAATGCTCGCATCAGAAAGAGCAACCTGTCCTAGAATGCATTGCGGATGTGTTCTGGTAAAAGACAGATTCGTTCTTGCAACCGGATATAATGGTTCATTGCCCGGTCAGCCACATTGCGAAGATGTCGGCTGTCTTATTGTTGATAATCATTGTGTAAGAACCAATCACGCTGAAATGAATGCTCTGGTTCAGGCAGCAAGACACGGTGTTAATACAACCGGTGCAACTGCTTATATTACCAATATGTCCTGCACAACCTGTGCAAAAGCATTGATTGCTGCGGGAATAAAAAGAGTTGTTGTATTTTCTGATTTTCACGATACACTTGCAACTCAGTTTTATACTGATGCCGGAGTTGAAATCGTAAAGCTTCCGATGCCGGACAGATTGATTAATTACGATCTTGAAAATTATTCTTCGGCAAAGAAGACTGAAAAATCAAAGTAGTAATTAAAGCAATAAGGCGATAAAATTTTTTCTGGAATCAGGAAATACATTTATCTTCTCCCTTTGATAGCAGTAGTTTTCTGGGGAGCTTCATTTATTGCAACTAAATTCCTGCTTGATGAAATCTCTCCTGAAACTATTATTTCACTTCGTTTAATCCTTGCAATAATTCTATTAACTGTAGTTGCATTAATTAACAAATCTGATTTCACGATCAATCTTAAAAATCATTTCAGAATTTTATTGCTTGCTGCTGTGGCTGTATTTCACTTATGGATTCAGATTACTGGTTTAAAGTACACAACTGCGGCAAATACCGGCTGGATTATCGGAACAGCACCGATTTTTATTGCTGTCCTCGGTTTTATTTTTCTAAAAGAAAAACTGAATTCAGTAAAAGTTGTCGGAATTATTATTGCGTTTATCGGCCTTCTTCTTTTAGTTGGAAAAGGAAATCCTCTTAATATTGATCTTGTTAAAAATGTTGGTGATCTTCTTGTGTTGTTCAGCTCATTTACCTGGGGAGTTTACTCAATTATCAATAAAAAGATCTCATTAAATTATTCACCGCTTATGACAATTCTTTATCTTTTCATTTTAATGGCGTTATTAATAATTCCCTTCAACATTAATCAGAAAGCAATTGATTCGGTTATTCATCTTTCTTCTGTTGGCTGGATAAGCATTCTGTTTTTAGGATTATTATGTTCGGGAGTTTCTTATGTAATATGGGCATATTCACTTCGTGAAATGGAATCGGCAAAGGTAGGTGCTTATCTTTACATCGAACCTTTTGTTACAGTCATAACTGCTTGGCTACTTCTGAAAGAAGAAATCACAATACTTATGTTGCTGAGTGGAATGATTATAATCTTTGGGGTTTATTTGGTAAACAGAGATTAATCACAATCTGCGTTTGTTTGAATCGAGTAAACTAAGATTAAAAGCAAGCACATTTTTCTTATTTATTAAATCGAACATCTTTGTTTTATACTCAACCTTTTCTATTCTGCTGTGGAAAGATTCTGGTTCTTTGGAAAGCATTTCATCAATTTTTCTTATCTCTTCTTTTATCCTTTTGGTTTGAGCTTCGAGATCATTTAGAAGAAAGTTCAAGGATCCGTTTTCGTTAACGAATGTATTCATAACTGCCTCACTATTAATTCTTGCTGCACTAAAAATCGGACTTTGAATAATTATATGCAAGAGGTTTTAAAAATTTAATATTGGAAGAGTAAAAAAACGATAAAATTTAAGGCAGATAAACCGAATTTCTAAAAATCGTGTTTTTCTTTTAGAAATTCGGATAATTTCTTTTGGGAAAGTGTTACTCCGCTGTATTTTGATGGAATTTTCATTGTTTCAGATAATTTTTCAAGCGTATTGATCACAGGGTTTACTGATGCGATGCCGCCTTTTTCCTCAAGGTAATTGAGGAAAATCTCACTCAGATTTCCTTTATCAGAAAATAAATTTTTAAGGTTATTGGTATTATAAATATATTCTGAATTAAGAATTGTCATCAGACTACTTTTAATTTCATAAATGTTTAATCTCAGAAATCTGTCCGTAAAATCAAGAACATCTGCTTCTAAAAAATTTTCAGGCACAATACGCCATATTACTCTCAGATTACCTTCAGGTTTACTGTAATCATATAATTTTATGTTCATCAGAAATTTTATATTCATAATAATCAGTGTGTTTTAATTTCAGCTAATTCAAATGATAAATTTCCATAACCGAGTAAATCTCTAACTATTCCCATAACTCCGCCACCATTAATTTCAATTTCACTTTTAATAATTCCGATATCCTTTGCCAGCCATTCTGTCACTTTATTTTTTGTCCCGGAACTTGATTCAATTTCAGTAACAACTTTTATTGTTCTGTACTCACCCGCACTAATTTTTATCAGCTCATCACCAGCAACAGTTGATTTTACTTCGAGCGTATTCTTTTCATCGTCATTGAACTCTGTTCCTCTCCAATACCAGTTCTGACCTGCACTGATTGGATATTTAAATCTTGGAAGCGGCTCGTTGTAAGTAAATTTTGATTCTTTATTAACAAACAGAAGCACTTTAATTTTCTGATATGTTTCTTTAACATAAACTCCGTCTTCTCTAAGAATTAAATTTTGCCTGTAGATGAAATCTTCTGATTTTAATTCTGCCAGATAGTGTTTTCCGCTTTTTTCAATTATAAGTTTTGTAGCACCAAGATTAGATTTATAGTGCAAAACTTTGTTACTGTCCAAAGGAAAGTAATCCGCATTTGAAATAATGTTCCTGACTGAAAGAAATTCTGAACTATCAGTTTTTAATATTGACTTGTTCTGAAGAAATATTAGTGCAATGAGTATTATTGTATAAAGTAATGTTTGTTTTTTCATTTTATAATACTTTTTATTTTTATGCAGTCAAGTTAGTCTTATTCTTTTAAGAGAATGTTAAGGATTTGTTAAGATTAGTTTAATAAATTTCAACAACTTATTTTTCGAAAGGAATTCAACAAGGAATTAAAATTAGTATGATACTTGACGAAAACAGCAAAAGACCTGAAATTGAATATCCCTGCAATTGGGACTATAAAATTATCGGTACTGATGTAAGTGAAATGGTAAAAGTAATTGAGGAAGCTGTAGGCGATCTGACTTATGAAATAACACCTTCGAACATCAGTAAGAAAGGGAACTACTTCAGTCTGAATCTTACTGTATTTGTTCCCTCAGAAATTGTGCGTGATATAATCTTTCAGAAAGTTTCTGCAAGTGCTTTTGTTAAGATTGTATTTTGATTTCTAATCAATTTTTCTGAATACTAATTTTGTTCCCGTATCAGATTCCAGAACAAGTTTTAATTTTTCAATCCGGTATGTGAAGGTATTGTTGTTAAGTATCTGGGTAACTTTTTGCTCAACAGTCATATCAGGACAAGCCATTTTAGTTGATGCAAGATTACCAAATCTGATTTTATTCCCTTTCACTTCAATACCACCAAAGATCTGATTACATCCTGCGTGTCCGCTGAATCTCATATCGCGCAGATTAAATTCAAACATTGGCAAACCCTTCATAAGATTTTCTTTTTTAAGTTCAACATCTGTCATTTCTTCCATAACCCAAATATCGTGTAATCTGTAATCATACAAATATCTTCCACAGCCATTAAATTCAATATAGTCAGCTTCATTACTCATCCTGACTGTAACACGAACATTATAATCAAACATTTCTCCGGACATATTGTCCTGACATTCAACTTTTATAATTGTAACAGATATTTCTCCACTTTCAACCTGCGCTCTGAAATTAGTAACATCTGCATCCTGCACTTTAACTCCTTTAACAGCGGGAGTGTTGATTTCTATTCCGTTCATTTCAGAAAAGGACATTCCTTTTTCCAAATCGATTTCAAGTGTCCAGTTTGGTTCATTTCCTCTTGCAAAAAAATCTATTCCTCTCACAAACTTTTCCTGATAAAAAGAAGGATTGACAATCTGATTTTCAGTTGTGTCAGAATTACTCGAAACTTCATTAATAATTTTCTGCCGGGTGGAGCAGGCAGATAATGTAGTAACAACAATAATAATTATACTTAAAATTAATTTCATAATTGACTCTAATTCTCTTTTCTCAAATTTAATTGAGATAGTTGAAAATTACACTTGCTTATTTTCAGGAGAGAAAACCGGGCTTCAA
>CALHAB010000036.1 GCA_937934185.1 uncultured Ignavibacterium sp. | reverse complement strand
CTCTTCTGATTATATCAGAAAATTTAATTTCATAAATACTCTCTCTTATGCTATCACTTTTCTGCTGATTATACTGAACATTTACTTATTCATAAAAACTTCAACTTATCAGGAGAAAATAGAATCACTATCGAAGGAAATCAGAATTCAGGCAAAGACTATTGAAATGATTTATAATAGTTTGCCTGCGGTTGAAATTAAATCAGCAATTGAAAACAGTATAACAATCAAACCAACATTATGAGGTCAGAGATGAAAAATTTATCATTTCTTTTAACATTACTTGTTTTAATGTTTCTTTCCTGTAAGGAAGAGAAAAAGATTGAAGTCATTCCGGATTATGATAAAATTTATCTATCCGCGGGTGAAGTTGATTCTATACCAAAAATTAGGAAAGGGGACATCAACGAATTAATAAATAAGCTAAACACTGATGAAAAGAAAATTAAAGTTGAAGAAGTGCCATTTTTCGAATATACATTATATATCAATGAAAAAGGTGAAATTGATAAACTAAGAGCTGTTTTTACTCCATCCGATGAGTTAACACAATTTATAGTTAACGAAATTTCAGATTGGAGTTTTGAACCTGCCCTAATTAAAGGAAGTCCGGTAAAGTCCCGGTACACCTTAAGATTTCTGAAAGATGCAGATAGTAAGCTTGCTTTCGACGATGTGAATGAATTTTTAATTATAGCAGAAAAAATGCCCGAGATTATTGGTGGATTAAAAGCGCTGCAGGAAAAAATAGTCTATCCCAAAGCAGCAAAAAATCAGGGCATCAGCGGCAAAGTTTATCTTTTGGCTTATATAGATGAAACAGGCAAGGTCGTATCTGCAAAAGTCTTAAAGGGTATAGGAGGCGGCTGTGATGAAGCAGCACTTGAAGCATTAAAAAGTGTATCATTTACTCCTGCAATAAATAAAGGAAAACCAGTAAAAGTTCAGGTAGCTGTGCCAGTTGTTTTTCAATTGAATTAAAAAGATTGAATAAGACAAACGAAAAAGCCAACTGTCCATAGTTGGCTTCTTTGTTACCAAGTATTTCAGAGAACTAATAATTTATATTGTAAGTTCGTACACCGTCAGCATTAGTTGTATAAACAGTTATTTTTACAGTATGTGCTTGTCCGGTTTTTCCTGTTACATATTCAACCAAGTAGCTGTTCGCAAGTGCGCCTGCAACTGGTAAATCCCGTAAACTTAATCCTGCAGCGTTTGTGGGAATAAACTTAATGGTTCCACCGGTACATTTTGAAAACTCCCAGGGACGTTCATTCGTGTTGCTCCAATATGATGAGTAAAAACTCGAATCCTGACTAAATACAGTGTGAACAGTAGCTTTACCACTCAGTAGTGCACAGCCCATTGCATTATTCCATTGAGAACCATTGGATTGAGTTGGTTCATCAGTGAAATTAATAAAGACTCTCTGTGCTCCTGTTCTCCAGGCATAAACGCTGTCAGCAAATAACGCAGCAATAACTCCGTTTTCACCTGTTGGATAACCAAATATATATGCTCTGTTTGTTAAAGCCGCACTATCAGGTCCTGCAAAGTAATAGGTTCTGTATGTACCTGTTGCTCTGTTCAGATAATTACTTAATGTCTGAGCATTTGTAAAATTAATTCCGCCATTAACTCCGTAGTCATAACCAACTATGGCGAATTTTACATCAAGTCCGCTTGTTTGCAGGAAGTTTGCGAAATCAATAATACTTTTTGCAATTGAATCCGCTTCCTCATCCATACTACCAGAGTTATCAACAAGGGAAACTATATCTGCTTTGAGAACTGTACCGGAACCAACCTTTGTAACTTTTAATCCTTTAACAACACCATCTTCCTCAACAAAAATGGAAGAGCTTTGTGGACTGCTGACATTGTATGTTATGTTCAGCGGTTGATTGGTTGAGGGATCAATTAAACCAAGCAAACTAACCTGTATTCTGTTTCCTGCGGGACTAAATGTTGCAGTGGGCTGAACATTGTTTTTCGTTGGTGCAGGAACGGTAACACCAGAAGGATCAGGTGGTATGTCGGAATTTGTATTGTTATCTTTATCAGAGTCACAGGAGATAATGACAAATGATAAAAATACAAAAAGAGCGAGTAACATTTTGATTTTCATTTGTAGCCTCCGTGCTGTTGGTAAATGTTAATTTTATATTCCGCCTGAAATACAAAAAGGAAATCTGAAACAACTAAAAAATATGGTTATTTTGCCACTTGATTGGAAGGTTAGAATTTTTATTTTTCAAATATGAAGAAAACAATATTATTACTTTTTATTTGCATCGAACTATTTGCACAGCAAAATCCTTTTGATTTAAATCAGTTTATGCTCGCTGAAGCTTATGAGCAGCAGGGTAATTATGCCAAAGCTATCGAGATAATTGAACAGCTTTATTCAAAAGACAATCAGAATCCGAATTACTTCAATAAGCTTGTTAATCTTTACATCACCACAAAAAATTTTGATTCTGCTGTTTCACTTCTTGATTCAAGAATAAAAATGTTTCCGCAGGATCCTAACAATTATGGTCAGCTTGGTTCTGTTTATTATATGATGGGTGATTACAAAAAAGCAAAGGAAGTCTGGGAAATTCCTCTTGCCAAAGCCAACAGAAACAATATGAACTTTCGTGTAATTGCAAATTATGCAATCGAAAGAAGAGCATTTGAAACTGCTATTGAAATTCTGAACCGTGGTAAAAATGAATCTGACGATCCGACAATGTATTCGTTTGATTTGGGTGAATTGTATTCTCTTACTATGCAATACGAAAATGCAACCAAAGAATATTGTGAACTGCTTAAAAAAAATCCTGGATTATACTCAACAGTAGAAGCAAAAATTTTTTCTTTTATTAACAAACCAGAAGCACTTCAACCAACAATTAAAGTTGTTTCGAACTACCAATCTCAGGATGTTGTATTTAAACTTTTACTGGCAAAGCTGATGGTTGAAGATAAAAAATTTGATAAAGCATTTGGACTTTATGTTGAAGTTGATAAAGTTCAGAATACAAACGGTCAGCTTTTGATTGATTACGCAAACTTTTTATTTAATGAAGAAAGCTTTCAGCTTGCCAAAGAAGTTTATGAATTCGTTATCAAAAATTTTCCCGATTCAAAACAAATTCCCTCTGCAAAACTTGGACTTACTAAAACTCTCGAATCAATAACTCTTCAGGAATTCCGGAAACTTAATCCTGATTGGAAAACTTTTTATTCAACTGTTTATCTGAGTGAAGAAAAAACTCAGAAAATACTTTCAGCATATAAAGAAGTAATTGATTTATACAAACATTCGGAGATTGCTATTGAAGCAAGATATCGTTCAGCTTTGATTCTTTTTTATGTTAACAATAAACCCGCTAGAGCAATTGAGCAATTAAATGAAATAATCAATTTATATCCTGCTTCAACTTATTTCCCAAAAGCTTTAATCGAGTTGGGAAATATTTATCTTCAGACGGGTCAGATAGAAATTGCAAAAGAAAAATATCTTTCAGCACAAAACAGCAGCAGAGTTTTTGAGGATGACAGAAACATAGCATCACTTCAGTTATCTAAAGTTCTGGCATCAGAAGGAAATTTTAGTGCTGCTATTGAATCGCTTAGAAAAGTTACTTTAAATCTCAAAAATGATTTGACAAATGATGCTCTGGAATTTTCCCTGATACTGAACACAGCGAAGAGTGATTCGTCTAATCTTGTGAAATTTTGTAAAGCTGAAATTTTTACTGAGCAGAAGAATTTTACCTCTGCCAAAACCATTTATGAGGAAATTGCATTTAATCCACAGGCATTTATGCTTCATTCGATTTGTAAATTACGAAGTGCAGAAATGGAATTAGCATTGAATAATTATCCTGAAGCATTGAAAAAACTGGGTGCAATTGTTGATGAGGAAGAGAAAAACATTTATTCTGACAAAGCTTTATATTTGACAGCAAAAATCTATGAATATGGAATAATTGATTATTCGAAGGCGATAGATTCATATCAGAAACTGCTTGGCAGATTTCCAAAGTCAATCTATCTTGATGAAGCCAGAGAAAGAATTCAGCATCTAAGAGAAAAAATGAAGGAAGGTAAAACTGATGTCTAAAAAACCCGGAAATAAAATAATAAAATGTTCATTTTGCGGAAGAGACAGCAATGAAGTAAATAGTCTTATTGCCGGTCCTGATGTTTATATCTGCGATATCTGTGTTCAGAGCAGTGTTGATATTCTCAAGACAAATCTTGCAGCTTATAACAATAACACTTATTACAAAACTCCGAAGTGGAGTTATCATACACCTGCAACAATTAAAAAAGCTCTTGATGATTATGTAATCGGTCAGGAAAGAGCAAAGAAAATTCTTTCAGTTGCCGTTTATAATCATTACAAAAGAATAAATTCAAGAAACAGTTTCTTTGAACTTGATGATGTTGAAATTGAGAAGAGCAATATTCTTTTAATCGGTCCAACAGGTGTTGGTAAAACTTTACTTGCACAAACCCTTGCAAAAATTCTCGATGTTCCATTTGCGATTGCAGATGCAACAACTCTTACAGAGGCCGGTTATGTCGGTGATGATGTAGAAACAGTTCTTGTTCATTTGCTTCAGGCAGCAGATTATAATCTCGAAAGAGCTCAGAAGGGAATTGTTTACATTGATGAGATAGATAAAATTGCCCGCAAAAGTGAAAGCACATCTATCACAAGAGATGTTTCGGGCGAAGGTGTTCAGCAGGCACTTCTGAAAATACTTGAAGGAACAATTGCCGGCATTCCTCCAAAAGGCGGAAGGAAACATCCCGAGCAAAGTCTGATTAATCTGAACACAAAGAATATTCTGTTTATTGTTGGTGGTGCATTCGAAGGCATTGATAAGATAATCGCTAAACGAATTAACAAAAACAAAATGGGCTTTAATGCTGATGTAAAGAAAAATATAGAGGAAGAAGATTTACTGCCGTTTATTCAACCTGAAGATTTGCTTCGATTCGGACTCATTCCGGAACTTATTGGTAGACTACCGATAATCGCTCCGCTTCATCCTCTGAGTCCGGAAGCGTTCAAGAGCATTCTTACTGAACCAAAGAATGCAATCATAAAGCAGTACAAAAAACTATTTGCAATGGAAGGTATTGATCTTGAATTCGATCCATTTGCACTTGAGGCAATTGTTAAAAAAGCAATTGAAAGAAAAACCGGTGCAAGAGCATTGCGTTCAATTGTCGAAGAGTTTATGCTCGATATAATGTATGAACTTCCGAATAAAAAGCATGTTGAAAAGTGTATCATTACCCGTGATGTTGTTGAAAGCGGCGCTGAACCAATTTACATTAAAGCTGACGCTAAGTCTGCATAAAAATATTTAACGGTTGATGAAGATAAATTCATCAACCTTTTTTATCTGCTATGAAAATTACCCAAATAATTTCCGTTTTAATTTTAATTTCATCTTTTTCTTTTCCACAGGGAAAAATTTTTATTCCCATGGATTTAAAACAAACCGATCATCTTAAAGCTTACGGAATAACTTATCACGCATTGGAAAAAGGTTATAAAGCAGATTGGTTATTGAATTACCGCGGCGGTTCCTTCCTGATTGACTATTCAAATGAAATAGCAACAGAATGTCTTGTTGAAGGTGTTTATTCAGAGAATATCTCTCTTGCAGATGCCAGTTCAATGTATGCTGAGATTCAAAGTGAAGATAATAATATGGATGTCGTCAGATTAGAAAAAGCACCGAAAATTGGTGTTTATGTCCCACCCGGATTTCAACCGTGGGATGATGCAGTTACACTTGTGCTTGAATATGCAAAAGTACCTTATGAAAAAATCTGGAATGATGAAATACTCCGTGGTGATTTATCAAAATACGATTGGCTACATCTTCACCACGAAGATTTTACGGGTCAGTATGGAAAATTTTATGCAAGCTTCAGCAATGCACAATGGTACATTGATCAACAGATCGCTTATGAAAACAATGCAAAGAAAAACGGATATAAAAAAGTTTCTGAAATGATGAAAGAAGTTGCAAGGACGATTAAATCTTATGTCGGGCAGGGAGGATTCCTCTTTGCGATGTGCAGTGCAACTGATTCCTATGATATTGCTCTGGCAGCAGAAAATGTTGATATCTGCGCTCAAATGTACGATGGCGATCCCGCTGATCCACAGGCACAATCAAAACTTGATTACAGCAAAACACTTGCATTTACCAATTTCAAACTTGAAATGAATCCCTATGTTTATGAATACAGTGATATTGATATTCAGCCGATTGAAGTTGGTAATATGGAAAATGATTACTTTACTTTGTTTGAATTCTCTGCCAAATATGATCCTGTGCCGACAATGCTTACACAAAATCATGTTAATGTAATTCGTGGTTTTATGGGACAGACAACAATGTTCAGAAAAAATCTCATCAAAAATTCAGTAACAATTCTTGCTGAAAGACAGGGAACTGATCAGGTAAAGTACATACACGGAAATTTCGGAAGAGGATTTTTTACTTTCTACGGTGGACACGATCCTGAAGATTATCAACACGCTGTTGGGGATCCCCCGACTGATTTAAATCTTTACAAGAACTCACCCGGCTACAGACTGATATTAAATAACATTTTATTTCCCGCAGCAACAAAGAAAAAGCAGAAGACATAATTCAGAATCTGGATAGAAAGATAAACAGCTAAAACAACCTCTTATGAAAACCTCCTCTGTTTAAAACTATTTGTTTCTACTCAAGCGAGTAATCTATTTCAAACACAATTTTAATTTTAAGTTCACGGTTGAAATCTTGCCATAATTATAATCTTTATTTATTTTCAATTCACCGAATCACCAAAGGAGAGCAGTAATGAAACTCAAATGCTTTTCCGCAGCAGTGTCTCTACAGCTTCTGCTGAATTCATTCATCCTGTCACAAACTTTATCTTATACAACTGACGAACAACTTATACAATACCGCCGTGGCATAGCATTGCAGGAAGGATACATAAGCTATGATGAATACTACTCAGATAAAGATATGCTTGAAGAAAAAAGAAGATTATTTCCAATAGAAAGCACAGGAGTATGGACAGAACTAAACCCCAAAGTACCGAGAGTGGATTACCTGGGAATTCATTTCATCAACAAAGATACGGGCTGGGCGGTTGGAGGTCTAGGAGCTTTGATAAAGACAACCAATGGAGGCAGCAGTTGGACAGTAAGTCAAACCAACACAACAACTCTTCTGTTGAAGATACACAGTTACAATGGACAGTTAGTAATCTGTACAGGATACGATGGACTTATTCTCCGTTCAAGTGATGGGGGAGAAACTTTTGAGCAGGTAATAAGTGGAGTAGGCACAGGAATAGACCTTTGGGGCGTACAGATGATTAATGATACACTTGGCTGGGTCTGCGGGTTGAATCAGACATTGCTAAAGACTACAGATGGGGGCTTAAGTTGGCAGCGGGTATTGACGGGAGTAAATCAACATTACTGGGCACTAGAGTTTCTAAATGAGCAGTATGGGATGATAGCTTGCGGAGGAGGTATAATACTTAAAACAACGGATGG
>CALHAB010000035.1 GCA_937934185.1 uncultured Ignavibacterium sp. | reverse complement strand
TAATGGCATTACTGCCAGAAATATCTATAAAGATGAATTAACAATTTCAGTACTTAGATCAGCAGATGCTAAAAAAAATATATTTGTAGCAGTTGGGATAGAAAAAGTAAATGTTGTTTATTATAAGGCAAAAATTATAGTGTCGAGAAGAATAAATTAAAAATTATAGTCAATCGACAAGCTATTGGTTACTAAAGTATTTGTATAATTAAAACAATAATAAATAAAAAAGGAAGCACAATGGCTTCCTTTGAACTGAAAAATTTGAACTGAAAAACTTAAACAGCTTTTATCTGACCTTGATTTTATTTTCCTTAATCAGTTTAGCGATGTGAGCAGTGCCTTTTTTATTGATAGTCTTAATTGCACTGGTTGAAAGTCTTAAGGTTACAAAACGATTAAGTTCCTGTACCCAGATCCTCTTTTTTTGCAGATTTGGTAAAAATCTTCTGTTTGTCTTGTTGTGAGCATGCGAAATACTGCTGCCGTAAACAGGTCCTTTTCCTGTTACCTGACATCTTCTCGACATATTATTTACTCCTTATTAAAATTCCAATTTTGAGCAACAAATATAGAGAGTTTCTTCTAAATCAGGAAACTTTCCTTTAAAAATTTTTTAAGAAAAATCCTTTGAAAGTAACTATTGATGTTGACAATTATTTTAGAACTGCTAAATTTATGGTTGAAATCTAAAGCAAATCGTTTTTTTCCAAAAATTCGAAAGGATGAGAAATGGAATTCTATGAATTACATCCTGTAAACCCGCAAATCAGGTTCATTAATAAAGCAATTGATGTACTTCGTGATGGTGGAATTGTAATCTTCCCAACCGATACATACTACGGCATCGGCTGTGACCTTTTCAACAAAGAAGGTATTGAAAAGTTACTTTCCATAAAAAATGAAACGAACACCAAATTGTTTAGTTTTATTTTTTCTGATTTCAAGGAAATAAGTAAATACGCAAAAGTATCTGACTATGCATTTAAGATTATGAAAAAACTATTGCCCGGACCATATACATTCATTCTTCCTGCAGCTAAAGAAGTTCCGAAGAAACTTTGGAGTAAAAGAAAAACTGTTGGAATCAGAATGCCGGAGCATAATGTATGTAAGCTTCTGGTTTCAGGTTTGGGTAATCCGATTGTCAGTACAAGTACAACCAACCGACTCGGTGATCCGATAGTTGATCCGAATGAAATCAAAAATGTGTTCAACTCTCAGGTTGATCTTATGCTGGCATCAAGCAATCTTATTGCTGAGCCATCCAGCGTAATTGATTTGAGCGGTGAAGAACCTGTTGTTGTAAGAGAAGGTGCCGGCGATATCAGCATATTCCAGTAAGCTCTATTTTTTTCTGTGAACAAAATTAGATGATGCCTGAGCCAAAGGAGTAAGAATAATCTGATTGATATTCACATGTTTCGGTCTTGTTGCAGCATAGATTACTGCATCTGCAACATCATCGGGAGTTAATGGCTGAAGTCCGTCATAAACTTTTTTAGCTCTTTCTTCATCACCACGGAATCGAACTTTACTGAATTCTGTCTCAACCATTCCGGGATCGATGCTTGTAACTTTAATTCCTTTTTCAAGTACATCAATTCTGAATGATTGGCTTAAAGCTTTGACTGCAAATTTTGTTGCGACATAAACATTGCCCATCGGATATGGTTCGTGTCCGGCAGTTGAACCAATATTTATAATGTGACCGGTTTCTCTTTCAACCATTTGAGGAACAACAACTCTTGAAACATAAAGTAAACCTTTTATGTTGGTATCTATCATTTCATCCCAGTCATCAATTTTACCTTCGTAGAATTTATCAAACCCTCTTGCAAGTCCTGCATTGTTCACAAGTATATCAATCTTTTTCCACTCTGCAGGAAGTGATTCATAAAATGTTTTGACTTCTTCAAAATTTCTAACATCAAGTTTAAATGGAAGCACTTCAGTTTTGTACTTTTGTGTTAATTCATCAGCAATGTTTTCAATTCTGTCTTTTCTTCTTGCAGTTAAAATCAGCTTTGCATTTAATTCAGCAAATTTTACTGCACAGGATTTACCAATACCTGATGAAGCACCTGTTATAAGAATAATTTTTCCTTCAAGAGTTGCCATAAATAGAATCCTTTTTAGTTAAATACACCCGGAATTTGAAATCCACACTTTGTACATTTTCCTTTATCAAAGTTATGGAATTTAATGTTGTGCCAGTTCCGTTCAATCATAAGTGAATTGCAATTCGGACAAAAAGTTGATTGATTTTTTGAATCGAGTACATTTCCGATGTAACAATATTTTATGCCTTCTGTTTCTGCAATTCGCTTTGCTCTTAATAATGTTGAATGAGGTGTCGGTGACTTATCTCTCATCTTAAAGTCAGGATGAAATGCAGTAAAATGTAAAGGAACATCTTCACCAAGATTTTTTAATATCCATTCACACTCCTGTTTTATTTCGTTATCAGAATCATTCTCACCGGGAATTAAAAGAGTTGTCAATTCGATCCAGACATTTGTTTCGTGCTTAAGCCAGTAAATTGTATCAAGCACATAATCGAG
This sequence comes from uncultured Ignavibacterium sp., assembly GCA_937934185.1. GTDB lineage: Bacteria > Bacteroidota > Ignavibacteria > Ignavibacteriales > Ignavibacteriaceae > Ignavibacterium. The sequence continues at coordinate 820 of CALHAB010000035.1, read as the reverse complement.
ATGAGACAAAGTATTTTTGAAATAAAATCTTTCTGTAAATCCTTTCAGATCAACATTTGCAGCATCAATGTATTGATAAATTTCTTTTCTCGCTTCTTTATCAATGTAGCCGGCAGTTACCATTACATTTTTAATTCCTTCCTCGTGGGCAAGTCTGGAGATATCAATTACATATTCTCCGAAAATAGTCGGATCATTGTAAGTATAAGCAATTGAAGGTGTGTTATATTTTTTTGCCAGTGCAACTACATCTTCAGGCGAAGCTTCCACTGAATAAGTCTCATCAAGCTTTGCTTTGCTTATTGACCAGTTCTGACAGAATTTGCAGCCGAGATTACATCCTGCAGTTCCGAAAGAAAGAATAGAAGTGCCGGGAAGAAAATGATTCAAAGGTTTCTTTTCAATTGGATCAATTGCAAATCCGGTTGGTCTTCCATAACCGATGGAATAAAGTTTACCGCCGATGTTTTGTCTGATATAACAAAAGCCCGGCTGTCCTTCACCTATTTCACAATATCTCGGACATAGTGTACAAAGTATTTTTCCTTTTTCAGTTGGTTTCCACCACTTTGCTTCTTTAAGTTCTGATGTTCTCATATTACATCACCTCAAATCTTATCCAGTTTGTTCTGCTTTTTTCTGAATATGGAGCTCCTGCTGTAAAAATAAGAAGATCACCTGATTTTGCAAGTCCTGAACTTAGTATTGAAGATTTAGCTTCTTCGATTGCGATATGTTCTTTATCAACCTTTTCTGAAAAAATCGGAATTACTCCCCAATGCAATGAGAGATTATTCATCGTATTAAAGTTATTTGAAAC
>CALHAB010000034.1 GCA_937934185.1 uncultured Ignavibacterium sp. | reverse complement strand
ATTAGAAGAAGAAAATTCTTGATTAGAAGTAGAAATTAGTATAACTTTGCCTCGCAAATTTTGATTTGCTGGCGTAGCTCAGTTGGTAGAGCAGCTGACTTGTAATCAGCAGGTCGGGGGTTCAAATCCCTTCGCCAGCTCAGAATAAAAAACCCGAGAAAACAAACTCGGGTTTTTGCATTTTGACTGGAAAGAAAATCAGCAGGTCGGGGGTTCTGCGAAGCATCCTTCGGAAAATCCCTTCGCCAGCTCAGAATAAAAACCCGAGAAAACAAACTCGGGTTTTTGCATTTTGACTGGAAAGAAAATCAGCAGGTCGGGGGTTCTGCGAAGCATCCTTCGGAAAATCCCTTCGCCAGCTCGTGAAATGGATAAAATTTTTCTGTAATTTAATTAAACAATAAATTTGTGTCTATCAATTACTTTTCAAAAAACAACTTTAAAGCATAAAACAGTAGAAACACACCAAAAGTTTTTTTGATTATATTTTCTGGTAATTCTACAGCTATCATTGATGAGAAAAAGCTTCCGATCATAAAAGTAACGATAAGTACTATTGCTGCTTTAACATCAACATAACCCGTTTTATAGTAATTGTAAACAGCAAGTATGCCTATTGGTGGAAGCAGCATTGCTAATGAAGTTCCCTGAGCTTGTTTTTGTGAAAAATCTAACAAGTAAACTAAAGCTGGAATAACGATGATCCCACCACCAATTCCGAGTAAACCACTCATTACGCCTGCAAGTAAACCAGTGACAATTAAAATAATGACAGATTGCATAACTACACCTGGAAAAATTTTTTAGCTAGTATAATTAAAATAATGTTTTTTAATTAAGTCAATATTTTAATTATTTCTTTTAATAAATTTAAATAAAGAAAAATTACTTTTATGGACACCTCTGTAAAAAATAAAATCAAATCTATTGTTGGGCAGGAAAATTATTTTGATTCATACGAGGACCGTCTCGTTTATTCTTATGATGGCACTCCTGTGATTCAGCAAATGCCTGAAGCTGTTGTATTTCCGCAGGACGAAGAGCAAATATCTAAAATACTTGAACTCGCAAATAATGTTAAGTTTAATGTCGTTCCTCGTGGTGCAGGAACAGGATTGAGCGGTGGTTCTGTTCCCACCGAAAATTCAGTTGTAATCGTAATGACGAAATGGAATAAGATTCTCGAAATTGATGATAAGAATTTAACCGCTACAGTTCAACCGGGAGTTGTAACAGGTATTCTTCAAAAAGAAGTTGAGAAGATAGGATTGTTTTATCCACCGGATCCGGGAAGTCTGAATGTTTGTACTATCGGCGGAAATGTTGCTAACAATGCCGGAGGATTAAGAGGATTAAAGTATGGCGTTACTAAAAATTATGTGCTCGGTGTTGAAATGATTTTACCAGACGGAAAATTTTTAAGAACCGGCGGCAAGAATATGAAAGATGTTGCGGGTTATAATCTCAGAGATTTTATTGTTGGAAGTGAAGGTACACTAGGTATCATAACTAAAGTTTTATTAAAGTTAATTCCTAAGCCAACTAAATCAATTACTATTCTTGCTTATTTTGATAAACTTACTGATAGTGCTCAAGCCGTTTCAGATATAATTGCTGCTAAAATTACTCCGGCTATGATGGAGTTTCTCGATAATACCACAATCAATTGTGTTGAAGATTATACTAAAATCGGACTTCCAAGAAATGTAGAAGCATTATTACTAATCGAAGTTGATGGGCGTGGAAGTGAAGTTAAAGATGACGCAGAAACTATTAAGTTTATACTCAAAAAAAATAAAGCTGTCGCTGTTCGGGAAGCGTTTGATGAAACGCAGGCAAACATTTTGAAAACTGCAAGAAGAAGTGCTTTCAGTGCCTTGGCAAGAAGAATGCCCACAACCATTCTTGAGGATGCAACTGTTCCGAGAAGTGAATTACCTGTAATGATTGAAAAAATTGTCAAAGCATCAAAAATGTTTGATGTTATGATAGGAAACTTTGGTCACGCCGGTGATGGTAATCTTCACCCGACTGCGTTGACCGATGAAAGAGAACAGAAAGAACTTGATAAAGCCCATCGAGCATTTGACTTTATTTTTGACGAAGCGATTAAACTTGGCGGAACAATAACAGGAGAACATGGAACCGGTCTTGCTAAAAAGCAATTTCTCGAAAAAGTTACAGGACCTGTTGGATTAGATATGATGATGAGAATTAAAAGAGCAATTGATAAAAACAATATTCTAAACCCTGGTAAAATATTTTCAATTTCACCTAAGTGTGAGGGTTCACTTCCAAGAAAAAGAGAACAAATAAAAAATTTTGATGAAAACTTCTCCTGAAACTTCTCAACTTCTTAAAGTATTGCCAAATGATGATATACTGCAGCAATGCATTCATTGCGGAATGTGTCTGGCCACTTGTCCTACCTATGATTTAACAAAGCTTGAAAGATCTTCTCCCAGAGGAAGAATAAGAATGATAAGATCTGTTGCCCGAAATGAAATGGAATTGAGTGAATTATTTGCTGAAGAGATGAATTTTTGTCTGGATTGTCAGGCGTGCGAAACTGCTTGTCCGGCTGGTGTTAAGTACGGAAGAATGGTGGAAGCTGCAAGAGTTTTGATTGATGAAGCCGGTTTAACTCCAAAGTTTCAAGTATTTATTAAGAGATTTGCTTTAAGAAAAATTATTGCATCAAGATTCTGGTTGAAATTTTTTTCAAGACTGCTTTGGCTTTATCAGAAATCAGGAATGCAAAAACTTATCAGAGCAACAGGTATCTTAAAATTATTTTCAAAGAATCTTCCGGAGATTGAAAAACTCTCGCCGCCAATTGCGAATCATTTTTCCGATTCAAAAATTAAAGAAATTGAATTGCCAAATGGTGAGATTAAATTTAAAACAGCATTTCACTTTGGCTGTTTGATGAACACTATGTTCGCTGATATAAATATTGATACAATTGATGTTCTTAAAAAAGTTGGCTGTAAAATAATCACACCGAAAGACCAAGTTTGCTGTGGATCTTTAATGGCACATAACGGTGATATGGAATTCGCATTAAACTTAGCAAGAAAAAATATTGATGTATTCTTCAAATACGATTATGATTTTCTGATTTCCAATTCTGCCGGTTGCGGTGCATTTATGAAAGATTATGCTCATTTGCTCGAGGATGATTCTGAGTATGCTTCTAAAGCAAAACTTTTCTCATCTAAGGTAAAAGACATAATGGAGTTTTTTGCTGAACAAAAATCTGAATTAAATTTTCAATCTATTTCTAAACTTGAATTAAAACCTGAACTGGAAATAATAACCTATCACGATGCTTGTCACTTGGTACACGCACAAAAAATATCCTCTCAACCGAGAGAAGTTATTAAATCTATTCCAGGAGTAAAATACATAGAACTTGAAGAAGCTTCGTGGTGCTGCGGTAGTGCGGGAATTTATAATGTAGTAAGATATGATGATGCTATAATTCAACTGCAAAGAAAGATGAAGAATATAAGAAATACCGGTGCGAAAATCGTTTTGACGGGAAATCCGGGTTGTATGGGACAAATAAAATACGGTGCAGAAAAATTTGATGTTGATGTGGAAGTTTTACATCCTGTAACTTTAATAAAAAAATTGCTGAGCTGATAAAAGCTTGATCGTTTAAGATAATATTCACATTATCTTTTCATCCCACAGCAAGTGATCAAAAGTTTCTCTGCTTCTGGAAACAAAAACATTTTCTTTATCAACTATAATTTCAGGTGGTCTTCTTCTCGCATTATAATTTGAGGACATTGTCATTCCATAAGCTCCGGCAGACATAATCGCAAGGAATTCACCTGAATAAGTTTTAATTATTTCTCTGTCCCTGGCAAAGTAATCACCTGTTTCGCAAACAGGTCCAACGATATCTGCAACAATATCAATTCTGTCTTTATGCTGTTCTATAGGTTGAATATGATGATATGCCTGATAAATACTCGGACGCAGTAAATCATTCATTGCTGCATCAACAATAATAAATTTTTTATTACCGTTTTGTTTGTTGTATAAAACTTCAGTTAATAGGATTCCACCGTTGGCTGTCAGATATCTTCCCGGTTCAAATAAAATTTTACAATTTAATTTTTTGAATAACGGTATTGTTCTTTCTGCAAATTCTTCTAATGTAAATGATTTTTCATTATTGTACTGCACACCGATTCCACCGCCAACATCAAAATGCTTTAATTCAAGTCCCTCATTTCTTAATTGAAAATACAAATCACTCATTTTTGAAATTGCTTCAACAAAAGGTTCAATTGTTGTAATCTGAGAACCGATATGCATATCAATTCCGGTGAATTGAATATTATTAAACTCGTTTCGTCTTCTGTAAATTGAAAGTGCTGTTGAAGAATCAATTCCGAATTTATTTTTTGATAACCCTGTCGAGATATATGGATGAGTTTTTGCATCTACATCAGGATTAACTCTTAAAGCTACAGGAGCAATAACATTCATCTCTGATGCAATCTTGTTTATAAGTTCAACTTCTTCTTCTGATTCAGCCTTAATCATCATTACTTTTTTATCTAAACCAAGACGAATTTCATCTTTCGTTTTTCCAACGCCAGTTAGAATAAGTTTAGTTGGTGAAATTCCTGTTTTCAAAGCTCTGAAAAGTTCACCTTCTGAATTTACATCAACACCACTTCCAAGCTGAACAAAAGTGTTAATTACACTCAGATTAAAATTTGATTTCATTGCATAAAAAACCTGATGGTCAATTTCAGAAAATGCATTATCAAATTTTTTGTACTGATTGATGAAATGATTTTTACTGTAAACATAAAGCGGTGTTCCGAATTGTTTTATAAGTTCACTCACCTTAACATTTTCAATAAACAACTCATTGTTTTTGTATTTGATAAATTCTGTTTCGAAGTAGTGCATAGTTAAGTTTCACTTTTTCTGTTAAATGGATAAAGCAAATCTGCCTGCCGGCAAGTCAGGCACTGGCCTTCCATCTAGTTGTATAAATAATATTTTTTTGAAATTGTTTTGAAGTTTTCAATGTCTTTGTTCAGATAGGGAATAATATCTTCAACCTTTTGATTTTTAATAAACAAATCTCTTATTTTATTTGTGCCAAGAACTTTATCAAACATATCATTATTGCTTCCTTCGACAATTAAATTTTTTCCATACAATTCATTTACTGCCTGAAGAAAATAAAACTGAATCGGAATCAGTTCAACAATATCATAATCAAGAATATGAATCTGAACTCCATTCAACATCTTTTCTTTACCAAAAGCGTAGTATGGTTTATAAGTAATAGGTCTGAACACAACTCCGGGTAGTTGATATGAATTCATTTTATTTGCAAGCTCAACAGAATTTATCCACTCAGCAGCAAAAGTTTGAAATGGAAGAGTGTAGCCGATTCCAATTGAAACAACTCCGCGAAGTTCACCAACAATTCCCGAAGCAGCATAATAAAAAGCAGAGTGCGGATGCGGAATATGAGGTGAAGTTAAAACCCACGGTAAACCTGTTTCTTCAAAGTACATACTTCTGTTCCAGCCATCCATTTTAACAATTGATAATTTGCATTTGGCTTTATTATTAAGAAGTCCTTCTTCATTCAACAACATTGCGAGTTCACCGACAGTTAGTCCGTGGATATACGGAATTGAAAACTGACTTACGAAAGAATAGTAGCCATCTTCAACCAAATTCCCTTCAACTCTGTTTCCACCAAGCGGATTTGGTCTGTCGAGGATAACAACTTCCTTATCATTTTCAGCTGCAGCTTCCATTACAAGTCCCATTGTACTTATGTAAGTATAAGAGCGGCTTCCGATATCCTGAATATCGAATACCAGAACATCAACATCTTTCAGCATATCAGCAGTTGGTTTTCTCGTCTTGCCATAAAGTGAATAAACCGGCAGTTTTGTTGTTTCATCAATATAAAAATCTACATATTCTCCTGCAGAATAATTACCACGAACTCCGTGCTCGGGACCATAAAGAGCAACGAGATTAACATCAGGTGATTCAAATAAAATATCAATCGTTGATTTTAGTTTGCTGTCAACTCCGGTTGGATTTGTTACAAGTCCAACTTTTTTCCCTTTAAGAATATCAAAATTATTTTCTCTCAAAACTTCAATGCCGGTTTTTACTCTTGCTTTGGTTTTAACTATCATTTTCTTTTCATTGAGCATTCTGATAATTGTTCCGTCTTCAATGTATTTGTATAAATCTTTTCCTGGACAAACAGTTTGATCAGTATAATCTTTATGACCTCGTATATCTTTATCAGCCACATTGTATTTATCTTTCAAAAACGATATAAGATTGACCAACGCATTCAGCTGACTCTGATTAATCTTTTGTTCCTCATAATTACCAACAACGCAAATTAAAGCGTGACCAGTTACATCATAATCAGTATTTGTATCACCGGGATAATTTATAGGTCGTGTTTCATAAATATTTCCTTTCAGATCAATCATAAAATGGTAGGGAATATCAATCCATTTTTTTTCTCTTCTGCTCCAGCTTTGAAGATTCCGGAGATACTGAATCATATTTTTATCTTCAGAGAAAAATTCACCGCCGTGATGAATTGTAATTTTATCAATCTTATGCTGAGGTAATGTTTTTGTAAGTGGCTGCCAGCCCCACTCGTTTCGGGAAATGATTTTCAGTTCGTTTGGATAATGTAAATCTGAAATCATAATCATCTCAGATGTTGAGGCACACTGAGAGAAGATGAAAACAATTAAAAGAATTCCGGAAATTCGTAAAAGTTTTTTCATAATGATTTTATATAAGTATTGGTGTGTATTTGGTATCAATTATTTCCCCTTCATTTAATCCAATGCAGGAAGTATGTGTTCTGTTTCTTTCGTCAGATGAGTCAAATGTAACTCCGTCTTTAATGTAAATAACTGTCATAGCTTCACGCATCTGATTGGATTTATTTTCTCCGGCACCGTGAAAAGTTAAACCGGAGTGAAATGTTGCATCACCTGTTTTCAACGGCACAAAAACTCTATCTTCATTTTTTAAAAATTCAGGTTGATGAGGATTTTTGAAAATATCAACATATTCCCGAAGATTAAGATCATTTGTCTTTGGATAAAAGTAAAGACAACCTTTTTCAACAGGGACATCAACGAGAGCAAGCCACATTGTGGAAGTAAACTGTGGTTCGTGTATTGGCCAGTAGCTGCAATCCTGATGAGCATCAGTAACTCTTCCGCCCGGCTCTTTGAATAATGCCTGATCGTGCCAGAGTCTTATATGTTCTGCCTGCATTAAATCACGAACGATTCCTGCAAATCTTTTTGCGAAAACTATTTCTTTGACGGCAGGAAAATCCCAACATAAATAACCGCATTGAAGAAAAGATTGTTCGTACTGAGATTTTTGTTTCAGTTCTCTTTCGTCTTTACTTTTTCTTATTAAAACTGCTGCCTCAATTATTCTTCTTAATTCAGGAAGATATTCCTCTTCAACGACATTCTCGATTTTTATAAAACCATTGTTATGATAAAAATTAATTTTATCATCAGAGATATGAAAAGATTGATTCAAAAAATTTTTCAAAGTTTCAGAAATTTCTGAGTGAAGAATTTCCAATGCTGTTGATTCGGTTAAACCTTCAATTTTTACCATATCATTTACTCTTTTGTAATTAAAAATAATTACACAGCTAATCTAAATCTTAGAGCAACTTTCATCAAATAATTTTATTTGATATGAGACAATCAGTTAAAATTATTGCATCAAAAAATTTTCAGTAATATGAACTAAAGTCTTCTTTTGTATTTTTATGTGAGTTAATTCTGAAAATATTCTCTTATGAGTTCATTACTACTTTTTTAATAATCTTTTTGAGAATTTATGGATCATCACGGTTTCCTTTCATTACTTCCACCTGTTCTTGCAATTGCATTAGCAATTAAAACGCGTCAGGTATTTGTTTCACTTTTATTCGGAATTTGGTTAGGATGGATTATACTCAGCAATGGGAATCTGATCAACGGTACTACTGCAACTGTTCAGGCACTTGTTGATGTATTTAAAGATGCCGGGAATACCAGAACAATTATGTTCAGCAGTCTTGTAGGTGCTTTAATTGCTTTTATACAAAGGTCAGGTGGTGTTGCCGGATTCGTAAAGTTGATTAATAATTTTCTTGATAAGCTTGAAAAAAAGAAAATCGGAAACCGCAGAAAGACTGTTCAACTTCTTGCCTGGGCAACCGGAACAGCAATATTTGTTGAATCAAGTATTAATGCCTTAACTGTCGGAACTGTATTCAGACCAATATTTGATAAATTAAAAATTCCAAGAGAAAAACTTGCATACATTGCCGATTCAATTTCTGCTCCGACATGCATTCTGATTCCGTTAAATGCGTGGGGTGCTTATATAATGGGTTTGATTGCTGCACAGGGATTTTCGAATCCTTTGGAAATTCTGGTAAAAGCTTTCCCACTAAACTTTTATCCGATGCTTGCAATGGCGATGGTTTTATTCGTAATAATTTCAGGAAAAGATTTCGGTCCGATGAAAAAGGCGGAGAAGCGGGCGAGAGAGGAAGGAAAGGTTTTAAGAGATGGTGCTATTCCTTTAATCTCTGCTGATGTTGTTTCCCTTGAGAAAAAAGATAATGTGAAAGAAAAAGCTGTCAATATGATTTTACCAATTTCTGTTATGGTAGGGATGATGCCTCTGATGTTGTTATATACCGGCTGGAATCAGGTTGAAAATATTTCCTCATTAAAGTGGTATGAACAAATATTCTTTGCTTTGGGAAAAGGTTCTGGTTCAACTGCTGTGCTGTATTCTGTGTTAACAGCGATTATAGTCAGCAGTGTGCTTTACATCTCTCAAAAGATTTTCACTTTTGCAGAAACTATTGAACTTATCTTTAAAGGAATCAGCGGACTTATTCCTTTAGCTTTGCTGATGATGCTGGCTTTTGCAATCGGAACAGTTTGTCGCGAACTTGGAACAGGTATTTATACTGCTGAGCTTTCCAAACAATGGCTGTCTCCTAATTTCGTTCCCGTTATTGTATTTGTTGTTGCCTGCTTCATTGCATTTTCAACCGGAACTTCGTGGGGAACTTTTGCAATAATGCTTGCAATCGGAATTCCTATGGCACAGGCACTTGATGCTAATCTTTATCTTACTATTGCCGCAGCACTTGGCGGCGGAGTATTCGGAGATCACTGCTCACCGATTTCTGATACAACAATTATTTCATCTATGGCTTCGGCGAGCGATCATATTGACCATGTTAAAACTCAATTGCCTTATGCTTTAACTGCAGGATTTATAGCAGCTATGTTTTATCTGATACTAGGAATTGTAATTCATTAGCAAATAAAGTTTATAATCTTTTCTTTAATTTCTATTTTGCAAATGTGTTTATAAATAATTAGCAGGTTGAAATTGTGAAATATTTAATCGGAATGGACGGAGGTGGTACAAAAACAAAATGTGTGATTACCGACCTTCAGTTTAATCCTCTTTTTGAAACCAGCGGCGGACCTTCCAATTTCCTGATGCAAGGTACTGATAAAGTTGCTGAAACAATTCTTGGACTGATAGTCAAATGTGTTAATAATCTTCAGATTGAATATAGTGATGTGGCTGCGATCGTTCTCGGAACTACAGGCGGAGGAAGAAGAAATGATGCTGAAGATCTTGAAAAAGCAATTACTCATCTTGCTGCACATAAAAAAATTCCATTGAATATTTTCAGAGTTGAAAGTGATGCCAGAATTGCGCTTGAAGGAGCA
>CALHAB010000033.1 GCA_937934185.1 uncultured Ignavibacterium sp. | reverse complement strand
GCCAAGTCCGATTATTCCTACTTTCATAAAAAACCTTTCTTTTTATCTCGCTCCTCTTGAAAAGAGCATAACAGGAATTGTTTGAAAAATTAGTTGGAGATCTAACCAGGGAGACATATTGTTTATATAATAAATATCCATAACAACACTATCATCAAATGAGACCTGACTTCGTCCCCAAACCTGCCAAACACCGGTACAGCCGGGCATTACATTAACTCTTCTCTTCTGCCATTCAGTGTAATTTTCAAATTCATAAGGGAGACAGGGACGAGGACCAACTAAACTCATATCGCCTTTAATTACATTGAAAAGCTGCGGTAGTTCATCCAATGAAGTTTTTCTGATTATTCTCCCAATCCAGGTAATTCTATCTTCATTAACAACCTTTAAATCTTTTCCACCTGTCTGACCTTTTTTCATAAATTCGATCATTTTTTTCTTTCTCTCCTCATCCTCGCCGTCAACAGGTTTCATGGAACGGAATTTATAAAAATCAAATTCTCTACCGTATAGACCAATTCTTTTCTGTTTGTAAAGAACAGGACCAGGCGAAGATAGTTTTACAAGAATTGCTATGGTTATCATTACAGGCGATAGCAGTATAAGTCCGATTATTGCAAAAGCAACATCAAAGAATCTTTTCAATGTAAGAGTAAAAGAATCATTGTACTTCGGATCGACAGATATTACGGGTATGTCAATATATTTTTCAGTTCTTATTCTTTCAGATATTACATCAAAAATTTCTGAACTTATACTTACCTTCACATCAAGAGCTTTACAATAATCAATTGTGGAAAAAACTTTATTATAATCTTCATCTTCATCCATTGCAATAATAAGCTCATCAATTTTTAATTCTTTGATGAGATAATCAAGATCAGATAGGTGGCCGAAGTTTCTTAAATCGTTAATTATGAATTCACCGATTTTTTTCTGATCATTTACAAAACCAACTACATTTAGCCCAATAGGATTTTCATAAATTAATTTAGTTGCAAGAAGTTTACCTGCCTCACCGTCTCCAACAATAAGTACATTCTTTCTTAATCCGGCTTTACTCAATCCAATATAAAATTGCCTCAGAAGAAAAACTCTTATCGAAATGAAAAGTGGAATGCTAATCAATAAGAATAAAAATATTAGTAATCTGGAATCTGTTAATCCATAAAAATCCAAAGCCATTGAGAAAAGAACGATTATTAGAGCACTGAAATACACTGCTTTCAATAACGCTGCAAAATGATTTGTTCTTTTCAGAATAACATCAATCATATATAAGCCGTTATACTGAAAAACCAGGATTATAAATGAAACGACAAGTAAAATTAATGGAATCACGAAAGGATGATTTGCATAAAACCCAATTACTGAACTGGAAGACTCATTTCGCAATAGATAAACAGACAGAAAAAATGAAAAAGATAGTATAATCGCATCTACAACTGAATAAACACTTTTGTAATTAAGTAATTTTTGCATAACTGGAATTCTTATTATTAAAAAATGCCCTCACTGAATTTTCTTTTTCGCCACTATCGTGCCATTAAAGACCGTTTATATACTCATTTTTTAGCTGTTATTCTCGATATTTGGTTTCAAACTGAGATAATAAAAAATTCATTTACTGAATGAGACAAAAATCAATTCTTACTGAAAAATTCTTTGATAGAATCACAAACATAGCTTATCTGCTCATCAGTCAATTCAGGAAACATTGGCAATGATAAACCAGTAAATGCAAGTTTCTCGGTCTCAGGGAAATCTCCTTCCTTGTATCCCAAATCCTTAAAACATTCCTGAAGATGAAGAGGAACAGGATAATGTAAACCGGTAGCAATACCCTTTTCCTGCAAATAATCTTTTAGTTTATCTCTCAACTCAGAATTTTTCTTTACATCTGAAGCCGCCTGAACCTGAATTACATAAAGATGATAAACATGTTTGGCATAACTCATTTCGGTTGGCAATTTAACTTTATCAAAATTTCCAAGATACTCCCGATATTTTTTGGCGACATTTCTTCTTCCGTCTGTCCACTGAGGTAAGTATTTAAGCTTTACTCCAAGCACTGCACCCTGAATGCCTTCCATTCTGTAATTATGGCCAAAAGTCTGATGATAATATTTTTTTGACTGTCCGTGTTCTCTCAGTTTAAGGAAATAATCTGCAAGATTATCATCATTGGTACAGATTGCACCAGCTTCACCATAAGCACCAAGATTTTTTCCCGGATAAAAACTAAATGAAGCAGCTTCGGAAAGACCTCCGACTTTTTTACCCTTGTATTCTGCAAGATGAGATTGAGCACAGTCTTCGACAAGATGAATATTTTTTGCTTTAGCAATTTCTCTTAAAGAGTCCATATCAGCAGGTTGACCATAAAGATGAACTGCAACAATAGCTTTGGTTCTGGATGTTATTGCTGCCTCAATTTTTTGCGGATCAATATTATAGCTCTCAGGATGACAATCAACAAAAACAGGTTTTGCACCGCAGAGAGTTGCACCCCAAGCAGTTGCGATAAAAGTATTTGCAGGAATAATGACCTCATCACCGGGTTTAATTCCCAATGCCCAAAGAGCTAAGTGGTTTCCGTCTGTTCCTGAACTAAGTCCTGCACAATGTTTAACATCGTGTGCCTTAGCGAATTCTTTTTCAAAATTCTTAACTGAATTTCCGAGAATGTAAGCTGTATTATCCAAAACTTCTTGGATTGCTTCGTTAACTTCTTTTTTAATACTATTGTACTGAGCTTTTAAATCCAGAAAAGGTACTTGCATTTTATTTTCCTCAATGATTGAATTTTATTATTGGTTAATGCTTTTTCTCAAATACTATGCTAAAGTATTTTTGTTCTTTTATGGATTGAAATAAAAACAATATTCGTTATGCTATTTAGCAAATATTTAACAACTTTGACACATATTTTTATATTAATCTCATTTTAATAATTTTAGTTTAGAGATTTGGGAAATACTCAAACCATATCAGGCATAATAATTGTTTAAATAACATAACAAATCGAGTGTCATATCAGAAAGTATTATGAAAAATTTATTTTTAGTTTTGTTTGCTCTTTTAGTATTTAACATAAGTTCATATAGTCAGATATTAAATCCCGGTGATGGGGTAAGAATAATTTTCTACAATATTACCGATAATATTTCAGGCGACTACTACATTCAGCAGGATGGTTTATTACAGTTACCTTTTATAGGAAATATTGATACAAGGAATCGTGATTTCAAATTCATCAAAAGTCAGATTGTTACAAAGTACGATTCACTTTATAAAAATCCGGAACTTACAGTCCAGCCATTGTTGCGTATTAATATTCTTGGCGAAGTGAGAAATCCCGGTTATTACTATGTAACCGATGTTGAAAAAATAACAGGAATACTTGCTTTAGCCGGTGGAGTAACAGGTGCGGCTGCTTCAAAAGAAATTTATATACTTCGCGGCGATGATGAAATCGAGTTGAATGTTTCCGAATTAACTGCTAAAGGAAATACTGCAGCAGATTTCGGACTAAGATCGGGTGACCGAATTTTTGTACCAAGAAGTTTTTGGGCTGATGCTTCCCAATATGCCATAATTTTCTCAGGCATTGCTGTACTAAGTACTGTAATTGCTTTACTAATTCGTTAAACAAATACAAAAGTGAGTATGGAACAGAATAAAAATAATGAAGAATATATACCTCTCAGATTTAGCAGTAAAAATGTACCTAAGAGAGAGAAAACCCTGATTGAAATTTTTCAGATAATTTCAAGGAATAAAAAAATATTAATTGTAACCGTTGGAGTTTTCCTTATTGCTGCCTTGATATACGGCTTTACTGCAATTCCTTTATATGAGGCTAGTGCAACTCTTAAAAAAGAAGGTAATCCCAATGACAGACGATTTGGCTCAGGTACAGATATTTCTACTTTGTTAAGTCTACAATCAACAGATGAGATAGAAACAGAACTTGAACTTATTAAAACATTTAAAGTCGCCTCTGAAGTTGTTAAAGAACTAGATCTGTATATCAATGTGAAAGAGATAAAATGGAACAGCAACGATAAAAACTATGATATCAAAAAAACTTTTGTTGAAATGAAAGATCCTGCTTTCATTAGTAAAAATGCAAGAAAGTTCAGAATTCCTGAAAAGTTTAAGGTAAAATTCAATAATACAGAAGATTTGATTACAGGTGATTTTTCTATTATAAAGAAAAGCGAAGACAGTTATGAATTGATTGATTTACTGAGCGGCAAAAAAATTTCAGAAAGTAGTATTGAAAAACCAAATTAT
>CALHAB010000032.1 GCA_937934185.1 uncultured Ignavibacterium sp. | reverse complement strand
GGAGGATTGTTTGAATGTCTTGATAAAAAAATTGATGGAAAAGAAATCAGAATAGATTGTTTCTCTGACAATCCTAAAAATGAAACCAGATTAAAAGTGCCGGATGAAATATTTTTCCTTGAAAATGAAATTGAAGTTGATCTTTCGAAATATATTGACAAAGGAAAAAACAAAAAGGTAACGGGACTACTTACTATTCTCAAGCGATACAACTTTACTATTGATGAAAACACGCCGATTGATCAGGATATTGCGTTAGACCCAGAGTTATTAGGAAAAGTATTTGAAAATTTATTAGCTGCATATGTACCTGAAACTTCAGAAACAGCGAGGAAAGCAACGGGAAGTTATTATACTCCAAGAGAAATAGTGGAATATATGGTAACCGAATCTTTAATTGAATACCTAAACAGTAAAGGAATCGTCCCCGATTCCGAAGACAGTATTGGAATCGTCCCCGATTCCGACAATAGTAATAGTAAAGAAATCCTCCCGGATTCCAAAGAGAGTACTATAATCCACCCGAATTCCGAAGAAAATAATTCCGAGGACACCTATCCCTTCTACAACCCCTACAAAGAAGTTGATCTCTTCTACGGTAAAAAAGGGAAGTTGCCGCATATGCATCAAGGTTCGGTGTGGTACTTTGTAACATTTCGTTTGGCAGATTCACTTCCGAAGGAAATAGTTGACCAACTCGAACAGGAAAGAACTAAGTGGTTGGAGAAGCACAAGAACAATAAGGATAATTTAACCCGGGAAGAACTTAAGGAGTATTACAGACTGTTTTCAGAACGAGTGGAAGAATGGCTGGCAGCCGGTTATGGTAGTTGCATATTAAGGGAAGAACGAGTAGCAAATATTCTTGCTCAGACTTTGTTGCATTTTAACGGAGTAAAATATGACCTTGATGATTGGGTTATTATGCCTAATCATGTTCACCTTTTAGTTAAACCGAAGGAGGATTATTCATTATCAGAGGTGATGCATAGTATCAAGTCTTATTCGGCTCATAAAATAAATGAGCTGCTTAACAAGAAAGGCGATGTCTGGCTGCACGAGTCTTATGACCATATAGTTAGAAATGAGGATGCTTTTTATGCTATTAAAAAATATATCAGGGAAAATCCGGTAAAGGCAAAGATTGAGCTGCCGGAGGTGTGCTGCTCGTGGAAACATAGTCTTGGAAGCCGGGAGGCTTCAGA
Organism: uncultured Ignavibacterium sp.; assembly: GCA_937934185.1. Lineage (GTDB taxonomy): Bacteria > Bacteroidota > Ignavibacteria > Ignavibacteriales > Ignavibacteriaceae > Ignavibacterium. Next base: position 2,215 of record CALHAB010000032.1, on the reverse strand, counting down.
CACAATCTTCCGAAGCCGGGAGGCTTCTGATACAATCTCTCGAAGCCAGGAGGCTTCAGATACTTTCCGAAGCCGGGAGGCTTCGAATACTTTTTGGGGGCGGGAGGCTTTGGCTGATTTGTTTGATTATTCGAATGATGAGAATCCTTTTGATGAGCAAACTACTTTGAAGTTAATTGAAATTATTGAGAACATTAAAATTCTTGATCCTGCCTGCGGAAGTGGCGCTTTTCCGATGGGTGTTCTGCATAAACTTGTTCTTGCTCTTCATAAACTTGATCCTGAAAATAAAATATGGAAGAAGAAAATACTCGAAAGAGTGCCACCTGAAATTAAAGAGGAAACTGAAAAATCTTTTGAGAATAAATCTGTTGATTATATCAGAAAACTTGGCTTGATTGAAAATTGTATTTACGGCGTTGATATTCAGGAGATTGCTATTCAAATAAGCAAACTGCGTTTTTTCATTTCACTGCTTGTGGAACAGAATATAGATGATACAAAGCCAAACCGTGATATCCGTGCTTTACCAAACCTCGAAACGAAATTCGTTGCGGCAAATACTTTAATTGGTTTAAACCGACCTGCACAAATGAATTTAACATCTGGTGAAATTGAAATACTTGAAAAGGAATTATTTAAAGTAAGAGAAGAAATTTTTTATACTAACAGCAGGAAAGAGAAGTATGAACTGCAGAGAAAAGAAAAACAACTAAGAGAAAAATTAAAAACTGCACTAAAACAAAATGGTTTTCCAAACGACATTGCAGAAAAAATAACAAGCTGGGATCCATTTGATCAAAACACACATTCCGACTGGTTCGATCCCGAATGGATGTTCGGAGTAAAGGTTTACACTGAGCAAGGTCGAAGTGATGGGTTTGATATAGTGATTGGTAATCCGCCATATATTCAGCTGCAAAAATCAATTAGCGATAAAAGTAAACTGAAATATGCCGATTTATACAAAGATCAGAATTATTTAACTTTTGAGAGAACGGGAGACATTTACTGTTTGTTTTATGAAAAAGCAATTCAATTACTGAAAACGAATGGTTTACTCTGCTACATTACCTCAAACAAATGGATGCGTGCCGGTTATGGTGAGAGTTTGCGGGAATTCTTTTCCAAGTATAATCCTAAACTATTGATTGACTTAGGTCCTGGCATATTTGAAAATGCAACTGTTGATACCAACATTTTGCTTATACAAAAATCTGAAAACAAAAAACAACTAAAAGCTCTCACATTACAAAAAACTGAAAAACAAAGCATAGCTGAGCAAGTAAAGCAAAACAGTGTTACACTCGAAAAACTCACCAAAGAAGCCTGGTTTATAGGCAGCAATGCCGAACAACGCCTCAAAGAAAAAATCGAACGCATAGGCAAACCCCTCAAAGATTGGGATGTGAAAATTTATTATGGAATTAAAACCGGACTTAACGAAGCTTTCATCATAACCACCGAGAAGCGCAACGAAATACTGTCAAACTGCAAAGACGAAACCGAACGCCAACGTACCGAAGCCCTCATCAAACCTATCTTACGTGGCAGAGACATCAAACGGTACTACTACGAGTGGGCAGGACTGTGGGTAATTGGAACCTTCCCAGCTTTAAAGTTGGACATAGAGCAATATCCCGCGATAAAAAAATATTTTCTTGATAATTTTGATATACGACAACTGGAACAATCTGGCAAAAAATATCCAGAATTAGGTTTTAACGCTCGCAAAAAAACAGGCAACAAATGGTTTGAAACCCAAGACCAGATTGCCTACTACCCCGAGTTTGAGAAGGAGAAGATTATTTACATTGAAATAATGACAGACAATTGGAAAGAAGGGTATGAATTTCCAAGTTATTCATACTGGAAAGAATATGGTTTTGTGCTTAACACCGCATATATAATGACTGGCTCTAACTTAAAATATATATTAGGTATTTTAAATTCAAAGTTTGGAAGATATTTGGTAAAGCAGCATGTTACACAACTACAAAAGCGGCAATTTAGAATGCTAGCTCAGTATGTAAATAATTTTGAAATTCCCCCCATCACTACTGAGAACCAGCCGCTTGTAAGTCGCATAGAGGAATTGGTGGATAAGATATTGGAAGCGAAGCAAAACAATTCGAAAGCCGACACGAGTGCGTGGGAGCGAGAGATAGATGAGTTGGTGTATAAACTTTATGATTTAACAGCGGAGGAGATAGGG
>CALHAB010000031.1 GCA_937934185.1 uncultured Ignavibacterium sp. | reverse complement strand
AGTATTCTTGAAAAAGAAGCTCCCAAAACTGAAAAAAGTGAATCTGATTATTACAGCTATCATACTGAGTGGTCGTTTTCTCCCGAAGAAGTTCTGACATTTTTAGTTCCCTCTTATTACGGATTCGGAAATTCAAAATACAAAGGACCATTAACAAATAATCAGGAAGTTGAAGTAAATACTTACTTCGGACAGATGCGTTTTGTTGATGTTGCAATGTATATGGGAGTGCTTGTTTTTCTGCTTGGTCTTTATGCTATGATAGCATTAAGAAAAGATCCTTTTGTTCAATATCTGACAATCCTTACTGTTATATCACTTTTAATTTCATTTGGGAAAAACTTTCCCGTACTGTTTGATCTGATGTTCTATTATTTTCCATACTTCGACAAGTTCCGAGTTCCATCAATGATTCTTGTTTTAGTCCAGATGAGTATGCCTGTTCTGGCTGGTTTGGGACTTATGAAACTACTATCTCTTCGTGAAGAGAAAAATGAAAAGATAAAAATTATAATAAGAAACATTTCATTTGCAGTTTCAGGAATTTTTATACTTGTAATTCTTTTGAATAATCCAATCTCAACCTGGTTCGTAGGCAGAGTTAATGATTATGCAAATTCAATTCAGCAATCTAATCCTCAGTTAGCCCAGCAGTATCAGGTTTTAGCCGATTACACCGCACAAATGTTTACAACTGATTTAACTCTTGCATTGTTGTTTATCGCTGTTGGCATTTGGAGCATTTATCTTTTTATAAATAAAAAATTCAGTGCTGATATTCTGATTGGTGTTTTCATCATCCTGACAATAATAGATTTATGGCGAATTGATTCAAGAGGCGCAAAGTATATTAATAATCCGGATATAAAAAGTTTATTTACAAAGCCAGATTATATTTCTTTCATCGAGCAGCAGAATGAAAAAGAACCTTTCAGAATATTTAATCTTAAACAGGATGGTTCGATTGGTTCGTTCAGTAACAACGCTAATTTTCATGCATATTTTCTGATAGAAGATTTTTATGGCTATTCCGGAATTAAACCCAGAGCTTATCAGGATTATATGGATGTAGTCGGACCGGTTAATCAATCTTTATGGAATATGTTGAATGTCAAATATATTATTACCGATCAGCCGGCAGCTTTACACGGTCTAAAGCCGGTTTATAATTCAGGTAAATCTTTTGTATTGAGGAATGAAAATGTTTTGCCCAGAATGTTTTTCGTAAACAAAATTGAAAAGATGTCTGCTCTTGAGTATTTGAATAAAATGAAAACCGGAGAAATAAATCCTGCCGAAGTAGCTATTGTTGAAAATGATGATCTCAAAATTGATGAGATTGATTCAACAGCTTCAATAAAATTATTAAAGTACGACGAGGCTTTAATAGAAGCAGAAATAAATGCCTCAGGAAATAATTTTATATTTATTGGAAACAGCTATCATCCCGGCTGGAAAGCTTACTTAAACGGAGAGAAGACTAAAGTTTATAAAACAAATCACGGTTATCTTGGAGTAGCAGTTCCTAAAGGCAAGCATTCGTTAAAGATTGAATATGCACCGGAAAGTTTCTTCATTTCCAAAAATATAGCACTAGCTTTAAGCTCATTGGTAATTTTAGGTTTAATCGTTACAATAGGAATAGAGTTAAGAAAGAAACGCAAATAAATTTTAATTGAGCAACGATAACATAAATACAAAGATAAACTTCGGTTCTGAAACCTTTAAAAGATATTTTGCAAACACAAGCTGGATGTTTGCTGAAAAAATTTTCAGAACTTTAGTAGCATTCTTTGTTGGAATTTATGTCGCCCGGTATCTTGGTCCGGATCAGTTTGGATTGTTAAACTACGCAATAAGCTTTGCGGGATTGTTCACTTCATTTGCAAACCTTGGGATGGACAGTATAGTTGTCCGTGAATTGGTAAAAACTCCTGATAAAAGAAATGAAATTCTAGGCACGGTTTTCCGCTTAAGATTGATTGGTTCATTTGTTACAATAAGCTTAGTGACACTAACTGCTTTTCTGATTAAAGAACCATCTTTCAATTTATTGTTGATTGTCATTATTGCCTCAGCTACAATTTTTCAATCAATGGGAGTTGTTGAACAATTTTATCAATCAAGAGTTGAAGCCAGGTATAATGTTATTGCTCAGTCGGGATCTTTTTTTATTGCATCTATATTAAAAATATTACTGGTAATATTTAATCAACCGCTGCTCTATTTTGCAATTGTTCAGACATTAGAATCTATTTTTCTGGCAGTTGGATATTACTCTGTTTACAGAAAAAATAAATTTTCATTGAGTGAATGGAAATTTAATTCCAGAATTGCAGTTGAGTTGTTCAGGGATTCCTGGCCATTAGTTCTTTCAGGAGTTGTAATTGCGATTTATATGAAAATTGATCAGGTAATGATCAAAAATTTTATGACCACCGCTGATGTAGGGTATTATGCTGTAGCGGTAAAACTTTGCGAAGCCTGGTATTTCGTTCCTATGGCAATCAGTACCTCAGTTTTCCCGGCGATTGTGAACGCAAAGCAAACGAGTGAAAAACTTTATATAAGCCGTTTGCAGAAACTTTATGATTTCCTTGCAGCCATATCAATTGCAATAGCAATTCCTGTTACGCTTCTGTCTGATTTTATAATTAATCTTTTATTCGGTGCAATATACCAGCCAGCTGCGCCGGTTTTAACGATTTATATTTGGGCAGGTGTTGCTACATTTCTTGGAGTTGCAAGCAGTCAATATCTTATCAGTGAAAATTTAACAAAACTTTCATTTTACAGAACTTTAACCGGAATGATAGTTAATGTTGTTATGAACTGGTTTTTAATTCCGATATATGGAATAAACGGAGCGGCAATAGCTACTTT
>CALHAB010000030.1 GCA_937934185.1 uncultured Ignavibacterium sp. | reverse complement strand
GTCTGCATAGTAAAAATTTCTTTTTGCAAATCTAATGATATTAGGATAATTTTATTCGCAATCTTATTTAAGATAAATCAAATTTATCCAACCAGGGAAACAATCAATTTTTATGTTGAAGAATAAAAGAAGGCAGGATCTTTTTGACTTATTGAATCACTTTAAGTTAGCTACATTATTATTTGATGAAGAAATTCATTTAATTCACTATAATGATGAAGCTATTTGTATATTCAAAAAAGAAATTCTGGAAGAGATCAAATCTTCTGATATCAAGTCAGAAAATTTAAACTCATTATTGTCTGAGATAAAGAACAGAATTCACGATTTCAACAAAACAAATTTTTTTGAATTTGATTATACGGATATTAATTCACAAAAAATCCTTCACCTCATTATCAGCAGGTTAACTTCAGATGATTCAAATTATTTCCTTTGTCAGATAACTGAAATTGGTAATGATAATTTTGAATCTAAGATTAAAAAATTATTCGATTCCACCAATGAGATTTTTCTTTTAATTGATCCTGCTGATTTTATAATTCTGGATGCGAATGAAGTTGCAATTAAATCATATAAAACTTCACGAAACGAAGTTGTTGGTTCCAATTTTATTTATCTATCCGGATTACCTGAAAAAGAAATAGAAATGCTTAATGAAGTCCAGTTTTCTGAGAAGCTTATTGAATATGAAACGATTCATCTAAACAGTAAGAATGAAGATATTAATCTTCGAGTAAAATTATCAAGGCTTAATTACCAAAACAAAAATGTTATCTTATTTTCTGCTTCAGAAATTACTCAAGGTAAGTTTTCAAATCAGAAACTTGAATCAAGTGAAAATCGCTTCAAGGTTTTATATGATAATAATCCACTGATGATTTTTATTATTGACTCTGATGGACTAATCTCCGGCGTTAATAAAAGCGTTCAAACTGAGTTACAATTTAACCGTAATGAGTTAACGGGTAACCACATCTCGAAAATTTATCATCCCGAAGATGAACAACTAATTAATTTTCAGATCAATCAATGCCTGCAAAATCCAGACAGAACTTTTACCTGGGAATTAAGATTACTGAATAAATTCAATAATGTGATTTGGGTAAGAGTAAGTGCAATTTCATTCACAACAGAAGCTGGCAGCAAGGAAGTCATTTTAGTTTGTGATAATGTTACCGTTCAAAAGGATACTGAAAAAACTCTGGTTGATTATGCAAAATCGCTCCAACGGATGCTTGATGCCTCACCACTTGGTGCTTTGGTCTATTCACTTGATCAGGAAAATAATCTTAGATTAATAACAACTAATCATTCTGCAGAAGTCATCCTTGGAATAAGATCAGATGATTATTTATATAAAAAGATAGAAGAAATTTTTCCTTCATTACCCTATCAAACCACTGTTCAGCAGTTCAAACAAATTGCAAAAAACGGAGGTAGTCTTTTATTTCAGAAAATTAATTACATCGATAAAAATATCAATGGTATCTACGAATACTCAGCAATTCAGCTTGCAGAAAATACTGTTGCAATATTTTTTACTGACATTACTGACAGAGAAAAATCTATCGAAAGAATTGCCGAAAGTGAACTTAAATACAAAACGCTTTTCGAAGGCAGTAATGACGCAATACTTCTGATGAAGAATGAATATTTCATTGATGCAAATCAGAAAGCAATAGAAATGTTTGGTTGTTCTAAGAATGAATTGATAAACAGAACTCCTTTTGACTTTTCACCGGAATTTCAGGAAGATGGTTTGTCGTCAAAAGATAAAGCTTTAGAGATAATTCAGGGTGCATTAAAAGATAACCCGCAATATTTCGAGTGGAAACATATCAGAAAGGATAAATCAGAATTTGATGCAGAGGTTAGTTTATTTGTGGTTGAGATTAAGGGAGAAAAATTCATTCAGGCAATTGTCCGGGATATCACTGAAAAGAAAAAATCGCAAAAGCAGATTGCAATGTTCGCAAATGCATTCAGAAATATTTCTGAATGCGTGATTATCGGCGATACTCAGGACAATATAATTTTTGTCAATGATGCCTTTACCAAAACTTATGGTTATAAGCAGGAAGAAATCCTTGGAAAAAATGTTAGTATAATCCGCTCAACTAAAAATCCTATAAATATTGTTAAGAACATTTTACCACAAACATTAAAAGGAGGGTGGAAAGGCGAACTGATTAATGTGAAGAAATCAGGTGAAGAATTTTTTATTTCACTTTCAACTTCGCCAATCTTTGATGACAAAGGAAAACTTATTGCATTAGCAGGAATTGTTGAAGACATTACTGAAAGAAAACATACACTTCAAAAGCTTGCAGAAAGTGAAGAAAGGTTCAGATCTCTTGTAAATAATATTATTGAGTCTGTAATTATAGTTGATTGGAATGGTAAAATATTATTTGCCAATCAAAGTGCTGCCAGACTTGTCGAGCTCGACTCACCTGAAAAAGGTGTTGGGAGAAGCATCACAGAATTTCTTCATCCTTCAAACATAGATAAAGCAATCAGATTAATTTCATTTGAAAGAAACAGCGGAGAAACAAAACGCGATACATTTCAGATAGTTACCTCCAAAAATAAAATCCGCTGGGTCGAAAGCATGTCATCCCGAATCCGATATCAAAATCAGGAAGTTTTGCTTTCTACATTGAGAGATATTACCGACAGGATTAAAACTGAAGAAATGCTTCATCTTCTCACAAATGCTTTACACAGTGCAGCAAACGGTGTAACTATCACTGAGAGAAATGGAAAGATTATTTGGGCTAATGAGGCAATTAAAAAATTAACCGGTTATAAAGAGGAAGAAATCATTGGAAAAACTAATTCCATTTTTAAATCAGGTTTGATGCCTGATGAGTTCTATCAAAAAATGTGGCAGACAATCGAAAGCGGAAATGTATGGAAAGGTGAGTTAATTAATAAAAGAAAAGACGGAACATTATATGAAGAAGAAATGACCATCACACCAATTTATGACAGCAACAAAAACATTAGTCATTTTATTTCAATCAAACAGGATATTTCTGAGCGAAAGAAAAATGAAAGAGAAATTCGTGAAGCAAAAATCAAAGCTGAAGAATTAAACAAACTAAAATCAACATTCCTTGCAAATGTCAGTCACGAACTCAGAACTCCGCTCGTTGGAATTCTAGGGTTTGCAGAATTGCTTCGTGATAACATTACAGATAAAGAATTATCAGAAATGGCATCGAGGATTTATGTCAGTGGAAAAAGATTGTTGGAAACACTGAATTCAATTCTTGATTTATCGAGAATTGAAGCAAACAGAATGGAGCTGAAATTGGATAATATTAATGTTTGCCGCGTAGTTCGTGAAAATCTTCTTCAGTTTGAAGCATTTGCAAAAACCAAAAACCTTTACCTTAAAAGTGAGATAGGTGAAGAAGAAATAAATTGTTTTATTGATGAGAAAATACTTCATCAGATTCTGAATAATCTGCTTAACAATGCAATTAAATATACTCAGGAAGGTGGAGTGACAGTTAAAGTTGAAAAAGAAACCTCAAAGAATAGATCGAATGTGGTCATAAAAGTTCAGGATACAGGAATTGGAATACCACAAGATGGTCTTTCAAAAATATTCGAAGAGTTCAGACAAGTCAGTGAAGGACTTGACAGGAAATTTGACGGTACGGGTCTGGGATTAACTTTGACAAAAAAATTTGTGGAAGTACTCGGAGGAACAATCAGCGTTGAAAGCGAAGTAAATAAAGGTTCAACATTCTCAATTACTTTTCCGTTATTGAATGACCAGAAGGCAATTGCCGAAAAAAGAGAATTTGAAGAAGAAATTTCTGCAAAGCATAATAATCTGACTTCAAATAAATCTCTGAATATTCTTCTGGTCGAAAATGATGAAACAAGTATTGAAGTAACTAAACTGTTCTTAAAAAATTTCTGCAACTTATTTATAGCTAAAACAGGAAAAGAAGCACTTGAAATGTTGTACACAAACAGATTTGATTTGATACTTATGGATATTAATCTTGGCAGAGATTTAAGTGGTATTGATGTTACAAAACAAATCAGGGCAATGAAAGAATATGAAGAAATTCCAATAGTTGCTATAACTGCTTATGCAATGCTTGGGGACAAAGATGAATTCATTAATGCCGGTTGCTCACATTATTTATCAAAACCTTTTAAGAAGGATGAACTTATAGGACTGATAAATGAAATTATTAAGTCAGAATAAATTTTGTTTTAAATTATTTAATCGAAACAGTTTTAATATTCACAAACTCTCTGATTCCGAATACTGATAACTCTCTTCCATAACCGGATTCTTTAATTCCACCAAATGGTAATCTTGGATCCGACCTTACAAACTGATTTACAAAGCAACTTCCTGCATTAAGTTTTTCTTTTGCAATTTTTTCACCGCGCTTCAGATCTTTCGTAAATACAGCAGCACCTAAACCAAATACAGTTTGATTTGCCAGTCGTATAGCATCATCTTCATCTTCTGCTTTTATTATTGCTGCAACCGGACCAAAGAGTTCTTCATCGAAGGCAGCCATTCCAGGTTTAACATCCGATAAAACCGTAGGCGGATAAAAAGCTCCTTTCATATCGGGAATAAATCCACCAAGCAGAATTTTTGATCCAGCGTTGAAACTTCTTAAAACCTGTTCGTGAAGTTCATCTCTTAGTTTAACACTTGCCTGCGGTCCGATATCATTCGATTCATCGAAAGGATCACCCATTTTTTTCTGCTTCATAAAATCAACATACATTTCAGTGAATTTATCATAAACTTCTTTGACGGCAATAAATCTTTTTGCAGCTATACAGCTTTGTCCTCCATTTATTAATCTTGAATTAACACAAGTCTGAACTGCTTCACTCAAATCTGCATCTTCCAAAACGACATAAGGATCACTTCCACCGAGCTCAAGGACGGTTTTTTTAATATGTGATCCAGCAACTGATGCAACTGATTTTCCTGCCGGAACGCTTCCTGTTAATGACACTGCCTGAACAATCGGATTCGAAATTAAATCTTTGACTCTTGATGAACTTAAAATAACAGATTTGAAGACGAATTCCGGAAAACCAGCTTCAGAAAAAACTTCTTCAATTGCAATTGAACATCCGCTGACATTTGATGCATGTTTTAAGATACCAACATTGCCAGCCATTAAAGTTGGAGCAGCAAATCTGAATACCTGCCAGAAAGGAAAATTCCAGGGCATTACTGCAAGAACTACTCCAAGCGGCTGATAAGTGACAAAACTTTTTGTTGCATCAGTTTGAACAATTTCATCAGCTAAAAATTTTTCAGCATTATCGGCATAGTAATCGCAAACCCAGGCACATTTATCAATTTCAGCTCTTGATTGAGCAATTGGTTTTCCCATTTCAAGTGTCATAAGCTTCGAGTATTCTTCTTTTTTCTTTCTTAATACTTCGGCAGCTTTTTTCATCAATGAAGAACGAAAACTGAAAGGTTGTGTCTTCCAGTTTTCAAATTCAAGTTGCATTCTTTCAAGAGTATTTTGTAATTCAATATCAGAAATTTCCTGATAGGATTTTATAATTTCGTTATTGTAAGGATTTACAGAATGAATCATTTCACTCTCCAATAATTTTATTCATTTCGTTTTATGACTACCAAAGTTTTATCGTCTGAGTAAGTACCGTTTTTGCTGAATCTCAGAACATCATCCAGAATCTTTAAAGCAATTTCTTTAGGTGTTCTGTTTTTATTATTCCTTAACAGATTTATCAATCGGACTTCGGGATAAGGTTCACCTTTTGAATTTGTTGAGTCAACAATTCCATCAGAAAACATCAGCAGAATATCGCCGGGAAAAAAGTTTATACTTTCAATCTGATATTTTGCATGCGGCACCGGACCAAGTACAGGACCTGTTACAAGTAAATACTCAACTTTATTTTTTCTGCTGCTATAAAATAAAGGAGGATTGTGACCAGCGTTTGTATAAAGGAATAAACCGTTTTTATCGGTTGACAGTTCTCCATAAAAGAGAGATGAAAATTTATCATCCTCAAAAATTTTATTTACCAGTTGATTCATCTTTTTCATCAACGGAGTAATTTTAATTTCAAAATTACTCGCCATGCGAAGAGCACCGGAAATATACATAGCTTCTGCAGCAGCAGAAACGCCTTTACTTGCAGCATCACCGACAGCAATTCCGAGTCTGTCCTGATCATCTCCGATTTCAAGATAATCAAAAAAATCACCGCCAACTATCTCAGCCGGGTCTGTTAATCCGAATATATCGTAATTATGAAACTTATATTCGTGCTCAGGAAGAATTGATTTCTGAAGCTGCCTTGCTTTGTCAAGATCAGCTTTAAGGTTTGTTGCACTTGCAAGAATTCTTTTCTGTCTGATTTGGGATGTAAGAGCTGTTGCGATAATACTCATGTTTAGTCGAAACTCTTCATCTAGTAAATCACTGTTGAGTGCAAGGATATATTCATAATAAATTTTTCCGTTAAGCTTAACTCTTGAGCCAACTCCTGTAGCTGAATATCTGAAAATTCCCTTCTTTTTCAATTCGGTTAAAGTTTCATCAGCAAGGATAGTTCGCTCATTAGCAATACGTTCAAACTCAGGATAATTCTTTAATCTAATCCTGAATCGTGGATCAATCTTATCTATCTTTCCGGTTTGATAAAGCAGTTTATAGCTGAAAGATTCCGGCTCAAGTTTCCATATTCTTCCACCGGTTACTTCAAAACTTTTATCATTCACTATCTGTTCAAGAACATATTTAAGCATCTCTTCTTCATTCTCAAATTTCTGAGATGCAATGCTCTCAATTGTTTTGTGTAATTTTTTTTGATCCAATTTTTTATTCCTTAGTTTGAGTAAAAATCAATCATATTCTGAATTGCTCTTCTACAAACAGCACAAAAGTTATCAATCGAAATTGATTTCATAGTGCAATCATAAGCTGGTCTGTAAACTCCTTTGGCACTGTATCCGCCACCTTCAAACACTCCTGTTTTATGGCGAAATTCCGGAGAGTTAGGAGTGGGAACTGGTGTTCCTTCTTCAATTAAGTCCTTCCATTTAGATTCAAAGTCAACAAGCGTAGTAAGGTTTGGATCTAACGGTTCAACATCAAGCGGATAAAAATCAGAGTATGCAACTTCAGAGGTGTAGTACTCATCTCCAAGGGATGCAAAACCATGTCCGAATTCGTGAACAAAAATATATTCTGAATTTGAATTATCACTGACACAAACGGAATAGTGATTATAAATTGAGCCGCCGCCATATTTATTTGTATTTACCAAAACATAAATCTGATCATAAGGTGCATTTGATGCTAAATGACGAAGCGTTTTATTGTCATAAATCATCAGATAACGATCGACATCAAAAGTGTAAAAGCTTGAATTAGCAATAGTTCTCTTCCATATATTTTCTGCAGGTATATCTGTTCCTGATTCTTCGGACCATGAAAGCACCGCGTGAATATTAAACTTATCTTTATTTTCTTTGAAAGGCGATGAACCGAAAAGATATTTTGAAAACCTTTCAGCGTCTTTAAGAAATTTAGCGCTGTCTGATTTTGTATAACCATCAGGAATCATAACTATATCAACCTTTTCAGATGGACTTCCGTTATCAAGAATTTTTACTGATTGAAATATTAATGGTTTGTCTCTTCTGATAAAATAATTTGAAGGATCAACTCTGTATTCAAACTTTTTATGAAGTATGTTTTTTTTATCCCGTGAATAAAATTCCACAATAACTGTCTTTTTTGGGAAAGGAAATACAACTGTCTCACTGAAAGACTTTGTTGTATGTTTAGCTTCTTCGGTAGTTAACCATTCACTGAATAATGTTGAATATGTTCTTGAATAAATTTCTGTTCCTGTCTTTTCATCTCTTACCACGAATTTATGTTTGCCATAATCAAAAACATCCAAAAGATTTTTCTTACTTCCACCCCAGAATGGTTCAGCATAAAGCTCATCAATTGAATAGATTTCCAGTGTATCGTTTCCTGTATGATAATAATCTAAGCGAAGCGAACCTTCTGTAAAATAATCATCGAAATAAACCTGCGCAGCTAAACTTATCTGAAGCAGAATTAAATTGAGAGTGAGTTTTATTTTCATTTTGTTACGACCTGGATTGATGAACGACAATTTGAGTAAATGGTATTTCAATATTATTCTTATTGAACTCTTCATAAATTTTTTCGCGCAACCTGCACTGCATTGCCCAGGCATTACGATAGTCATCGGTTCTTGCTATTAACCTGAAATCAAGTGATGAAGCGCCGAAGTTGATAAGAAATACATCGGGTGCCATCTGTTTCGAGCAATCCGGGTCTTCGTTAGCAATCTTCAGAAGTATTTCTTTTACTTTCTTAATATCAGTTCCGTAAGCTACTCCAACATCTACGACAACTCTTGTGAGTGAATTTGGATAAGTGATATTTACAAGTCTTGATTTAACAATTTCATTGTTTGGTATTATCACAATGTTGTTGTCAAAGTCCAGAATTTTTGTACTTCGGATTCCGATATCAACTACATCTCCAACCTGATTATCAGCATATCTGATTCTGTCCCCGATTCTGAAAGGTCTGTCAGTCATTATAATAAATCCCGAAATCATATTAGACAGAGTTTCCTGTGCCGCTAAAGCAATAGCCAAAGAACCAACTCCAAGAGATACGACAAATGCACTTATATCCACACTAAATTTCGCCAGAACAATAACTATAGCCAGAGCGAATAAAATTATCTTAAAAACTTTTTTCAATAACGGGAAAAGACTTCCGCTCAGATTCCTGTTATCACTTGCATCAATTTTTTCAGAATACCAGTCAAGTATAACATTTACATATCTGAAGGAAACAACTAAGAGGATAATGATCAATGCAATGAAAAGAAGTGATTCTGTAATTGCTACAAGGTTATCCAAAAAAGGATAGATCTCTTTGAGAGGTTTTGGAAGAAATTTTGATTCACTCTTAATTCCATCCTTGAATATCTCAACAGAAATAAAAATACCTGCCAGAAAGGATAAACGATAAATTGCTGAACCTGATGCAGCAAGTATTTTATCATCAAGATCAGTTTTGGTTTTTGATACAATTGGTTTAATAATTTTTTTTGAGATGAAGGCGAGAAATTTTGAACCGAAGAATGAGATAACAATTACAATTGCAAAAAGTAGTATTCTGTAAAGGAGATCATCTTTTACTAAATCACGAAGTAAATTAAAAATCCAGGCGTTCATAAAATTTTCCTTGAACCAGGTTTAACAAGTGGCAGCTTTCCAATAGCACAAATTGGGCATTCTTCAGGAAGATAAGAAACAACCTCGAGCTTTAATGAACTCTTAAATGGATAACCAAAATCAACTTTACCGTTACTTCTGTCAACAATTGAAGCAACCCCAACTACTTCTGCTCCGGATTTTTTGACAATATCAATTACTTCAAACACAGAGCCGCCTGTTGTAACAACATCTTCACATACCAAAACTTTTTCGTTGGGTGAAAGAGTAAAACCACGACGCAAAGTCATAATATTATTTTCTCTTTCAGTAAAGATAGATTTCTTTCCCAACTGTCGTGCAACTTCATAACCAACAATTATTCCTCCCATCGCAGGCGCAATTACAGTATCAATTTCAAAATTTCTGAAGTGATCTGACAACACGGAACAAACCTCAGAAGTATAATAAGGATATTGTAAAACTTTTGCACATTGAAAATACTGATTGCTATGTCTGCCTGAAGTTAGTAAAAAATGTCCCTGAAGAAGTGCGTCTGTCTTTAAAAATATGTCGAGTATCTGCTGATCATTCAAGCTCATCAAGCAAATCCTCCATTTCATTCACGGCGTGACGATCATTTTTTTCGCGTGCTAGTTTTATTCCTTTTCTTAAAAGAAATTTTGCTTCTTCAATTTCATTCTGGTTTATTTTCAGTGACGCATATTGCATATAAGCCGGAACATATCCGGGATCAGCTTCAAGCAGTTCTTTGAAATATTCTTCTGCCTTTTCATCTTCATTCATTGACATATATTCCAAAGCGATTCCATAAAGAAGAAATGAATCAAACGGCTGCTGCTCGAGCATTTCGAGTAAGGAGTCTAATCTGGATTTCATTTTATCCTTTCTTCAATTTTTTTTGCTAAATGAAAATCGTTTTCGGTAACTCCACCAGCACTATGCGTGGAAATATTAATTTTAACTTTATTCCATCCATAAATTAAAATATCGGGATGATGATCCATTTTCTCAGCTTCCAACGCAACAGAGTTTACAAAGGCCATAGCTTGAATAAAATCTTTAAATTCAAACTCTTTGCTGATGGAATTATTAACATAAATCCAGTTATTTAAGGATTTTAATTGATCTAAAATTTGTTGATTTGTTAATGCAGTCATAGTGATTTGATGTTATTGATTTTACTATCCAAATTTAAACAAAAAAAGACGCATTCAGAAAGAATGCGTCCTGAAAAGAATGAGGGAATTATTACGACTCTTTGGATTCCTGCTGAATTGGTTGTTCGGGAGTTTCTTCAATAAAAACCAACTCTTCAGAATTTTCAAAATGCTTGGCAATAATTGTAGAGCCTTCTTTGAAAGAACCTCTTAAGATTTCTTCAGCCAATGGGTCTTCAACATATCTCTGAATTGCTCTTCTTAAAGGTCTTGCACCGAATTTTTCATCGTATCCTTTCTCAACAAGAAAGTTCTTAGCAGATTCATCTAGTACGATATTCATCTTCTGATCTTTCATATTCTGCAGAAGATCTTTCAACTCAATATCAATAATCTTAAGGATATCTTCTTTGTTCAGACTTCTGAATACTATTGTTTCATCAATTCGGTTGAGAAATTCTGGATTAAAAAGTTTTCTCATTGCTTCTTCAACAGTGTCTTTCATATGAGCATAATTATCAGCTTCTTCTTTAGCACCAAAACCGAATGAACTTATATTCTTCAAATCCTTTGTACCAATGTTTGAAGTCATTATAATGATCGTATTCTTGAAATCAACTTTTCTTCCAAGACTATCAGTAAGCATTCCATCATCAAGTACCTGCAAGAGAATACTGAAAATATCCGGATGAGCTTTTTCAATTTCGTCAAACAGGACAACTGAATAAGGTTTGCGTCTTACTTTTTCAGTTAATTGTCCGCCTTCTTCATAACCAACATATCCCGGAGGTGCTCCAACTAATCTTGACACAGAGAACTTTTCCATATACTCACTCATATCAATTCGTATGAGTGCATCTTCACTATCAAAAAGATATTTAGCAAGAACTTTGCACAATTCAGTTTTACCAACACCAGTAGGTCCTAAGAAAATAAAACTGCCTATTGGTCTGTTTGGATTTTTAAGTCCGGCTCTTGTTCTGCGAATTGCTTTTGTTAATTTTATTACAGCTTCATCCTGACCAACGATATGCTGTTTGAGAGCATCTTCCATCTTGAGAAGTTTTTCAGACTCAGTCTGAGCAATTCGATTAACAGGAATACCTGTCATCATAGCAACAACAGTTGCAATATCCTCTTCAGTCACATCGTGAACGATATCTTTGGTTTTGTTTTCCCATTCGCGTTTGGCAAGTTCAAGTTCTGCCTGAAGATTTCGTTCCTTATCACGAAGTCTTGCTGCTTCTTCATAATCCTGCATCTTAACAACACGGGCTTTTTCTTTTCTGACATTTTCAATTTCAGCTTCAAGATCAAGGATTTCTTTTGGAACTTCAAAATGTCCCATATGAACTCTTGAACCAGCTTCATCAATTACATCTATTGCTTTATCAGGCAAGTGTCTGTCTGTTATGTATCTGTTACTGAGTTTAACCGCAGCTTCGATTGCCTCTTTTGTATAACGAACACGATGATGTTCTTCATATTTGAATTTAATATTCTCGAGTATCTGAAGGGTTTCTTCGTATGAGGGCGGTTCAACCATCACTTTCTGGAATCTTCTGTCTAATGCGCCGTCAGTTTCGATATACTTTCTGTACTCATCTAAAGTTGTTGCACCAATGCACTGAATGTCACCACGCGCCAAAGCAGGTTTGAACATATTCGAAGCATCCAGCGAACCTGAAGCTCCTCCGGCACCAACAATAGTATGCAATTCGTCAATAAAAAGAATTACATCTTCAGCTTTCTCGAGTTCATTCATAAGAGCTTTCATTCGCTCTTCAAACTGACCTCGATATTTTGTGCCGGCTACGAGTCCTGCAAGATCAAGCGTTACAACTCTTTTATCCTGCAAAGTTCTTGGAACTTTTTTCTGAATAATTCTTAATGCAAGACCCTCGGCAATAGCAGTTTTACCAACGCCTGGCTCACCAATCAGAACGGGATTATTCTTTTTTCTTCGGCTTAGTATCTGAGCAACTCTTTCAATTTCCTTTTCTCTACCAACAACCGGATCAAGCTTATCTTCCATCGCAAGCTTGGTTAAATCACGACCGAAATTATCAAGTACCGGAGTCTTTGTTTTCTCAGGTTTTCTATCTGATATAGGAGGCCTTGGCTGATTTGGATCTTTGGGACTTTTGCTGCTCAGCATTTCATTTAACTCTGCACGGGCAGCATCATAAGTAACATTAAACTGATGAAGAATCTGAGTTGCTATGTTATCTTCATCCCGCAACAATGAAAGAAGCAGATGCTCAGTTCCGATAACATCAGCTTTGTAAATTTTAGATTCTATCTGTGTAATCTTTAGTACTTTTTCAGCCTGCTTTGTAAGAGGAATATTTCCGATGGTTAGAGTTCCACCGGAAGTTCTGACTGTATCCTCAATGGCTTTTTTCAATTTAAGCAGATCGCAATCGAGGTTTCTTAAAATTTTAACAGCAACACCCTGCCCTTCCCTAATAATTCCGAGCAAAAGATGTTCAGTTCCAATGTAATCGTGTCCGAGTCTTAGTGCTTCTTCGCGGCTGAGTCTTATTACATCCTGCAGTCTGTCTGAAAAATTTCCATCCATAGTTTTATACCTTTAAGTGTTTAATTGTTAAACAAAAAATTTTTGAATTCCGTTTCTTTTGCAATATATATACGCAAAAGGGGCTAATCAATAGCAGATAGCCAATTTTTACCGCAATATTCGCATCGTAAAGCCAAATAAAGTGCCATTATTTTCACTACAATTTTACTGAATTTTCAAGCGTAAAAAAATGTAAAATATTATATTGAAAATTATTCAGTCAACTATTCCAATAATCTAACATTATGACTTGAAACATTTGTAATAATTACAATTGTTCTGAATTATTAACCTAAAAGAATTCAGAAATAATCCTTAATTTAAGACTGAAAATCTCATCAAATTTTTGGAGTATGAATATGGAAGCATTAACAGGTTTATCAATAGTAATTATAATTGCAATAGTATTTCTTCTGATTCTCTTTTTCTATTTCATTCCAATCGGTTTATTCATCACAGCATACTTTTCAGGAGTTAAGCTTAAAATATTCCGAGATTTAGTTGGAATGAGACTGAGAAAAGTTCCGCCTGTTTTAATAGTAAGAAATATGATTACAGCGACTAAAGCCGGATTAACAGTTGATCAGGCAAAACTTGAAGCTCACTATCTTGCAGGAGGAAATGTAACCAAAGTTATTAACGCTTTGGTATCGGCGGATAAAGCAAATATCGGATTAACTTTTGAAAGAGCAACAGCTATAGACCTTGCCGGAAGAGATGTACTTGAAGCAGTTAAAATGTCTGTGGTTCCAAAAGTAATCGAAACCCCATTGGTTGCAGCAGTTGCCAAAGACGGTATTCAGCTTAAAGCAATTGCAAGAGTAACTGTCAGAGCTAATATCGACAGATTAGTCGGCGGTGCAGGAGAAGCTACAATCCTCGCAAGAGTTGGTGAAGGAATTGTGTCGACAATCGGTTCAAGTAATTCTCATAAAGAAGTTCTGGAAAATCCTGATAAAATTTCCAAAAGTGTTTTGGCTAAAGGACTTGACTCCGGAACGGCATTCGAAATTCTCTCAATCGATATTGCTGATGTGGATATCGGACAAAATATCGGTGCAATTCTGCAAACTGATCAGGCAGAAGCTGATCTGAAAGTTGCACGCGCAAAAGCAGAAGAAAGAAGAGCTGCTGCTGTTGCATTAGAACAGGAAATGATTGCAGAAGTTGCCCGTCAGCGTGCAAAAGTTATTGAGGCAGAAGCTGAAGTTCCCAGAGCAATTGCTGAAGCTTTCAGAGCTGGCAAACTTGGTGTATTGGATTACTACAATCTGAAAAATATTCAGGCAGATACAGAAATGCGTTCATCAATAGCTCAACCTGAAGAAAAGAAGAATAAACCAAATGGATAATTTTTTTGAAATACTTATCTATCTGATAATTATTATTTCTTTCCTTAGTTCTTTTTTCAAAAAGAAAGATCAGGAAAAGAAACCAGGCAGCAGTTTGCCCGTTCCTAAAAAAGAGAATGAAACTCCGATTTCATCTGCGGGCTATAGTTCAGAAACTAAATCTGCTGAGAGCTATGATATTCTGAAAGAGATTGAAAACATATTCAAAGAAAATATGGGAATTCCTTCGCCTCAGCCGCAAGAAAAAACAAGAACTCATCCTGAGCAGAAAGAAGAAGAAAAATATAAGCAAGCTTTTGAAACGAATTATGACAAGCAGGATGCAAGAATGGTTAGTGCTGAAAGTCGTGCAATCAAATCGCGTGATACAGTAAAAAAACTTGATGCAAAAACTCTTCGTGAAGCTGAAAAATTCGAGGAATTACTCAAAGCTAATTATGAATCTCAGAGAAAAAGACATCCTATCGTTGATAAACTTAAAAATCCTCAATCACTCAGAGAATATATTTTAATATCAGAAATATTGGGTAAGCCGGTAGCATATAAAAGGTAATGGAAAAGAAATATAAACTTAAAAGATTTTCGGAAGCGGGATTCAAAACAGAAGTTGACGAATCCCGCTTTAAGATTAATTACAGAGAAGAACTAAATCCATCTCAATACGAAGCTGCTTCAGCCGTAGAAGGTATTTATCTGATTATTGCCGGAGCAGGAACAGGTAAAACCAGAACTCTTGTTTATCGTGTTGCGAGACTTATTGAGTTGGGTAACGATCCAAATTCAATTCTTCTTTTAACTTTTACCAGGAAAGCAGCCAATGAAATGATGCGAAGAGCATCAATGCTGCTGGATGATCGCTGCTCAAAAATTCGTGGCGGCACATTTCATTCTTTCGCAAATATCACATTAAGAAAATATGCTAAAGCAATTGGTCTCGATTCTAATTTTACTATACTTGACCAGGGTGACAGCGAAGATGTAATTAATCTTATCCGCTCACAGGATAAATTTCTTACCAAGGAAAGAAGATTCCCAAATAAACAAACGCTCGGTAAAGTTTATAGCTTAAGTGTTAATACAAAAAGAACTGTAGCTGAAATTATTGAAGAAGATTATCCTCATTTTCTTCCATTACTCGATAAAATTCTGGACATACAAAAAGTCTATAATGAGTATAAAAGAAAAAATAATTTATTGGATTACGATGATTTGCTGCTCTATCTGAGAGAATTTCTTTTCAATGGCGGACTTGCTGCCAAAGCTTTCACTTCTGAAATTAAATTTATAATGGTTGATGAATATCAGGACACTAATCATCTTCAGGCAGAAATTGTTAAAGGTTTGGCACAATACAATCGTAATGTGATGGTTGTTGGAGACGATTCGCAGGCGATTTATTCTTTTCGTGGCGCAGATTTCAAAAACATTATGGAATTCCCAAAACTTTTTCCTGATGTTAAGATTATCAAACTGGAGGAAAACTATCGCAGTTATCAATCAATTCTGGATTTTGCCAATCGCATAAATCATACTGCTTTGGAAAAGTTTGAAAAAAATCTCTACACAAGACGAGGCAGTGGTTCGCTGCCAAATATAGTTGCTGCAACAACCGAAAATCTCCAATCAAAATTTATTGTTGAAAAAATTCTTGACCTGAGAGAAGAAGGAGTTCCTTTGAGAGATATTGCTGTTTTATTTCGTTCTTCATTTCATTCATTTGATCTGGAGTTGGAGCTTTCAAAAGCAAACATTCCGTTTCAAAAATTTGGCGGGATGAAATTCGTTGAAACAGCTCATATAAAAGATGTAATGGCATTTCTAAGAATAGTTGTAAATCCAAGAGATGTGATAAGTTGGTATCGTGTTTTATTACTTCACGAAGGCGTTGGACCAAAGACTGCACAGAAAATTCTCGATGAACTTGCAACAGCCAGAATAACCATTAAAGCTGAACCTGACCAGCAGCCGGAATTCAGTTATCAAAAATTAGGTCCGTTGTTTTATCTGTTGTATAATCTTCAGAAGAAAAAAATGATGCCCTCTGAGATGCTTCAATCAGTTTATGAATATTACTGGGATTTGTTCAAAGCCAATTACGACGACTGGAATAAAAGAAAAAAAGATCTTGAGATATTTCTTAACATCGTAGAGAATTATTCTTCCGTTGATACTCTTCTTTCAGATATGGCAATTGAACCTATAATTGATAGTGTGATTGACATAGGTGCTGAAGATAAAGAAAATGAATTCGTAACTCTTTCAACTATTCATTCTGCAAAAGGTCTTGAATGGCATACGGTATTTATCATTCACGCAGTTGAAGGTTACTTCCCTTCCAGCAAAAGTGCAGATAACCTTGAGCAGCTTGAAGAAGAAAGAAGATTGATGTATGTGGCTTCAACTCGTGCCAAAAATAATCTGTTCATTACTTATCCTATGAATCTTTATGATCGCGAGGCAGGCACAACTCTCTCAAAGCCATCAAGATTTATTTCTGAAATAACCTCTGATCTTGCTGAAGGATGGTTGTTAGAAGAAGAGTTTTAATTTAAGAATTGATTATACCATTTTAATTTAGAATGAATGAATGATTGATTGAATGATTGATTGAATGATTGGTTGATTGAGTGTCAAATTGATTGGCTCAGAATTAAATTATTTAATTCAAGTTGACCGCTTGTTATTATAAACCGTTCCGCCACAGGCGGACAGGTAAAACGGTTTGAAACTTTTACTTTTTTCTCATTAACCAACGACTTAAGTCGTGGGTTAACAAAATGAAATCTGATTATAATAACCGTTTCAACGGTTTTTTCGCTCACCAAAAAATCAGGCAGTCAACTTGAATTATTTAAATCTCAGGAACTCTTCCCAAATTTTGAACAACTGATATGTAGCATAAATATCTTTCGAGCAATATGTAGCAATATCTTTTATTCTGCCGGCTTCGTACAAATTTTTTACTTCCATCCCTGAAATATCTTTTGATTTCGGCGATTCAATTCCGAAAGCATTGCAATAAAAATCAAGATTAAATTTTCTTGTAGTACCAAAAAAAGTAAGTTGTTCCAGCAAATCAATGTGAGTTTCATTGTATCTGCTTCCCATCAGATTTACTGATGGTTTAACTTTCAGCATTGCAGATCGAAGCATTAAAAAAGGAACATCGAAATTCCTTCCGTTAAAAGTAACAAACTGATTAACCTTATCAGCAATTCTCCAGAAAGATTCAAGCATTTCTTTTTCTTTTAATCCTTTGTAAAAAGTTTTTTCATCTTCTGATTTCCATTCTTCAGAATTTTCAGATTCATAATAGACATAAGATTTTTCTTTTTCGATATCATACATTCCTATAACAATACACTTAGCTGTGAATGGATACAGACTTGTATATCTGATTGCTTCATCAGTCATTTGCTGCTTTTTATCCGGGTCAGTTTCTTTATCAGCATATTTGAGTAAATATTCTTG
Source organism: uncultured Ignavibacterium sp. (assembly GCA_937934185.1). Lineage (GTDB taxonomy): Bacteria > Bacteroidota > Ignavibacteria > Ignavibacteriales > Ignavibacteriaceae > Ignavibacterium. The sequence continues at coordinate 3,754 of CALHAB010000030.1, read as the reverse complement.
TTGACTTGGAGATAAAGAATTAAATGGATATGAACAGGTTTCAATATCAAATACTATTCTTCTCATAATGCTTAATTGTTTTTCTAAAAATACAAAGTTGATTTGACAAAAAGTAAAGTTTATGTAATTATTTTTACAAATAATTTAATCAAGCTTAATATGAAAAGAATACTCTTATACTTTTTTTTGATCATTAATATTTTCATCTACTTCTCGTTTTATTTTCCGATAAAACCACTAATAATTCATTTTACAGCAGCATCTATACTACTTTCAGCAATATTTATTTTCATTGTGATTATAATCAGGAAACTTGAAATTAAGGGCAAAGTGCTGACATATCTAATTCTTTCAGGGATTATATTCAGAATAATTCTCCTGCCAATTGAACCTATTGCTTCTAATGATGTGTACAGGTATATCTGGGACGGCAAAGTTCAGGCAAACGGGATTAATCCTTACACTTATGCACCACTTGATGAATCCCTTTCACATTTAAATTCAGAAAAGCTTTTATCAAAATTCAATTATCCTCATCTGAAAACAATTTATCCGCCTTATTCTCAATGGATGTTTTTGTTAGCTTATCTTATTGCTGGTGAAAGTGTTCTGGGAATTAAATTACTTTTATTGTTATCAGAAATATTGACACTATTATTTCTTTATCTCGCACTTAAAAATTTCAGGATTGAAGAAAAATATATTTTAATTTATGCTCTTAGCCCTCTTCCTATTATGCAGTTTTTTATTGATGCACATGTTGATGGATTTGGAATTACACTTTTTGCTGTCTTTTTCTATTTTATATCTGCCAACAAATTGTTGTACTCTTACTTTGCATTAGGACTTTCATTTGCAGCAAAATTAATTACTATTATGATTTATCCATTTCTGCTTAAAGGAAGAAGTATAAAAAATTTTCTTGCTGTGCTTATAGTACCGGTAATAACAGTCGTGCTAGTCTATTTACCTTACTCCATCAATGGATTTCCTTTTGAATCATTATTTCTCTTTGCACAGAAGTGGTATTCCAACGGTGCTGTGTTCACTTTATTTCAAAAAATTTTCTGTGATAATTATTTAGCCAGAATATTATCGATGTCATTATTCTTTATAAGTTTTATTTGGTTGTACTTCGATAGAAGGGATTTCAAAGAAAAAGCTTATCTGATTTTTATTTTATTTTTTCTTTTCTCTCCTGTTGTTCATCCATGGTATGTTACCTGGATAGCATTTCTTACAGTACTAAATTTCAGATGGAGTGGAGTTGTGCTAATTTCAACAATAAGCATTTCAAATATTTATGCGATGAATTTATCACTTAAAAATAATTGGGAAATGAGTGACTGGCTTCTTCTGCTTGAATACTTACCCGTTATAATTTTTCTAATACAAGAAGAGTTTAAATTCAGAAATAATAATAAACTGATCAATCACGGATTATCTTAACATCCGGGTCAATCCTCTTAACTTTAGCTATAAAATCATCGGGCAAAGATGTGGACTTTCTGGTTTTGGGATCTACATAAACTACAACACCTTTACCATCAACTATAATTTGTCCTGTTTTCTTTTTAACAATTAAATGATCAAAACCAAAAGACGAATTTTTTATGTAGGAAACTCTTGAATAAACTTCAAGCTCGTCATCATAAAAAGCGTGATCACGATAGTTTATTTCATTCCTTACCATAAAGAAAAGTTTTCCATCAGAAAAAATTCCGCCCGGAGGAATCAATCCGGCGGCTTTAACATATTCAAGTCTGGCATGCTCAAAGTAATTTATGTAGACAGCATTGTTGCAAACTCCTAGCATATCTACTTCGTGGAATCGGACTGTAACTATTGTCTTGTGATTAAAGCCTTCCATAGCTTACCGCTTTTTCGTGATGATAGAAATGAATTGCCAATCAGCTTTAAGGATTTTAGATAATAAATAATTATGTGAATATAATTCTATGTTATTAATTCTTTTAACCTCTACTGCATTTACATCCTTGAGTAATTCTTTAAAGGATGTTTCTGTAAAATAGTTTTCAGGTAAAGCAACACCATAGCCCCAATTACCAACAATATCCATTAGTTTAAGCATAAAACGGGAGTATGCTGATCTCTGAAAATGATCTTTTATTATTGTAAACTTACTAACTCTTAAAGATTCTTTGAGTAAATTGAATGAATTTCCGAAATCGTGATGGAGAACATCACTAAGAATAGAAAATTCAAAAGTATTATCATCATAAGGAATATTCTGTCCATCAAATTGTCTGTACTTTTTCCATCTCAAGTCATCTGAAAATTTTTCAGGCAGTGGATAAATATCCAGACAGGTTGGATTAACATTATCAACATAAGTTTGAATAGTTTCCATCAAAGACATATCTCCACAACCAATATCCAAAATTTTTGTTTCATTATCCGCTGACCTTAGTGTAACAATCTGAGCAGATATAATTTTACCTAAAATTTCTATCCGGTGATTATGAGATAGTTTTTTGTGAACACTAATTAAACTTTTTTTAAAGATTGATTTTTTATTTGAAGCAAGAGGTGAACTCATAATGAAAATCTTTTAATTAAAAACTAAGTCAATTATATCCGCAGCTCTCTTTACATCATCAAAAGAAACATCCAGATGAGTAACAGCACGAATTAAATCTATTTTTCCAACCGATAATAACAATCCTTCCTCTTTACATCTTTTAATTCCTTCTTCCACACTAAGTTTTAATGGTTTAAAGAGAATGATGTTAGTTTGAACGGTATCAGGATATATTTCAAGGTTTGGATTTTCTGAAATTCTTTGTGCAAGATATTTTGCTTTGTCGTGATCTTCTTTAAGTCGTTCAATATTATTCTTTAATGCATATAAACCAGCAGCAGCGAGAATTCCAGCTTGTCTCATTCCACCACCCCAGGATTTTCTTACTCTGTAAGCTTCCTTAATAAAATCTTTTGTACCTGCAATGATAGAACCAACGGGAGCACCCAATCCTTTAGATAAACAACACGATATCGTATCGAAATGCGAAGCATATTCTTTAACAGAAATTCCTGTTGCAACTGAAGCATTCCAGATTCTTGCACCATCAAGATGATAGAAAAGATTATATTTTTTTACAAGCTGTTTAAGTTCAATTATTTTTTCCAAAGGCCAGATAGCACCACTAGCACGATTATGAGTATTCTCAACTTCAATAACTTTTGTGCGAGGCATATAATAAGCCGATGAAGGTCTTATCAAAGGCTCAACTTGTGCTGCAGTGAACACTCCGTTTTTTCCTTCAACAGTAAGTAATTGAATGCCGCTTAATTTTGCCGGCGAACCAGATTCATAATTAAAAATATGTGCATCTCTTTCACATATAACTTCATCACCGGGATTTGTTAAGATATTCAGACAAATCTGATTTCCCATCACACCGCTTGTTACAAATAATGCAGCTTCTTTACCTAAAAGTTCTGCGGCATATTCTTCGAGTTTGTTTACGGTAGGATCTTCTTTGAAAACATCATCTCCAACCTCAGCTTCATACATTGCTTTGCGCATTTCCAAAGATGGTTTAGTAACAGTATCACTTCTTAGGTCAATTGTTTTCATATATCTGAAAAATTTTATTTACTCGTCTAATTTAAATTTTCTTTTTAACCACATCAAAAAATTTATTCCGATAATCCATAAAGAAAAAGCTGAACTAAGAATCGGGATAATCAAAGGATATTTTGTATAGAATGTTATTTGTTCATTTAAGGG
>CALHAB010000029.1 GCA_937934185.1 uncultured Ignavibacterium sp. | reverse complement strand
CTGGAACCTTGACTGGAATTTTTATCTTGATGTAGTTAATGTTTATAACAGAAAAAATGTAATCGGTTATGATTGGTATATCACAGAGGATTTGAAGCTTGATAAAAAACAAAACAATATGTTTCCGATACTTCCAACTTTGGGCTTTGCTGTTAAGTTTTAACAGAAACATTCATAAATTTCCGTCAGCAAAAAATAATTTTATCTGAAAATGAAAAAATCAATAATACTCTGGATTATAGCATTGATAATTACTGTTGGTACAGCTGTGCTTCAGAGATTAACAGGTCCGACTTATCCATTGCAGGGCAAAACTGTTCTGAGAGATTTTACTGTAAATTACTCGCTTGATCGCTCTCATTCAGGTGATGATCATCATCTAGTCAGAATTAAAGTTAGAGATGAGAATGTAAGCGGAATACTTGAATGGAAAAGATATAAGACGAATGACACTTGGCGAATTCAAAGAATGAAATTTAATGATGGGGAGCTTGTAGGAGCGTTACCAGCGCAACCTCCCGCAGGAAAACTCGAGTATAGAATTATTTTAAGTGATGATGAATATCAGGTACTAATTCCGAAAGAAAAACCCGTTGTTATAAGATTCAAAGGAAATGTCCCCAATTATATCTTGATCCCACATATTATTTCTATTTTTCTTGCAATGTTATTTTCAACAAGAGCTGGTCTGGAATATTTTAACAAAGAACCAAAATACAATAAGCTTGTTTATCTGACGCTGATATTTTTAATACTCGGAGGATTTATATTTGGTCCTTTAGTTCAGTATTTTGCTTTTGGTGCTTTTTGGACAGGATTTCCATTCGGTTACGATCTTACTGATAATAAAACTTTAATTGCACTTGTCGGTTGGTTAACAGCACTGGTAATGATGAAGCGTTCTGCAAAACCTCAATTTTGGATAATTGCTGCCTCAGTTCTGATGTTTATTGTATTTCTGATTCCTCACAGCTTACTTGGTTCGGAATTAGATTACAGCAAACTTGATAATAATATTGAATTGAAAAAGTAAATCTTATAAAAAACTTGATTTAGTTTTTAATTATCTATTGAAAGAAGAAAAACAAATATTTACAGTAAGTGAACTGACTCAATCTATCAAGTTCGTTCTTGAATCAGCATTCGACAACATTTCTGTTGAAGGTGAAATATCTAATTTCAAATCTCATATTTCAGGTCACTGGTATTTTAATCTGAAAGATGAAAATGCTGTAATTAACTGTACAATGTGGCGTGGATTAAATAACTATGTTTTCTTCACTCCTCAGGATGGAATGAAAGTAGTTGTAACAGGAAGAATTACTGTTTATCCACCGCGCGGCAATTATCAGATTGATGTCCGCAGTATGAAACCAGCCGGTGAGGGTGAACTTCAGGCAGCGTTCGAAAGATTGAAGCAGAAATTAAAAGCAGAAGGTTTATTTGATGAACAAAGGAAAAGAAAAATTCCTTTCTTCCCGAATAAAATTGGAATTGTTACTGCAATTGATGGTGCTGCTATTCGTGATATAATTTCAGTAGCTAAAAGAAGGTTTCCTCTGGTTGAATTAGTTATTGCACCAACAAAAGTCCAGGGAATCGGTGCTGCTGAGGATATTGTGGACAGTTTAAATAAGTTGAACAAAATCAATGATATTGATGTTATAATAGTTGCCAGAGGCGGAGGTTCAATTGAAGATCTTTGGGCATTTAATGAAGAAAGTGTAGCAAGGGCAATTTATAATTCTAAAATTCCTGTTATTACAGGAATCGGGCATGAAATTGATTTTACCATTGCAGATTTTGTTTCGGATTTGAGAGCACCAACTCCTTCTGTAGCAATGGAAGTTGCAACTCCCGATCAGGAGGAAATAAAAAATGCAATTTCATATGCTGTTGTACATATGGAAAATTCAGTTGAACAAATGATTGATGATTACAGACAAAGAATTGGCGATGTATTAGATTCTTATATGTTCAGATATCCTTTTGAAAAGGTAAGGAATTTTTATCAAAAGATTGATAACTTGTTTTACCGAATTTCTCAGCAAATTGACAGAAAACTTTTACTGGCTGAAAAAGAAACTCAGAAATATTTTTCTATTATAAATTCTTTCGATATTGAAAAAACATTAAAGAAGGGTTTCGCTCTTATTAAACAGGATGATAAATTTGTTGTGCGAAAACAATTTTACAATCCTGATAAATCCGTATTAATAAAATTCTACGATGGTGAAATAAAACTGGAAAATAAATGACTAAAACCAAATCAGCTAAATCATTTGAAGAAAAACTCAGGCGGCTTGAACAGATTTCAGAACTCCTTGAATCTGGTGATGTTCAGCTTGAAGAATCTATTAGTCTTTTTGAAGAAGGAATTAAACTATCAAAAGAATGTTTATCTATACTTGAAAATGCAGAATTAAAAATTACTAAGCTTAAAAAAGAAGTTTCCAAAAATTCATTAGATGAAGGTGAAGATGAATAACAACGGAGAAAATAAAACAACAGCGGAGCAAAAATATCCGATTCTCTCAAAGGTTAATTATCCCTCTGATATAAAACAGATGGATGTAACTGAATTAAAACAATTATGCAAAGATATCCGTGAATATCTTGTTGATACCATTTCAGAAATCGGTGGTCATTTCGGTGGCGGCCTCGGTACTGTTGAATTAACTGTAGCAGTTCACAAAGTTTTTAATACTCCTTACGATCTTGTAGTTTGGGATACAGGTCATCAGGCATATCCGCATAAAATTCTTACTGGTAGAAAAGAAGCATTAAAAAGAATAAGAAAGTTTGGTGGAATAAGCGGCTTCTTAAAAAGAACTGAAAGTGAGTACGATGCTTTTGGAGCTGGTCATGCTACCACTTCAATTTCTGCAGCACTTGGGATGGCAGTTGGCAGAGATATTAACAACGAACCTAACAGGAAAGTGATTGCTATAATTGGTGACGGTGCGATGACCGGCGGAATGGCATACGAGGCGATGAATAATTCAGGAATGCTTAAATCGGATTTAATAGTTGTGTTGAATGATAACAGAATGTCTATAGCTCCGAATGTCTGGCAGATTTCCAACTACTTTACAGAGATGATTTCTCATCCCGATTATAACAAATTCAAAGCTCAGATCTGGGATCTTACAGGCAAACTGGATGCTTTTGGTGACAGACTTAGAAAAATTGCCGCCCGACTCGAAAGCGGAATTAAAGCTGTTGTTACTCCCGGAATGTTATTCGAAGCACTTGGTTTCAGATATTTCGGACCTGTCAATGGACATAATCTTCACCAACTAATCAGAATTTTTGAGCATGTTAAGACTCTTAAAGGACCAATTCTAATTCACGCCATTACTGAAAAGGGAAAAGGTTATAAACCTGCTGAAGGTCATGTTCAGAGATTACATGCTTCCACACCTTTTGATAAATTAACAGGAAAAGCTTATAAAAAAGAAGGTACACCGCCAGCTTATACAACAATTTTTGGAAATGCACTCGTTGAAATAGTAAAGCAAAATCCTAAAGTTGTTGGTATTACTGGTGCAATGCCGGATGGAACTGGATTAGATATCCTGCAAAGAGAATGTCCGAAAAATTACTTCGATGTTGGAATCGCAGAAGAACACGCTGTTACTTTTGCCGCTGGTTTGGCTACACAGGGAATAATTCCTGTTGTGGCAATTTACTCAACATTTCTCCAAAGAGCTTTTGATCAGATAATTCACGATGTCGCACTTCAAAAACTTCATGTGGTTTTTGTGATGGACAGAGCTGGACTTGTTGGTGCTGATGGTCCAACTCATCACGGTGCATTTGATGTTTCTTATCTTCGTTTCATTCCCGGAATGGTTATTATGGCTCCGAAAGATGAAGCAGAACTAAGAAATATGTTATACACTGCAATTGAATATAAAAATGGTCCTATTGCAATGCGCTACCCAAGAGGTTCTGCACTTGGCGTTGAAATGAAACCAGGATTTGAAAAAATTGAAATTGGCAAAGCCGAAACCCTAAAGATAGGCGATGATGTTGCGCTGCTTGCATTTGGTTCGATGGTAAATTACTCACTTATTGCTGCAAAGAAGCTTGAAAGTCAGGGCATTAATGCTGAAGTTATAAATATGAGATTCGCGAAACCACTGGATACCGATTTACTTGATGATATCTCATCAAGATTTAAAAAGATTGTTACTCTTGAAGAAAACTCTGTCATAGGTGGATTTGGAAGTGGTGTCTTGGAATACTTTGCTGATAAAAATTATAAGAATGATATTTTAAGAATTGGTTTACCGGATAAATTTGTTGACCATGGTACACAAGAAGAACTTCATAAAATGCTTGGTATTGATCCGGATGGAATTGTTAATCAGGTAATTCATTTTATTGAAATTAAAAAATCCAAAGAAGAGGTTTCTGTATAATGCCGAAAATCAAGATCGGAGTAATCGGTTTAGGAAGCATAGCTCAGTTGGTGCATCTTCCAAATCTTTCAAAACTCGACAATGCAGAAATTGTTGCAGTTTCTGAAATCAAAAAAAATCGTTTAAATACGATTGCAGATAAATTTGGGATAAATCAGAGATTTTCAGATTACAGGGAAATGCTTGATAATGTTGACCTTGATGCTGTTATAGTATCAACACCGACAAATACACATAAAGACATTGCAATTGATTGTTTAAATGCCGGAAAAGATGTTCTTGTAGAAAAACCTTTGGCAAGATCCTATGCAGAAGCGAAAGCTGTTGTTGATGCTGCCAGAAAAAATAAAAGAAAATTAATGGTGGGAATGAACCTTCGCTACAGACCGGATACAATGCTGCTCAGAAGCATAATTAGTTCCGGTGAGATAGGTGAACCTTTCTATGCAAAGTGTGGATGGGTCAGAAGACAAAGCTCTGAAGAAAAATGGTTCACAAAAAAGGAAGAAGCCGGCGGCGGTGTAATTATTGATCTTGGAATTCATTTACTCGATCTTGCTTTGTGGTTAATGAACTATCCTGAAATTAATTCAGTATCCTGCAAAACTTATCAGCATATCACAAAAAATGTTGAAGATACTGCCATAAGTTTTATTAAATTCAAAAATGATTCAATCATAAATTTGGAAGTCAGCTGGTCATTGCCAACTGATAAAGATCATTTCTTTCTGAGTGTGTTCGGAACAAAGGGGAGTTTTACATTAAATCCACTTCATGTTTACAAAAGAATTAATGATGAAATTCTCGATTTAACACCTGCACAGGTTGACAATCCAACGACACTTTTCAAAAAATCATATTTGAATGAACTTAAAAGTTTTGTCGGTGCTGTTAAAGATTTAAATCCTGTATTATCTCCGGGCGACGAAGCACTGGAAAGAATGAAAATAATTGAAGCAATGTATCAATCAGCAAATAAAGATCAGGAAATAAAACTTTAATATGAAAAAAATATTACTCGTTGATGACGAGCCGGACATCCTTGAATTTCTGAAATACAACCTCGAACAGGAAGGCTATAAAGTTATTACCGGAACCGACGGACTACAGGCACTTGAAAAAGTGTCTGAAAGTCCTGACCTGATAGTATTGGATATTATGATGCCGAAACTCGACGGCTTTGAAGTGATTGAAAGAATTCGTTCTGATAAGCGATATAAAGATATTCCGGTTATTTTCCTTACCGCAAAAGCCGGTGAAGTTCATGAAATAAAAGGACTGGAACTTGGTGCTAGTGATTATATTCAGAAACCAATCTCTCCTAAAAAACTAATTGCAAGAGTAAAAGCTAATCTTAAAAAATCAGAACTAACCTCTGCTGCAAAAGAAAAATTACCTGATAGTATTACATTTGGACCGATTGAAATTGACAGAAAAACTTTTACTGTTTTAGTTGATGGTGAAAAAATTTATTTCCCTCGTAAAGAATTTGAAATTTTGTTCTTTCTCCTCAGCAGTCCTGAAAGAGTTTTTAACAGAGAAATTTTATTAAAAGAAATTTGGGGAAACGATGTCTTTGTTGTTGACCGTACAGTTGATGTGCATGTTCGTAAAATCAGAGAGAAACTAGGCAAATATGCTGATATGATTGAAACTATAAAAGGTGTGGGGTATAAAATAAAAAGTGTGGAATGAACTTAAGAAAGATATTAATTATTCGAAGCATTACTTCAAAGAGCTTGTTGCTTTTTCCGCACTCATAATCAGCGCATTTTTCATCATCAATGGTAGTTTCGCTAATTACGCATTAATTATTTCAGTTGTTTTATTCCTCAATATTTTAGGTGTTGTTTATCTTAGCAGCAAAAGACGAAAAGAACTTTCCGAAATCGAAACTATTATTAACAATATCAGAAACAATTTTTACCAGTGTGCTGATGAAATAATATTATCTGAAAATCTTTCCTCGCTTGAACGGGCAATAAAGGAGATGTTCATCAAATCGAAGAATGATATCGACTATATGAAAAAGCTTCAGCGGGTAAGATCAGAATTTATTGCAAATGTATCACATGAACTTCGGACACCAATTTTTGCCATTCAGGGTTATATTGAAACATTGCTTAATGGCGCAATAAACGACACCAAAGTCAATAAGTCATTTCTGGAGAAAGCGGCACATCATACAAATAACCTTAGCAATCTGTTGAATGATCTGATAAATATTTCTATGATTGAATCGGGTGAGATGCAAATGAGTTTCAGATATTTTGATTTAGCTCCATACATTGCATCTGTTGTTGATGAGATGAAATATCACGCTGAAGAAAAGAATATATCCCTTGTCTGTAAACCTGTAAGGGAAGGACTTCAGGTTTTTGGTGATAAGGAAAGGTTAAAACAGGTGCTGATAAATCTTATACAGAATGCAATTAAATACACTGAAAAAGGTGGCGTTGAGATTTCAGTTGAAGAGGAAAAAAAGTTTGTAACAATAAAAGTTAAAGATACCGGAATTGGCATTCCCGAAGATCAACTGACAAGGATATTCGAGAGGTTTTATCGTGTCGATAAAGCACGATCCCGTGCAGTTGGCGGTACTGGTTTGGGACTGTCAATAGTTAAGCATATAATTGAAGCACACGATTCAAAAGTAGAAGTTACAAGTAAAGTTGGTGTTGGCAGTGAATTTAGTTTCAAACTAAAAAAGTAAAAACTATTTTTACATAGTTTAAAACTGATTTTATTATGGAAAAAACCTCTCTTACATTTGTCGTTCCCTGTCTTAATGAGGAAAAGACTCTGCCATTTGTTTTAGAAAAAATTCAAAGAGTTCGAAATGAAGAATTAAAAAATTTTGATACGGAATTAATTGTTTCGGATAATGGCAGTACTGATAACTCTGTTAGTATTGCGCAATCAATGGGAGCCACAGTCTTACACTGTAAACAGCGCGGTTATGGTGCTGCATTGGATTTCGGTATTCGAAATGCTCAAGGTGAATTTGTGATTTTTGCAGATGCTGATGACACTTATGATTTTCTTGAATCACCCAAACTTTTTTTTGAAGCACTTAAAGGCTTCGATCTTGTAATCGGGAACAGACTGAATTCAAATCTTAAAAAGAATGCTATGCCTTTTCTTCACAGATACATCGGCACACCTGTTTTAAACTTTATTATTAATTCACTTTATGCAAACAAAAGCAACCGGATTAAAGATTGTAACTCCGGCTTCAGATGCTTTCGTAAAGATTCGTATTTAAATTGGAAGATTATTGGAACTGGAATGGAATTCGCATCTGAAATGCTTGTTAAAGCATTGAATCACAATGCGAAAATTTCTCATATACCTGTTACTCTTCATCCTGATCATGCTGATCGTACTCCTCACCTCAAGACCTGGAGGGATGGAATGCGGCATTTACTCCAAATTTTTGTTGAGTCACCAAACTTTTTTTTCAAATTTGGCATCGCACTATTTCTGCCTTCATTGATTGGGATTATAATCGGTTGGCTTTATGGACCATTGAATATTTGGGGCTTTAGTATTTTTGGAATACATACAATGTTGATATTACTTTTTGCCGGAGTGATAGGAATTTCAATTTTTGGAATTGGTTTGGGATTATCTGTTAATAAAGAGAATAGTCCGCAACTTTATAATTATTTACTGAATTTAAGTGAAGACAGATTATTCTGGTCATCTGTTTTAATTCTTCTGATTTCTTTTTCATTTATCGTATCATTATTTATCCTGTGGGGCAGACAAGGTTTTTCAAATATAGACTTTTCAAAGGATACGGTATTCTTTGTAGCAATAGGTACCTTCGGAATTGAATTGGTTACCACAATAATTTTTTCACACCTTATTAAAAGAACTAAATCTTAAAACTGAATGAATTATAAAAAAAATCTTCTTATAAGTTTTACTATATATCTTATTCTTTTCATAATCCTGTTTCCCAAATTTCAGTATGTCATTAACACAGATGCTGTAAGTTATTTCAGCATAGCTAAGAAATATTTTAACGGTCACTTTTCAGAAGCTCTCAACGGATATTTCGGCCCACTGTATTCGTGGCTGATTTTACCAGCATTTATCTTTAAAGTTGAACCAGTGGTATTTGCCAGAGTTATAAATGTTATATTTAGTTTTATGATGTTCATTCTGGTCAATCGTTATTTGATTGTTTTAAAGGTTGAACCTAAAACTTTCTTCATAACGATTTATTACTTCATAATTCCCTTACTGCTGTTTTCTTTCTGGTATATCACACCTGATTATTTACTTTTAATATTATCTATGAGCTTAATCTTGCTTTCATTGAGCGAAGATTATTTGTTGAACATCAGAACTGCAACTCTCTCAGCAATGCTTGCAACACTTTTATTTTTAACAAAAAGTTTTGGATTAGTATTCTTTCTGCTTTTTCAAACTATGGTTTTATTTATTCTACTCAGAAATAATCAGTATCAGAAGAAAAAAATATTAATCAATTACCTGCTCAGTATTGTTTTCTTTTTCATTTTAATCTCTCCGTGGATTTACCTCATCAGCAATAAATATGGTGAATTTACGATTTCAACCTCAGGCAAAATAAATTTATTAATTGTCAATCCTGAGCTGAATTTTCGTCATCCATCAATTGAAAGCGGTATAGTTCCACCAAGTGACAAATATGCTGTTAGCGCGTGGGATGATCCTGATTTAAAGAGTTATCCTCAATGGAGCCCTTTTAATTCATTAGATGATATGAAATATTTCCTTTCAAATTTCCTTAAGAATATCCTAAAATTTTTGGGGATGCTCCTGCTCTTTTGTCCGATATTCTTTCTCGCAATAATTAAAGTGAATAAAAGTATTGTTAAACGGAAAGACTTTCTGATTATTCTTTCTGCTTTATTATTAAACGGAATTATTTATAGCTTTGTTTATGTAGAAAGTCGTTATATCTGGTTGAGTCTTGTTTTATTTTCTATTCTTACATTTCTAATGCTTCAGGGATTCTTCGATAAGATTAACCTGAATAAGTTATCTGGAAAGCTGGTCATAATTGTTATATGGTTATCAACTTTAATATTTGTTTATTTTGCTAAGAATAGTTTGCTCATTGACACCCGAGGTTATGAGTATTCTCAAAAAATTTCGCAGATATATAATCTGAAAGGAAATATTGCCACTACAAATCATTGGTGGCTTGGTTTATATATTTCTTACTTTCTGGATTCAAAGTTTTATGGAGAAGAGAAAAATTCAATTCTGGATGAAAAGCTGATATCAAAATTCAAAAATGCCGGTATTAATTATATCTTTGATTACTCTGACGACATAAAATCTTTAGAAGGTCTTAAATTTTTAACAAAAATTGACTCACTAAGTATTTACAGAGTTTTATATTCTGATTGAATCTTACCTATCTCCAATATTTGACTAATAGAGAGTTATTTATTAGTTTTACGCCTCCAAATTAGAAAATTTAAGGAATGAAAATGCTTGCAGTTGTAGATATATTAGGACAACAGTTCAAAGTAACTGAAAATACGAAATATTATGTACCGAAATTAAAAGCTGAACCTGAAACCGAAGTAACTTTTGATAAGGTTCTTTTGGTTAATGACGGTAAATCAACAAAGATCGGTAACCCTGTAGTCAGTGGTGTTAAAGTTACTGCTAAAGTTCTCGGGCACATTAAAGACGATAAAGTCATAGTTTTTAAGAAAAAAAGAAGAACGGGTTACAGAAAGACACACGGACACAGGCAGCACTTAACAAGAATTGAAGTTTTAAAGATAGGTTAAAGGAGATTAGCAATGGCTCATAAAAAAGGTCAAGGTTCATCCAGAAACGGTCGTGATAGTAATGCACAACGTTTGGGTGTTAAAAGATTCGGCGGGCAACAGGTCTTAGCCGGAAATATTTTAGTCAGACAGAGAGGAACAAAATTCCATCCCGGTGAAAATGTCGGAAAGGGAAGTGATGATACTTTATTCGCTTTGGTTGATGGTGTAGTTAAGTTTGAAGTAAAGCGTGGTAACAGACAGTATGTAAGTGTTTATCCGATGAATTAACTTTTGAATTTCTATAAATAAAAAAGCCCTCATTAACTGAGGGCTTTTTTTTGATATTCAAAATCAGAATCCTAATCTTTCCATATCAGCTACAAGAGATTTAACTGCATTAACCGAATTGTCAAGTAATGATTTTTCTTCCTGATCAAGATCAAACTCAATAACTTTCTCAACTCCTTTTTCACCGAGAACAGCCGGAACACCAACATAATATCCTTTGACTCCATATTCACCATTCAGGTAAGCACAAACTGGAAGTACTCTCTTTTCATCATAAATAATTGATTCAGCCATTGCGATTGCTGCAGAGGCAGGAGAGTAAAAAGCTGAACCGGTTTTTAATAATTTAACTACTTCACCACCGGCTTGTTTTGTTCTTTCGACCATTGCATTCATTACTTCTTTTGCTTTATTCTTATCTCCATACTTTTTCTCGAGCAATTCCATTGCAGGAATTCCATTTACATTCGCATAACGAACGATCGGAACCATTGTATCGCCGTGGCCGCCAAGAACCAATGCATTAACATCTTTAACTGAAACTCCTAATTCCCAGGCGATAAAAGTTGCAAATCTCGAAGAATCCAAAACACCTGCCTGTCCCATAACTCTGTTTTCGGGAAAACCTGTAACCTTTTTGAATAAAGTTACCATTGCATCCAAAGGATTCGAAATGATAATAGAAATTGCATCAGGTGCGTATTGCTTAACATTTTCGGCTACGGTTTTCATTATCTTGGCATTAGTTGTAAGAAGATCATCTCTGCTCATTCCCGGCTTTCTTGGTAATCCTGCTGTAACAATGACTAAGTCAGCTCCTTCGATATCTTTGTAATCATTAGTCCCTTTTACAACAACATCAAAACCGTCAATTCGGGAAGCTTCGGCAATATCAAGACATTTCCCCTGAGGTAAATCTTCAACGATATCATACATTACGATATCACCGAGTTGTCTTTGGGCAATTAGTTGTGCAAGAACACCACCTATTTGTCCGCCACCAATAAGAGCAATTTTTTTTCTGGACATAATTTAATCTCCTAAATTTTAATTTTATTACAATCAAAATTAGATAAGCTTTTAAGCAGATGCAAAGAGGGAAATCGGAAGTTATTTTATTTTCATTTTAAGAATTGTCTCTGTTCCCTGTGGTGTATATTTGAAGTCAACTTCATCCATATAAACCCGCATAAGATAAAGTCCTCTGCCGGAATCTTTGAGCAAATTTTCGGGATGAGTCGGATCAGGTACATCAGCAGGATTAAAGCCAGCACCTTGATCTTTTACAGAAATAATTAAATACTCATTCACAACATCAACATCAATGTTAACCATTTTGTTGATATCATTTTTATTACCGTGTTTAATTGCATTTGTAGTAGCTTCTGTTACTGATAAAAGAAGCCCGTTTAACTTTTCTTCATCAAGTCCCAAATCTAAGGCGAAGTAATTTACAAACTCTTCGACGGTAATAAGATTTCTTGGATCGCTTTCTATTTCTAAATGATAATGTGTTTGTGGCAAATCTATCTTAAATTTTTGCGAAAAATTAAACTATTGTATCAGAAATTCCAACTGATTTCTAAATTCAAATTTGCTTGCTGTTTATTCTCAGATTTTGTAAGAGAGATAAACTCATAAAATCCCTGAATTGAGATTAAAAGTTTTTTAAATAATCTTGTTTGAATGATTGTTGTTGGTCCAATGCTTTTATATTCAGAATCCAACTCAAGTTCTTTGCCTTTATAGTTAAATGTACTTAGTGAAAAATATCTGATTCCTGCTGAAAATATTGAGCCGGCTCTATACAATATTATTCTTGGTTCAAAGTAAATTTCTTTCAATGCTCTTGTTGGTTTTTCTGAAAAAGAGTTCCAGTTAAGAATACCTTGTTCAGAAATCTTAATATATCCGAATATGAATAAAGATGTTTTGGAAGTTAATTTTATTGTAGTTGAATCAATCGCAGTAAATTGTCTGAAAGAAAAACTCTTTAAAGGTGATCTTAAGTCTTCAAAATCATATACAGTATAATTGGCAGATACATCAAAACTATTGAAAGAACTGAAATTTGAACCGATGTATTCGCCGCCGGTTTTTAATCTTATTGTTCTGTTGATATTATTATTTGAACTTCGTGATGCAAATATGTAAACAGTATGCGAGTATGAACCTTCTGCGTTAACGAATGCAGTGAAAAAAGGGTTCAGCTTTTTATAATAACCTAATCTTGCAATCGATAGTATTTCATCTCTGTCATCATCATTCAAGGTACTTGGGGTATCGTATTTAAGTTTGCTTTGATAAATACTAAGAGTAATTTTATCATAATCAGTGAGATTCAAATCTCCATCAAATGAAAGAGTTGCATAACTGCTTGTATTATTTTTTTGTTGCTCTGATTCTTCTCTTTGATTAAAAAATGCGTCATTTATTCCCGAAAATCTTATTGCTTTGTGTTTCTCATCTTTCTCATTCATTGTGAATCTGATTGATGAATTGAATTTCCTTGAACGATAACCAAGTTGGGCATCCAGCTCAAGCTTAAGTTCATCAATCTGCGAATCGAAAATTGAGGAAGATTGCACATCTGTTGATTTATATTTTAATTGTCTTTCAATATTTCTGAATGAAACTTTTCCCAAAGCATCAAGTGTCAGCAAATCAAAGAATTCATCAAAGAAAAATCTGTTTTGTAATAAATAACCAGACTCAACTCTGCTCTGAATATTATTTTTAATGCTGAATTGTTGTGAAGTAACAGAGTCAGCATTTATATAAAAATCCTTTCGCAACTGATAATATTTTATGTTAAAATTATTATAGATATTTCTTTCAAAGTAATTCAAGGCATTCAGATTCAGATATCTCGTAAAATTTTTTCTTGGAGAAATATCCTCATTCTTGAACTTCAGATCTGCATCTATCTTAAAATCTGAAATATTAATTTTCTCTCCGCCTGCTTCAAAACCATAAACAAAACCGTAATCATTTTCACCAATTTGTCTGTTGTTTGAATATCCTGAAAATGGCGCTAATGAAAAATTTTCTAAAGATTTTATTCTTGAGAATATAATAAGGTTTGAAATTGATGATTGGTTGATTTCCAGTGTGCGGCTGTCTGAAAGGATTGTGTTATTGCCAATTAAACCAAAATCCAGATTTTTCAAAAGAGCGTAATTAAGATTTAAGTTAAAATGATGTTCATCACGGACAGTTTTTTCTACTCCTCTGATAAAACTTGATTTATAATTCTCGGATACACCAAATGATAAATCTTCTATACGATTGAAGTAGTTTAAGCCGGAATTCAGAAAGTATGTGTTTAATTGCTTATCGAGTTTGGAAGATAATAAATTGTTTTTTGGAAATGTTTTGACAAATTCAAGACTATCGACCCTTGTCTGAGCGATTGCATAAAAACTAAAAATTATTATTATCACTACAATTGAATTTAATTCGAAATATTTAGGGAATTCTGGATTCAAATTTTTCTACTGATTCTTTATTCAAATTTATGTAATCCTGAATTAAAATTTGTATGCCGGATTTTCTTCTAATTGAGTATTTGATTTGGGATGAGATGCTTTTAAGTACAGGACTTTAAATTGACAATCATTCAATTTTTGGATAACTTTGGCAGCAAATTTTAAGAAAAAAAAACGATGCTGGAACAATATATACCGATATTCCTTGTAATAACTGTAGCACTGATATTTGCAGTAGTTACAGTGTTTACATCCAAAATTTTTGGACCTCAAAGACCTAATAAAAGTAAAATCTCTACTTATGAAAGCGGAATGCAGCCAATCGGCTCTACAAATGAAAGAGTATCAGTAAAATATTATCTGGTTGCTATGCTTTTTATAATCTTTGATCTGGAAGTGATTTTTATCTACCCGTGGGCAGTTCAATTTAGAAAATTGTTTGGTGAATTGGGAATTTCAGTCTTTGTTTCGATGTTTATATTTCTGGTAGTTCTTGAATTAGGTTATTTATATGCTTACAAAAAAGGAGGTTTCAAATGGGATTAGAAGCTAAATTAAATCAGGATGGTTTTCTTGTAACCAAATTGGATGCAATTATCGGCTGGGCAAGAAAAAATTCCGTTTGGCCGATGCCTATGGGTATTTCCTGCTGTGCAATTGAGATGATGGCTGTTGGTGATCCCAAATATGATATAGCAAGATTTGGTTCTGAAGTAATGAGATTTACTCCGCGTCAGTGTGATTTAATGATTGTGGCAGGAACAGTTACTTATAAAATGTCGCATGTTGTAAGAAAAATTTATGATCAGATGCCCGATCCTAAATGGGTTATTGCAATGGGCGCATGTACCTCATCAGGCGGAATGTATCGCTCTTATTCTGTTGTTCAGGGAATTGATCAATTCCTGCCTGTTGATGTTTATGTTGCAGGTTGTCCGCCAAGACCTGATAATCTTTTAAATGCTTTGATAATGATTCAGGAAAAAATCGGAAATACAAAGGCAAGAGATTTTCAGGATTTGAAACTTCCCGAATTAAATGTAATTCAACAAAACTGATATGGAATTGAAAGAACTCATTCAGCAGAAATTAAATTCAGCTTTTCCGGAAGCCAATCTGGAATATTCTGAATATAAAAATGAATTTTGTGTTAAACTCGATAAAAAATTCATAGTACCAGTTTGCAAATTGCTCAAAGAAGATGAAGACTTACAATTTCTTCTAAGTGAGGATATAACTGCCGTTGATTGGGCAACACGAAAAAACAGATTTACAGTAGTCTATCATATCTTCTCTTTGAAAAATAAATTCCGTTTGAAACTTAAAACTGATGTTGATGAAAAGGATTGTAATATTGATTCAGTATCGTCGGTATGGAGAGCGGCAAACTGGCAGGAAAGAGAATGTTATGATATGTACGGAATAATATTTAATAATCATCCGGATTTAAGAAGAATGTATATGCCAGAGGATTTTGAATATCATCCTTTGAGAAAAGATTTTCCTCTTCTTGGAATTCCGGGCTCACTTCCATTACCAAAAAAATAGCATACTATGGAAAAACTTACAAAAGATGATGTCCATCCGAAAATAGTTCAGGCACTTCTAAGAGATACAGACATAACAATTGAAGATGCTCTTGAAAATGAAATGATACTGAATATGGGACCGCAGCATCCTGCTACTCACGGTGTTTTGCGTGTTCTGTTAAGACTTGATGGTGAAACTGTTATCGGTTGTGTTCCTGAACTTGGCTATCTTCATCGCGGATATGAGAAGATGGCGGAAAATATGAGTTACTACGAATATATTCCACACACTGACAGACTTGATTACATCTCTCCAATGGCTAATAATGTTGCCTGGGTTCTGGCAGTTGAGAAGTTAGCAGGAATTGAAGTCCCACCAAGAGCACAATATATCAGAATGATGGTAGCAGAGCTTGCAAGAATAACTTCACATCTCGTTGCTGTCGGTGCTTTTGCAATGGATGTCGGTGCACTGACAGTATTTCTCTGGACTTTAAGAGAAAGAGAAAAAGTTCTTGATATATGGGATATTTTATGTGGAGCAAGATTTACAAACAGTTACACAAGAATCGGCGGTGTAGCGAATGACGCTCAACCTGAAGCTCTGGCTAAAGTAAAATGGTTTATTGATCAGTTTGATGATAATCTGACTGAATGTGAAAAACTTCTTAACTCAAACAGAATTTTTATTGAAAGATTGGAAGGAATTGGAGTAATGTCAGGTGAGCTTGCTCTTGACCTTGGAGTTACCGGACCAAGCTTAAGAGCATCAGGAATAGAATTCGATCTCAGAAGAGCGACACCATATCTTAAATATGATGAAATTGATTTTAATATTCCTACTTATACCGAAGGAGACTCATTAGCCCGTTATTTTGTTCGTGTTGATGAGATGCGCGAGAGCGTAAAAATAGTAAGACAGATTTTGGAAAAGATGCCACAGGGAGAAGTTCTTGCAAACAATCCAAAGAAAGTACTTCCTCACAAAACTGAAATCTATACAAAGATGGAAGAACTGATTCACGATTTTATGATAGTAAACTTTGGAATAAATCCACCAGTCGGAGAAATATATCACGCAATTGAAGGTTCCAAAGGTGAGCTTGGATTCTATCTTGTAAGTAAAGGTGAAGGACATCCGTGGAAATGTAAAATTCGTTCGCCTTCATTCAACAATTTACAGGCATTACCACACCTTGTAAAAGGTCATATGATTTCTGATGTTGTTGCAATCATTGGAAGCATTGACCCGATTATGGGAGAAGCGGATAAATAGAAGTTTGGATGATTGATTGATTGAGTGATTGTATGATTTCAATTATATTATTTTGCATTATTTATGAATGAAGAAATAATTAGCAGAAATAAAAACATAAATAGAGGATTTAGAAAGTTAGAAGTCTGGAAAGAGTCTGTTGAACTATTCAGATTTGTTAAAAAGAAAATTGATCTGTTAACAAAATTGAATTCTAAAATTAAATCACAAGTTGAATCCTCCATTTTTGGAGTTAGTTCGAATATAGCAGAAGGTTATTGTCGCAGACATTTAAGAGAGAGTATCCGTTTTAATAACATTGCACTTGCCTCACTAGGAGAAAATTATAGTCAGATTTATACTTTGTTCAATTCTGAAATTATAGATAAAAATTGGTTTGATGAATACGATAAATTACATTACTCACTCGAGAATAAAATTATAAGTTACGTTAAACAACAGATCAAAATGATGAAAGATGATGTACAATGGAAGGATGATTACTTAATAAAAGAATTAAACATTAAATATTCTGCTAAGTCTGGATAAATGAAATCAATCACTCAATCAAAAAATCAATCAATCCTTTGCAAAATTTAAGAATATTTGTGTATAGATTTTTTAACATAAAGAGTTAACTCAAACATGAACTTCAAATTCACACCGGAAAATTTAGATCGGATAAACGCAGAGATTAAAAAGTATCCGAAAAAGCAATCAGCTGTTATGGCTGCACTGTACATTGCGCAGGAACAAAATGGTTACATAACAACCG
>CALHAB010000028.1 GCA_937934185.1 uncultured Ignavibacterium sp. | reverse complement strand
TTGCTCTTGCATTATCTGAAAAAGTAAAGTCGAATTTTGCATCAATATTTTTTCTGGCAGGAATAATTTTATTTTCATTTTCGCTTTATATTTATTCAACAAGCGGAA
The DNA here is from genome assembly GCA_937934185.1 of uncultured Ignavibacterium sp. Taxonomy (GTDB): domain Bacteria; phylum Bacteroidota; class Ignavibacteria; order Ignavibacteriales; family Ignavibacteriaceae; genus Ignavibacterium. Next base: position 22,261 of record CALHAB010000028.1, on the reverse strand, counting down.
TCAAATTTTTTGCTATGATAACCCCGTTCGGCGGTGTTTCATTTCTGATTGGTTGGATAATGATAATAGTTAGTTTGAGGAAAGGATGAGCGGATTAAAAATTATATCCCTTAAACGCAGTGAAATACTTTTCTCCTATCGTTAAATATTTGAATATCTTTCAAGCCTTACTTTTATTATCGATTGATTTGGATTATTTCCCATCCCCAACCTCCCTGCTCCCAAATTGCATTGCCCTGCATTTGACAATATATTTGTGAGTTAATTTTTAAGCATTATTAATCGATAGGATGCCTTTGAATAGTAAGTTTTTTCTGTTTTTTACGCAGATTTTTGTTTTATTTAATCTCTCCGTTTTCCCGCAAATTATTTTCAGAGATTTACCTAATTACAAATTAAACACGGCAGATCCGCTTTTTTTCGACATAACAGAAACCCGACAGGTTATCCCTCTCAACGGAATCTGGAAAGTTTATCCGAAAAATGATTCTGAAAAATCTGTAAATATAAATGTTCCTTCCGTGTTCAAAGGTTCAGGTGAGTTTATTTTTCAGAAAAATTTTAACCTTACAGAAAAACAAATAAAAGAGAATAAAATTGATCTCGTTTTCTTCGGACTGAATTATTCAGCAGATATTTCGCTGAATAAAGTTATTATTTACAGACACACCGGCGGTGACTTGCCTTTTACTGTTAGACTTCCCAGAGATATTTTAAAATCTGATGCTGATAATGTTATATCTGTTTCTCTTGTTTACAAACTTGATTCTGAAAATACTATTCCGCTTAAACAGAGATTCATCTTCCCGCAGAATTTTGGCGGACTAATCCGTGATGTTTATCTGCATCTTATGCCTAATGTTAATTTGCAGAAAACAGAAGTCAGTTCCTCAATTGATTTTAAAGGCAACAAAGCTGTTGTCGCAATAAATTCACAAATAGTTAATAATGAATTCAGAAATCCGGGCGATACACTTCCTGAGCAGACTAATTTTACTTTCGTCACTCAGATTTTTTCTCCCGATGGAAGAACAATTGCAGTAAGTGACAAAAAAGACTTTGAACTTAAACGCAACAGAGAAATTCAGATTAAAAATTCATTAACTATTTCCAATCCTGTTCTATGGTCGCCGGAAAATCCCAAGTCATATCTGATAAGATTAGAAATTTTCAGTGGCGGAAATCTTATTGACAGATATGATCAGAGCATTGCTCTTTTTTCTCTGCAAGCATCAAACGAAAATCTTCTGCTAAATAATCAGCCGTTAAAACTGAATGGAGTAACATACATTCCTTCTTTCAAAACTTATGGAAGTATGATGACTTACTCTCAGATGGAAGCTGATATTATGAAGATTAAAGATACTGGATTCAATTCGGTTCGTTTCGGCAAATCAATTCCGCATCCTTATTTTCTGAAGTTATGTGAAACTTATGGCTTGATTCCGATAGTAGAGTTACCGCTTGGAAATATTCCGGAAGGACTTTCAAACTCTATAAACTTTACAGCAAGAGTTAAGAATTATCTTAATCTTCTTCTGGACGCTTACAGTAAATATTCAACATTTTCGGTACTAAACCTTGGTTCGTCATTTATAAAGAAATCCGAATCACATAAATCATTTTTAAATAATATTTCATCATTTGTAAAATCAAAAAGAAATCTTCTTATTGCTGCTTCATTCTTCAGAACTGAAGTTGATGAAGTTGAAGGAATTGACTTATACGGAATTGAGATTTTCAATCAATCGGTTTACGATTTTGATAATGAGATTAATTCAATTCAGGGAAAAATTGGTAAAGGTCGTTTGTTTATTTCTGATGCAACTTACACCGCAAGCATCGGGCAAACTGATGGTTATGTAAATAAATTTTCCTTCGAAGCACAGGCAAAATTCTTTGAAGATTTATTAAACTTTTCAGAGCAGAATAATCTTGCAGGATATTTTATCAATACAATGTTTGACTTGCGCGGTGATTACGCTTCTTTGACCTCAGGTTATGATGAAGATAATATTTACAGAATCGGTTTAATAACTGAGGACAGAAAACAGGAAAGGCTTGCCTACAAAGTTGTTTCTGCTAAACTCAGAAATGCCGAAAAAGTTACTATACCAATTGGTGCCGCAAAAGATGATGCTCCGATGATTTTTATTATCACGGGATTATTACTTGCGTTAGTTATGGGAATACTCGTTAATTCCGGAAAGAAATTTCGCGAAGATGCATCAAGAGCTTTACTTCGTCCATATAACTTTTTTGCTGATGTGCGTGACCAAAGAATCATATCCGCATATCATTCAATTTATCTTGCTATTGTAGTTAGTCTTGTAAATTCATTGATTGCTGCAAATATTCTTTATTATCTGAAGACTAGTTTTTTCTTTGAAAAGTTTTTACTTTCATTCGGAAGCCCTGCAATTATGAGTGCAGTAAGTTACCTTGCCTGGCATCCGTTTAATGCAATTGTTTGGTTATTTGTGATAACTATAATGGTACTAATCATTCTGATGATTCTGATTAAAGTTGCAGCTTCTTTCGTCAAAACGAAAGTTTATTTATCAAGCACATTCTTCACTGTGGTTTGGTCATTACTTCCGATAGTTCTTTTGATTCCGGTCGGAATTGTTTTATACAGACTTCTCAATGCAGATATTGCTAATCTATACATTTTCATTTCACTAATCATCATTAAGCTTTGGCTGATTTACAGACTTATCAAAGGCATTTATGTAATTTATGATGTAAATCCATCAACAGTATATTTTTACAGCATCCTGTTTATCTTAGGAATGCTTACAGTCATAACTGTTTATTATGAAGTCAACAGCTCAGTAGTTGAAAACATTTTATTAACATTAAAACAATTTAATATCATTTAAGTCACTTGTATTTATCTAAACTCGAAATATTTGGTTTCAAATCATTTGCACAGAAAACTGTAATTAACTTTAACGAAGGCATTACATCTATTGTCGGTCCGAACGGCTGCGGTAAAACCAATGTTGTTGACGCTATCAGATGGTGTCTGGGAGAACAGCGCAGCGGTGTTTTAAGAAGCGACAAGATGGAAAATGTTATTTTCAACGGAACGGCTTCACGCAAACCGATGGGAATGGCTGAAGTTTCTCTTACAATTCAGAATACAAAAGGAATTCTTCCAACTGAATATACTGATGTAACCATTACCAGAAGAATTTTCCGTTCAGGTGAAAGTGAGTATCTTCTTAATAAAAATCTCTGCAGATTAAAAGATATCACCAACCTTTTTATGGACACAGGAATTGGTGCGAATGCTTATTCCGTTATCGAGTTGAAAATGGTTGAAACTATACTCAGCAGTAAAGCTGAAGAACGAAGAATTCTTTTTGAAGAAGCTGCAGGAGTTAACAAATACAAATTAAGAAGAAGATTAGCACTCAGAAAACTTGATGAAGTAAAAGCTGATTTAACAAGAGTAAACGATATCGTATCCGAAGTTGAAAAAAAAGTTGCTTCACTTGAAAGACAAGCTAAAAAAGCTGACAGACATAATGCTTTTTCAACACAGCTCAGAGAGCTTGAACTTGATCTTGCTGAAAGAGAGTTTGCTCTGTTTCATCTGAAAATTGATGATCTTAAGAAATCCCGCGAAGAAAATTTTCAGAGAAAAATTCAGATTGAATCTGATATCGCACGGCTTGAAGATGAAATAAAAGATGCCCGTGAAAAGCTTTTGGTTATTGAAACTGAACTTGCTGAAAAAAGAAATCTGATTACCGAACAAACGGATAAAATTTATCAGGTTCAGAAATCTCTTTCAGTAAAGAATGAAAGAAAAAATTCCCTCGAAAAAAATAAGACAAAATATTCTGAAGAGCTTATTGAACTCGAAAATGAACTTCATAATGCTGAAGAGTTAATCACCAGCGGACGAAACAACCTGATTACTTTTAATAAAGCACTCGAACAAAAAGAGCTTCAGAAAAAGGAAATTGAAAAACAGCTTAATGAATTAAATTCGCTTTTAGAAAAGAAAAGAAGCGAATTAAAAGCTCACTCCGATATTCTTCTTGAAAAAGTTAAACAGATAACAAATAAAGAAAATGAACTGAAGAATATTGACAAGTCATTAGCTGACTTTTATAACAGAATTGAAAAACTTAACGAGAAGATTCAGAACATTGCTAATACAATTGCAAAAACAGTTGGATTTGTCGAAGAGCTTGGCAGTGAAAGAGATGAAACCAAACGAAAAATTGAAGAGGCAGAACAGTTATTTGTTCAAAAGCAAAATGAAAAATTAAAACTAGAAAGTGAGTTAACTCACCTTAAAGAAAAGGAAGTTGAACAAAAAAGCTTAATCAAATCGATTAAAGAAAAAGCTGAATTCATTCAGAACCTGATTGAAAATCTTGAAGGTGTTTCCAAAGGCGCAAAAGCTTTGCTTGAGAATAAATCCTGGCTCAGCGGTGAAACAACAATTCTTGCACACATCGGTAATACAGATGAAAAATACCGTTTTGCAGTTGAAGCATCACTTAAAAATAATCTTAACAACATTCTTGTTGAATCAATAGATGATTTATTAAAAGGCATTGAATACTTAAGAAATAAAAAAATCGGTAAAGCTTCTTTCTTCTTCCCTCCTAATGGTAATGAAAGCAAACAAAACTTTTTCGAAAAGATTTCAAATTTCATTTTGAAGAATAAAGCAAAGAAACTTTCAAGGGAAACTGGTTTTATCGGCTGGACAATTGATTTTATTCAAACGGATAATAAGTGGAAGAATTTCTTTGATAAGATACTTCAGAAAACCTGTATTGTTGATAATCTTGACTCGGCTTTTTCGCTCTATAAAAAATATCCGCAATTCAATTTCGCTACACTTAACGGAGATTTAATTTCTGCAGAAGGAATTATTGAAGCCGGAAGTGAACCAAAGCTTGATGATTCTCTTTTCGGAAGAAAGCAGCTGCTTGAAAATCTGAGAAATGAATTGCCGGCTCACGAAAGAAAATTGGTTGAACTTCAGAAAGAGATTCTCTGGAAAGAAGAACAGCTTAATGCTATTGATTTATCTGTACTGTCTGAACGCGGCAGAATGCTCGTTAATGATCTTGCAAATGTTGAAAAGCAAATTGCTCAGTTTGAATATGAAATAAAAAAATCTAATGACGAATCCGATAAAACACAAAAAGAAATTCAGGAACTTGCTTCGCTGGCTAACGAACTTGATAATCAGAAAATAAAAGTCTCTGAAGAGTTATCAAGCTTAAAATCACAACAGGAACAATTGAATTCTGAACAAATAAAACTTGAGGATGAATTCAGGAATGTTCGCACCAAACACTCTGAGACACTCAACATTCTTAATAATCTGAAAATTGAAATTGAAAGAACGATTGGCGAGATTAAAAACACAAACAACTCGATAACCCGGGCCGAAGAATCAATATCTTCTATCAAATCAAATATCGAAAGAAGAAAGAACGATATTGCTTCTGCTGAAGAAGAAATTCAAAACATCAGAACTGAACTTGAGAATGAAACAAATAACCTTCAATCTCTTGAAACCACAAAAGATGAATTGAACAAACTTCTCGAAGAAGTTGACTCTCGTTATAAAGAATCAAGATCAGATGTGAACAAGAAAGAAACTGAACTGAAACAACTTCGCAATGAAAGAGAAGAACTTTCAAATCTCATTCATAAATCTGAAATAGATCTCAAAGAACTTGAGATGAAAAAAGAATCTCTCATTGAACACATTAAAGAGTCATATTCACTTAACCTTGAAAAGAAAGTTTTTGATGATCTTGAGAGTTTTAATTTCGGTGAAAGACACTCACAGGTTCAGGAGCTTAAGGAGAAAATTAAAAATCTCGGTCCGATAAACCTTCTTGCATATTCAGAATATGAAGAAGAAAAACAAAGGTTAGAATTCCTTCATAAACAAAGAGATGACTTGATTGAATCTGAAAAAGATGTTATTAAAACAATAGAAGAAATAAATCAGACTGCTCAGGCGCAATTCAAAGAAACTTTTGATAAAATAAGAGAAAACTTTATAAAAATTTTCAGAACTCTATTTGATCCCGGTGACGAAGCAGATTTAAGACTGGAAGAAAACGAAGATCCACTTGAAGCTAAAATAGAAATTATAGCCAAGCCAAGAGGCAAAAGACCTCAATCAATTGATTTGCTTTCAGGTGGTGAAAAAACCCTTACGGCAATAGCATTGCTGTTTGCAATTTATCTTGTAAAGCCAAGTCCGTTCTGTATTCTGGATGAAATTGATGCTCCGCTTGATGATGCTAACATTGACCGCTTTACAAGAATTTTACACGAGTTCAAAAAAGATACTCAGTTCATAGTTGTAACCCACAATAAAAGAACAATGGAAGCTGCTGAAACAATGTACGGCGTAACGATGCAGGAAGAAGGTGTTTCAAAACTTGTAGCAGTTCGCTTTAATGAAGATTTTGATTTTGTGGATAAATAACTTTTGCTGATGATAAATAAAAAACATATCGTTTATAAATATTGGCTAATCATATTATTTTTTTTCAGCTCAATTGCTCTGAAAGCACAATGGGCTTATGATCCATCAACAAACACCAGACTGGTTGTAAATCCATACAATCCTATCAATATTCATTCGGTTAGTGACAGAAAAGGTGGAGCATTCATTGTATGGCAGGATACCAAACCGCCGCAAAAAACTGATGTGTTGTTTCTGCATGTTAATAAAGATGGTGAAACCAGTTTTCGCTCTGATGGTAAATCTGTTTCTCTTGGATTAGAGAATAAGTTTGAACCTCAAATAATGCTTCTGAATTCCGGTGATTTGTTGATCATATGGAAAGAAAATATTTCTGAAAATATCTCGGAAATTTTTATTCAAAGAGTAACAAACAAAGGACTAAGATTGTGGACTGATTTTGGAATTCAGCTGACAAGAGTGAATAAGCAAGTAATAGAATATTCTTTAACGGTTGATAAAAATGACAATGCAACAATTCTGTTCGTTACAAAAGAAGCCAATAGCCCTGCAACTTCTCTCTTTCTTATAAAATTAAATTCTTCAGGAAAAATTATCACCGGACCGGTTGAATTACTAAATTCATCTGAAACAAAAATAAGTGATTGCAAAATTCTCTCAGTTTCTGAAAATGAATTTTACATCAACTGGCTTGAAACAAAGGATAGTCGTGCTGCTCTTTGCTTCAGTCTGATAAGTCTTAATTCTGACTCTGTATATGTTCAGAAAAGAAACATATCAAAACCTACTGAGAATGTTCTGAGTTTCGAGGCATCGCTTGCAGGAAATGATTTATATGTTAACTGGTACTCTCACGAAAAACAAAAAGTGATTTATCATCAGCTTATCAGTCCGGATGGAAAATTTAAATGGGGCACTGAAGCTAATCTGATTACTGCAAAAAGAGGACAGAATTCCAATCCTCAGTTTGTAATTTCGAATAAAAATATCTTTGTCAGTTGGGTTAATGATTACGGAAATGATAAAAATATTTATGCACAGCTGTTTGACCTAAAGGGCAATAAACTTTGGAAAGATGCAGGTTTACCAGTCATTGAATATGAAGGCGATCAATTCGGGCAGAAAGTAATTTATGACAATACCGGCAATTATATCATTGCCTGGATTGACAGAAGATTGACCGAACACTTTGGAAATATTTATGCGCAGAAGCTGAACAACAATGGTGAATTGCAATGGATAGAATCCGGAATTGACCTTGGTACTTATACAAATTCAGAAAAAAGTTACTTAAATCTTTTACCTGACGGGCAAGGCGGGGCAATTGCAATCTTTAAAGATAAACGGGAAAAGAAAAGTGAGATTTATGGTCAGAAAATTTATTCAACCGGAACTTACGCTGGTCAGATACTTGGCTTGAAGTGTGAACAAGAGGGTGATTCAATAAAAGTCTTCTGGTATGCAGCGAATGAAAATACTGATGTTATATACGAAGTACAGAAAAAAAATAATTCGGATGATGAATGGAAAACAGTTGCAGATTTCAAAAAGGGGAATTCTTCGGCAATCAATTATTATGAATTTAATGATCTGCCAAATACGGATGGAATAATTTCATATCGAATTATTCAGAAATCAAAAGGCAATCAGCAGATTTCAGAAACTGTTTCTTTGGAAATTGTAAATGAGGCTTCTGACTATGCACTATTACAAAATGTTCCGAATCCATTCTCAGAAACAACATCAATAAGTTTTATTTTGCCCAGAGAAGAATTTGTTGAAATCGAAATATATGATGTTAAGTTGAATCAGCTCGGAACAATTACACAGAAGAACTATCCCGCAGGAAAGAATACCATTTCTTTCAATGCTAAAAGATTAAGTCCGGGAGTTTATTTCTATAGAATGAAAGCCGGTGATTTTGTAGCTGTTAAGAAAATGGTTGTCAGCAACTAATGGATGGAAGCAAACTTAAGGTTTTCGTTGACTTTGATGGAACGATTTCAACCGAAGATGTTGGAGATGCTATTTTCAGAGAGTTCGGTAATCCGGAAGCAGTTGATAAAATAATTGATGATCTGAATAAAGACATAATTTCTTCAAAACAATGCTGGGATTTATTATGCAAATGCGTAGAAAAAATTAATGAAAATGATTTGATTTTATTTATTGATAAAATGAATATTGACCCGACATTCAAGTCGTTCGTAAATTTTTGTGAAGAAAACAAAATTGATTTGTTTGTTCTGAGTGATGGATTTGATTATTACATCAAAAGAATTCTGGATCGGGAAGGATTATCTTATCTGAAATATTTTGCAAACAAACTTAAGATTGAAAGAGAAAAACTGATTCCGGAATATCCTTACTTTAATCCCGATTGTCCGGTCTCAGCAAATCCGAAGCAGTTTCACATCATTAACAACAGCAGTGATGACGATTACACAATTTATATCGGCGATGGAAATTCGGATAAAGAAGCGGCACAATACTGCGATTACATTTTCGCAAAGAACAGCTTGTTGAAATTCTGTGAACGCGAAAGAATTTCATACTGGCCATTTAATAATTTTGATGATGTCACAAAAAGAATTAAAGAATTACTTTCCAAAAAAAGATTAAAGAAAAGACATCAGGCACAAATAAAAAGAAAACACGCATACGAGGCAGAATAAAATGAAAAAACTTGCAGAACTTTTTTTCAGATTCAGAAGTTATACTCCGATTCCCTTTCTGATTCTCATGATAGTTTTTGAAAATGCTTCTGTTTCATCTTTGGTAACAGGATTTATAATTGCTTTACTCGGTGAGGCAATACGGCTTTGGGGTGTTAGCTGGGCCGGAAGTGAAACCAGAACAACCGGGAAAGTCGGCGGCACTTATCTTATTATCAGCGGACCATTTGCTTATGTACGCAATCCTCTTTATGTGGGAAATATTTTAATTTATCTCGGTCTTGGAATTATGTCTTATGCAATGTTCCCTTATCTTCAGATTATCGCACTACTGTTTTTCATCTTTCAATACTACTTAATAGTTAAAGCAGAAGAAGAATATCTTTTCAATACATTTGGTGAACAGTATAAAAAATATTTTGAAAGTGTACCGAGATTTTTCCCGAGACTCACTCCGCATCGTGATGCTTCTGTTGAACAACCGCCGTTCAAAATTCACGAAGGATTAAAATCGGAACGCCGTACACTGCAGGCATTGTTTGCAGTTTCAATTCTGATTTTGATAAAATTTTTTCTGAGTAATTCTTAAAGAAGTAATTGATATGTTAAAATCTGTATTAATAATAGCAGGTGAAGCTTCCGGTGATTTACACGGTGCAGCATTGGTAAAAGAGATGAAAAAGCTCGACTCAGAAATTAATTTTTATGGCATCGGCGGCAATAAAATGAAAGACAGCGGAGTTGAATTAATTTATCACTCTGACCGTATGTCATTTCTTGGTTTTGCTGAAGTGGTTAAACATTTGCCATTCATCAGAAAGGTTCAGAGTCAGTTAATTGAAGAAGTTAAAATCAGAAAAACAAAGTTTGCAATATTGATTGACTATCCGGGCTTCAATTTAAGTATCGCAAAAAAATTAAAAGCTATTGATGTTGAAATTTTTTATTACATCTCTCCACAAGTCTGGGCCTGGGGCAAAGGTCGTGTAAAAAAAATAAAAAAACTTGTAAATAAAATGTTTGTTGTCTTCCCTTTTGAAGAAGAATTTTACAGAGAAAAAGGGGTGAATGCAGAATTTGTCGGGCATCCATTGGTTCGGGAGTTAACTGAATATCAATTCCTTTCAAAAGAAGATTTGATAAAAAAATTCGGTCTGCAGGAAGATAAAGAAATTTTACTTCTGCTGCCCGGAAGCCGTAAGCACGAAGTAAAAGATATTTTACCTCAGGTTTATTCTGCTGCAAAAAAAATTTCTGAAAGTTTCAATATGCAGACTGTTGTTGCCTGCGCTTCATCTGTTGATGAATCACTAATCAGAGAACTTATCCCTGATAATGATTATAAAATTATTTCAGGATATACTTACGATTTGATGAAACACTCAAAACTCGGAATAATAAAATCAGGTACATCAACACTTGAAGCAGGATTGCTGAATCTTCCGATGATAATTGTGTATAAGACAAGTTTTTTAACTTATCTTATCGGAAAGACACTAATAAAACTTAAGAACATCGGAATAGTTAACATTCTGCTCGGTAAAACATTACTTCCCGAACTAATTCAACATAATGTTAATTCTGAAAAAATCTTTACCGAAGCAAAATCAATTCTGACTGACCAAAACAGATATAATTCGATAAAATCCGGATTAAATAAACTCTGGGATTTACTCGGCAATCAAAACGCAGCTGCAAATACAGCAAGAAAAATTATTCAACACATAAATGAAAAAAGTTAAGCAAAGTATTCTAAGACTTCTTGGAAACTATTTTCTTAAATCTGCAATTAATTTCCTGTGTAAAACTCTGAAGATTGAAAAAATTAATCAGCAAGTTGTTGATAAGCTGAATGAACAGAATCAGAATTATGTTCTGGCCTTCTGGCATTCAACGATGCTTCTGCCCTGGTATGTACACAGAAATCAGAATTTTGCTGCACTTACAAGTTTGAGTAAAGATGGTGATTTACTTGCCCGACAACTTAAAAGCTGGAACTATAAAGTTGTCCGCGGTTCAAGCAGTAAAGGCGGAGATGTTGCTCTCGGAATTATGGTTGACCTTGCAAAGAACAAATACTCGGTTGCAATTACTCCAGACGGTCCTCGAGGTCCTGTCAGAAAATTCAAAGCCGGAGCGGTAATTACAGCAAAAAGATCAGGAATACCTCTTGTGCTGGCCGGAGTGGGTTTTCAGAAGAAAAGAATGCTGAAAAGCTGGGATAGCTTCGAAGTCCCAAAATTTTTCAGCAAAGCAAAAATTGTCTATTCTGAACCGATTTTTGTCAATTCTGAGCTTTCTTATGAAGAAACTTCAGAAATAATTAAAAAATGTGAGCAAATACTTAACGAACTGCAGGATTCTGCATTAAATTTGTGATTTAAAATGATGACTTTTTTGAAAATACTACTGACACCGCTGGTTCCTGTCTATGCTTTGATAATCGGACTGAGAAATTTGTTCTTTGATAAATCTGTTTTCAATTCGAAAAAAGTTAATGCAAAAGTGGTTTCTGTTGGAAACCTGACCATTGGAGGTTCTGGCAAAACTCCTTTCGTTATTTACTTAACCAATCTGCTGAAAACTTCCGGATTTAAACCATCGGTTTTAAGCAGAGGTTATGGAAGAAATACAAAAGGATATCTTCTCGTTTCGAAATCAGGTGAACCTTTAACTGATGTTCATAGCTGCGGAGATGAAATTTATCACACTGTTATTGAATGTAAAGTTCCTGCTGCAGTCTGTGAAAACAGAGTTGAAGGCGCTCAGAGATTATTAAAAGATGTTGATACAGATATAATTGTACTTGACGATGGATTTCAGCACAGATGGATTTATCGGAATCTGGATATAGTTTTGTTTGATCAGAGATTTCTTGTTGATAAATCTGTTTTTAATCAATCGTTACTTCCATTAGGTATAATGAGAGAAGGATTCAACTCACTCAGAAGATCTGATGCGATAATCATTAACAGAAAGTTTTCCAAAGAAATTAACAACTCTCTGATTGAAGAACTTAACAGATATCAGAAACCTATTTTTACTGCACACTACAAAGCTATCAGCTTTGTTGATATGACAAGAAAAACGGAGCATTCCCTTGAAGAATTTAACGGACAGGAAAGTTTGGTAATATCCGGAATAGCGAATCCAACATCCTTCCTGTCAATTCTTAATGATGTTGGTGTGAATACACAAAATAAAATCATATTCAGAGATCATAAAAACTATACACTGAAGGAAGTACAAAGAATAAGAAGAGAATTTTATCAAACGAATTCACATTCAGTTGTTACAACTGAAAAAGATGCTGTAAAACTTCTTCAGTTCTCAAAAGAATTTGATGATATTGATATCTTCTACCTGAAGATATCGCTTTCAATGGATGATGAAGAATCTTTTAAAAGATATTTATCAGAAAAACTTAATTAATGTTTCCAGAATAATTGTAAATCTTTTTACGGAGGTAATGTAACAATGGCAAAAACTCAGAAATATGTGTACTTCTTCGGCGGCAAGAAAGCTGAAGGAAAAGCTGATATGAAAGCTTTACTCGGCGGCAAAGGTGCTAACCTTGCTGAAATGGTTAATATTGGTTTACCGGTTCCTGCCGGCTTTACTATAACAACCGAAGTTTGTACTTACTATTACAAAAACAACCACAAATATCCTAAAGAACTCAAAGCTCAGGTTCTTAATGCTCTAAAGAAAGTTGAGAAAGAAATGGGTGCTGTCTTCGGCGATCCGAAAAATCCATTACTTGTTTCAGTCCGCTCCGGTGCAAGAGCTTCAATGCCAGGAATGATGGACACGATTCTAAATCTTGGCTTAAATGATGTAACCGTACAGGGACTTATCGAAAAAACCAATAATCCAAGATTTGCTTACGATTCATACAGAAGATTCGTTCAGATGTATGGTGATGTTGTACTTGGATTAAAACCAAAGGATAAACACGAACACGATCCTTTCGAAGTAATTATTGAAAATAAAAAACACTCAAAGGGTGTAAAGCTCGATACCGAATTAACTGCTGATGACCTGAAAGAATTAGTAGCTGAATTCAAATCTGCTATTAAAGAAAAAACTGGTCACGATTTCCCTGATGATCCTATGGAACAACTTTGGGGAGCTATCGGCGCAGTATTCGGAAGCTGGATGAATGAAAGAGCAATTGTTTATCGTAAACTTAATAACATTCCTGAGTGGTGGGGAACTGCTGTGAATGTTCAGTCAATGGTATTTGGAAATATGGGAGAAGATTCAGGAACTGGTGTTGCATTCACTCGTGATCCTGCTACAGGTGAAAATGTTTTCTATGGTGAATATCTTTTCAACGCACAAGGTGAAGATGTTGTAGCTGGTATCAGAACCCCTCACCCAATCTCTGAACTTGCAAAAGAAAATCCTTCTTTATACAAACAGCTCGATAAAATCAGAAAAATTCTTGAGAAGCACTACAAGGATATGATGGATATTGAGTTTACAATTCAGCAGGGTAAATTATGGATGCTGCAGTGCCGCGTTGGAAAGAGAACAGGTTTTGCAGCTATCAGAATGGCTGTAGATATGGTTAAGGAAAGATTGATTTCAAAAGAAGAAGCTATCTTAAGAATTGAACCAAATCAGCTTAATCAATTGCTCAGACCAATTTTCGATTTAGAAGAGAAGAAGAAAGCAGTTGAGTCAGGAAGATTAATCGCAAAAGGATTAAATGCCGGTCCTGGTGCTGCATCCGGTAAAGTTGCTTTAAGTGCTCAGGATGCTGAAGAGATGGCAAAGAACGGAGATAAAGTAATTCTTGTAAGAATTGAAACTTCACCTGAAGATATAAAAGGAATGAACGCTGCTGAAGGTATTCTTACAGCAAGAGGCGGAATGACTTCTCACGCTGCACTTGTTGCAAGACAAATGGGTAAAGTTTGTGTTGCCGGCTGCGGCGCATTAAAGATCAACTATGCTGACCGATCAATTACTGTAGAAGGCAGAGATGATGTTTATATTAAAGAAGGTGATTACATTTCTATTGATGGTTCAACCGGTGAAGTAATTCTTGGTAAACTTGAAACCAAACCTTCAGAAGTAATTCAGGTTCTTATTACAAAAACTCTCGAAGCAAAAGATTCACCAACATTCCAGACATACAACAGTCTTATGACCTGGGCTGACAGCATCAGAAGACTTAAAGTAAGAACAAATGCAGATCAACCTGATCAGGCATCAAATGCTATTGCTTTTGGAGCTGAAGGTATCGGACTTTGCAGAACAGAGCATATGTTCTTTGGTGAAAACAGAATTATGTCAGTAAGAAAAATGATTGTTGCTGATTCAGTTGAAGAAAGAAAAGCCGCTCTTGCTGAATTACTTCCTCTTCAGAGAGAAGACTTTGAAGGAATATTCAGAGTGATGAAAGGATATCCTGTTACAATAAGAACACTTGATCCACCATTACACGAATTCCTTCCGCATACAGAAAAAGAAATCAACGAACTCGCTCAGGCACTTGGCATCAGTTACGAAACTCTTAAAGCAAAGATTGACAGTCTACACGAGTTCAATCCAATGCTTGGTTTCCGCGGATGCCGGCTTGGAGTACTTTATCCTGAAATTACAGAAATGCAGGCAAGAGCAATCATTGAAGCTGCAATCAATGTTATGAACGAAGGTATAAAAGTTAAACCCGAAATAATGATTCCTCTTGTTGGACATGTAAATGAATTCAAACTTCAGGAAGATATTGTTAGAAGGGTTGCAACCGAAGTAATGCAGGAAAAAGGAAAGAAGATTGACTACCTTGTCGGAACAATGATTGAACTTCCCCGCGCTGCTGTTACTGCAGATGAAATTGCAACAAGAGCTGAGTTCTTCAGCTTTGGAACAAACGATCTCACTCAAACAACTTTTGGTCTCTCAAGAGATGATGCAGGAAAATTCCTACCTCTTTATGTTCAAGAGGAAATCTTACCCGCCGATCCTTTTGAAACAATTGATCAGCAAGGTGTGGGGAAACTTGTTGAAATGGGAACACAGCTTGGCCGTTCAAGCAGACCAAATCTGAAAGTCGGAATTTGTGGTGAGCATGGCGGTGAACCTGCTTCAGTTGAATTCTGCCACAGAACCGGATTGGATTATGTAAGCTGTTCACCTTTCAGAGTTCCTATAGCAAGACTTGCCGCTGCCCGTGCAGTACTGAACGAAAAAACAGCTAAAGCGACTAAATCAAAGAGTACTCCAAAACCAAAAGCTAAAGGTACAGTTAAATCAAAAGCTAAATCAGCAAAGAAAACTTCTAAAACAAAATAAGTGAATTATTAGCAGGCGGGAATAAATCTCGCCTGCCATTTAATAACAAAAATAAGATAAGGTGAAAGTATGAAATTATCAGATTTCAGTTATAACTTGCCTAAGAATCAGATAGCAAAATATCCCGTTTCACCAAGGGATAAAGCAAAGCTTCTGGTTCTTGATCGTAAAACAGGCGAAATGCATGACAAGCATTTTTACGATGTTATTGATTATATGGAAAAAGGGGATGTGCTTGTCGTTAACGAAACCAAAGTATTTCAGGCAAGATTATACGGAAAGAAGGAAAAGACTAACGCAAAGATTGAAGTTTTCCTTTTAAGAGAATTAAATAAAGAAGATTGTATCTGGGATGTAATTGTTGATCCGGCAAGAAAAGTTCGTATCGGAAATAAAATTTATTTTGATGACAACTTATGGTGCGAAATTATTGACAACACAACTTCAAGAGGAAGAACCGTCAGATTCAATCAACCGGGAAAAGTATTTCAGATGATTGAAAAAATTGGTTTGACTCCGCTTCCTCCATATATCAAACGAGATCCTGAGCCAAGTGATAAACAAAACTATCAGACAGTTTATGCAAAAGTTGATGGTTCTGTTGCCGCACCAACTGCGGGTTTACACTTTACTGAAAAACTTTTGCAGAAGATAGAAAAGAAAGGAATCCACATTGTTCCTGTAATTCTTCACATAGGCTTGGGAACATTCAGACCGGTTGAAGTTGAAGATTTGACAAAACACAGAATGGATTCTGAGTATTATGAAATCTCTGAAAAGTCAGCTGAAATTATCAACAAAGCATTGAGAGAAAAAAACAATGTCTTTGTAGTTGGAACAAGTACTTCCCGTGCATTGGAAACCAGCACAACCGCAGAAGGATTTGTAAAACCTGCACGCGGCTGGACTGATAAATTCATTTATCCGCCTTACACTTTTAAGGTTACACAAAAACTTATCACAAACTTTCATGCTTCAGAATCAACATTGTTATTGCTTGTTGCTGCATTTGCCGGAACAGAATTGATTATGAAAGCATATAAGTACGCCGTTAAAAATAAATACAGATTCCTCAGTTACGGCGATGCAATGTTAATTCTGTAATCTGATATGAGTGTAATTGCAATTATTCCCGCCGGTGGAAAAGGTTTGAGAGCTGGCAGTGCAGACAAAAAAGGCATTGCCACTCCTAAACAATATTTCAGAATTAACGGGAAAGAACTCATTGCTTACACATTAGAAACCTTCCAGAAAAATAAACTGGTTGATAAAATAATTATTGCTGCAGAACCAAATTATTTTAATTTATTACTCAGAATTGTAACGAAATATAAATTCAGTAAAGTAAAACTTATTGTTGAAGGCGGCGAAACACGACAGCACTCAGTTTATAATGCACTTCTTTCTTCACAGGCAAAAGATAACGATCTGATAGTTGTGCATGATGCTGCAAGAGCTTTACTTCCTGGTACAGTTTTAACCAGTTCAATAAAAGCCGCAAAAGAAAAAGGCAATGCTTTGGTTTGTATTAAAGCAAAAGACACTTTGATTAAAGCACATAAGTATGTCGATGAGTATCTGAACCGCGATGAAGTTTATTATGTTCAGACACCTCAGATTTTCAGATACAGAGAATTACTTCGTGCTATGAACAAAGCATTCAAAGAAAATTTTATCGGTACTGATGAATCAATGCTGGTTAAAAAGTTGGGCAGAAAAATAAATATTGTTGAAGGATCTGTATTTAATTTTAAGATAACTACCAGAGAAGATATAGAGATGTTTGAAAAGCTGGTCAGATAAAAATTTAATTTTTCTTCTCTTTCACTTTCCTCACTTCATCTAAAATTTCAGGTAATACTTTTCCGGCTTCACCAAAGACTGAAATATCCGCAATCGAAGAGACTTCTGTTTCTTCAATGTTTACTTCAACGATGTAAGAACCGCTTCGCTTTGCAGTGTAAACAAGTCCTGCAGCAGGGTAAACAACTGCCGATGTGCCAACAACAAAAAATACATCTGAATTGATAGCGGCTTTTTCACTTGCTTGTAATTGGTCAGCAGGCAAGAATTCACCAAACCAGACAACATCAGGACGAATCAGTCCGCCGCATTTACATTTTGGAACACCTTCCGAAAAATCCAGTTCTTCATTATAAAATGTATGACACTTAATGCAGTAATTTCTTTCGATGTTTCCGTGAAGCTCATAAATCTTACTGCTTCCCGCACGACGATGAAGATTATCTATATTCTGTGTTACTACAGTTACATCATCGAAGTATTTTTCAAACTCTGCAATAGCGAGGTGTCCTGCATTAGGTTTTGATTCGTGAATAATTTTTTTCCTGTGGTTATACCATTCCCAAACCATTTGCGGGTTTCTCATAAAAGCATTAAAGTTTGCAAGTTCTTCAGGTTTTAGTTTATTCCATATTCCGTCTTTCCCACGAAAAGTAGGAATGCCGGATTCAGCCGAGATTCCGGCACCGGTAAAAAAAACTATTTTTTCAGAGACAGCAAGTTTGTTGAGAAATATTTTATTGAGTTCCACAGCTGAAGATTTGTTTTATTTAATAATCACCGCAGACTGAAGCCTGCGGTTACATTTAAAGTTATTTGTTTTTAATTTTTTCGTAAAGTTGTTTTGCTTCGATTAATACTTTATCATCATCTTCATCAGCAACCGGAGCTTTTTCAATCTTCAACAATAAGTCTTTTGCTTTTGCATATTCATCTTCTTCGATATAAGCTTTGGCAAGTTCCAGCATAAACATTCTGAAGTTTGGGCGAAGTTTGTTCGCTGTTTCTAAAAGTTGAACCGCTTTTTCAGTATCGCCCCAACCTAAGCCAAGCGGTAAACGAACCAGATAAGGTTTTTCACACACTTTTAGATGAGTTCTTCCCAAAACATAATGAGCAAGTGACTGCACATAATTTCCTCCGTTGCCAAGCTGAATTGCTTTTTCACAATCATTCTTAACATCTTTAACTGTTCCGACTGCAGAGAATACACCTTCAAACAGAGCTATTCTGCCATTGGCGATCGCTCTGCGAACATAAGTTATTGACTGAGTAGGCGCAAGTTTAACTGCTTTATCAGCATAGTCAAAAGCTTTTTTATAGTATTCAAGCTGAGTATCTTTTTCTTTGTCTGTTTTATCCGGTAAATGTTCGCCAATATCTACATAAGCCCGGCTTAACCGCCAGTAAACTTCCCAGTTGTTCGGAAAAAGTTGATCAGCTTTCTGATAAACTTCAAGAGCTTTTTGATTATCAAATTGAGCAACATAATTATCCCCCTCTTTTAATAATTCCTCAAGACTCTGTGCAAAGGCGACTGAGGAAATTAAAGCGACAACAGCGAGAAACAACAATTTGTGAATGAAGGGTTTCATATTTATTCCTTTTAGTTAGTTAATCGAATAATGTTTTGTTCTCAATGTCAGAGAAATTTTCAATATCGTGAGAGTACAAATCCGTACCAGCAAGATTTATAAATCTTGTCCACTTACTATTCTGCTTGATCTCCGATTGTAATGTCAGCTTATACGCATTCACTTTTGCACTTAGTTCATCTGCGTGATATAATGTAATTGCTTCAAGAGTTTTCGGAACCACAGGCGATGCATGTTCAAGTTTGCCCTGATGACTTAATATTAAATGAATCAGATTCATCTTTAAGTCCTCAGGAAAGTCTTTAATCTTTTTTATTTCGTCATCAACCATAATTGCAGCAATTACAATATGTCCGAGTAATTTCCCTTTGTCAGTATATTCGAAAGCTGAATCGAAACTCAGCTCTTCAATTTTACCAAAATCATGAAGCATAGCTCCGGAAATCAGTAAATCTCTATTGATCTCAGAGTGAATATCACACATTAAGTCACAGATTTTTATTATCTCCAAAGTGTGTTCTATCAATCCGCTAATGTAGCTGTGATGCCACAGCTTGCCTGCCGGAGCGGCTGTATATTTTTCAAATCTTTCATCTGTGAAAATGTTTTTAAGAAGCCTGCTTAAATGAGGATTCTGAATTTTTTTGATTCTGTTTCTGAATTCTGTTTTCATTTCTTCCAGATCACGAACAGATCTTGGGATGAAGTCCAGCGGCGTTACATTATCTTCTTCCTTTGCCAATCTGATTTCTGTAATTTTTATTTGCGGCGCTCCCTGATATTCATCCAGCTGACCTTTTACTTTAACCACAGAACCCGTCTTAATATTATTTTTTATGTCGAGAAAATTCTTAACATCATCCCAGAGATTTGATTGAACAGAAAGAGATTTATCAGCAAGTTCAAGAGAAAGATATTCTTTTTTTTGTTTTGTGAGTCTCAGATCACTTTTTTTTACCAGCAGAAAATGATCTACTTCATCCCCTTTAGATAAAGAAGCAAGCTCTGATTGATTAAGCATAAAGTTCATAGTCCTTCTGTTTTAACTAAATCAATTAATACACATTGAAATATTTTCAGTAAGTTTATCAGGATCAACCGGCTTTGAAAGAATTATTTTCACGCCGATTTCCTGATACGATTTAACTACATTTTCATCATAAGAATTTATTAGTGCAATTACGGGAGTATTGAATCTTTTATCACCGCGAATAATAGATTTTATAAACTGAACCCCATTCATCAATGGAAGTTCGTGAGCGGAAATAATCACTGAAGGATGCTGACGCAAAACATAATTAATGGCTTCAAAGCCATTATCAGCACCGATAACTTTGAACTGAGGGAATTGTTCTTTTATAATCCTCTCGAATCTGAAATATTCTTCTTTGTTGTTTTCAACCAGCAGAATAGTATTCTCGGCACTTGGTACTGTAAAATGAAACTCGCTTCCTTTTCCTTCTTTGGAATAAAACCAAACTTGTCCGCCATGCCTTTCCACAATTTCACGAACGAGAGATAAACCCAGTCCCGTGCCTTTTTCACCTTTTGTTCCGCGCGTTGAAAAAAGTTTTTCAAATCTGAAAATTTTTGATTGATTGGATTCGGGAATTCCAACACCTTCGTCACTTACTACAAATTCAACCATTTCCTGATTAAATCTGTCAACTGATATTATAACAGATTTCCCCTCATCAGAGAACTTGATCGCATTGCTGACCAGATTAGTTAATGCCTGAAGAATTAATCTTTCATCAGCATTGATATAAATCGATTCAGGAACATTAGATTTAATTTCAATATTCTTTCTGATGGCATTGCCTGTGAGATTTGAAATACAATTAAAAACTATGTTCTGTGCCTGAATTCTTTGAGGAGAAGGATTAAGTCTCCCGATTTGCATATTAGACCAGTCAAGAAGATAATTAATCAGTTGAAGCTGATTTGAAGCAGAGTCGTGAATGAAGTTCAGATATTCATTCCTATCATTTTCATTCAGATTCGGATCGCTCATTAAAACTTCAGTAAAACCAAGAATGCTTGAGAATGGTGCGCGCAGATCATGTGAAAGAACAGAAAGGAAATTATCTCTTGTAAAAATTTTATTTTGCTTGTCTTCAACTGATTTTAACAGTTGTTCTTCTCTTTCTTTATAGTCTGTAATATCAATCACCGATCCCTTAAGGAACAAAATTCCGTTTTGGTTTTTATACTGAATTACTTTTTCCTTAAGCCAGAGTATTTTATTGTCTTTACTTTTGATTCTGAAAATGTGCTCAAAGAAATTTGTTTTTCTTAAAGGAGAAAGGGAATCATAAGCTTTGTTGTATAATGGAATATCTTCCTTGAGAACTAATGATTTGAGACCTTCTGGCAATACCTGAATTTGTTCGCTGGTATATCCGACAACCTTTTTAATATTATTTGAAAAAATAGTGAATGTGTCTTTTCCATATTTTACACCGCTCCACCAGAAAACATCTTCGAATTCAGAAGGAATCGTCGGAAGAACTTCTTTGAGTAGATTGACATAAGTACTTAGATGGCTTAGATTGAGATTTTCTGCGATCTCGTTTGTTTTAGTTATATTTTTGTTCTTGTTCATTGCACTTTGTAAATATGCCTTGTAAATATAACAATAAATTAAAAACAGTTTTAAAGGAACTATAATCCACAAATTTTGTTAATATTTAAAACAATATCGCTTAAGGATTATGAGACTGATTAAATTTTACTTTATTATACTTTTTATATCATCAAATATTTTAGCTCAAAATGGTTCCGGAGAAATAGTTGGTTCAGTGATAGATGCTGTCACCCGACAACCTCTAATCGGAGCAAATGTAATTATTTTAGGAACTAATTTCGGAGCTGCAACTGATATTAATGGTAAATATTCCATAAAAAATGTCCCCGCTGAAATGTATCAGTTGCGGGCATCTGTTATTGGTTATAATTCCAGAGTTAAAACTGATATAATGGTTCAGCCCGGCAAATTAACTCAGGTTGATTTTGAATTATCGCCTCAGGCAATTGAAATTGAAAATGTTGTTGTAACTGCTGATTATTTTGGTAAGAATATTCTTGAACCAACAAGTGTCAGAAATTTCAGCTATGAGGAATTAAGAAGAAGTCCCGGCGGATTTGAAGATGTAATCCGTGCACTATCGGTTCTTCCCGGAGTTGCACAGGCAGATGCCGGCAGAAATGATCTTATCGTACGCGGCGGAGCTCCGTCTGAAAATCTTTATCTTGTTGACGGGATAGAAGTCCCAAACATAAATCATTTCGGAACTCAGGGTGCCACAGGCGGTCCATTAAGTTATATCAATCTTGATTTTGTCAAAGAAACTTCCTTCTCAACCGGTGGATTTCCGGTTTTATATGGAGATAAACTTTCT
>CALHAB010000027.1 GCA_937934185.1 uncultured Ignavibacterium sp. | reverse complement strand
TGAAATATGAGAAACACCAAACTCTTTTCTGAGAAAGTCTTTATTATGTCTTAAAAATTTTAATATGTACTCTTTGTCTATTTTCATAACTATTAAATATCAAGTTTAGCATACTTTGCATGTTTTTCAATGAATTCTCTTCTCGGTTCAACAGCATCACCCATAAGAGTTTCGAATATTTTATCTGCTGCTGCTGCACTTTCAAGATTTACCTGAAGTATAGTTCTTGTTTCCGGATTCATAGTGGTTGACCAGAGCTGCTCAGGATTCATTTCGCCCAAACCTTTATATCTTGTAATCACAACTCCTTTTGGCTGACCTTCTTCATCAGTTTCAACAACCTGTTCACCTTCGGTTTCAACTTCTTTTAATTTTGCTTTAGCAGCTTTACCATCTGCTTTGAATCTTTTCAATATATTATCGAGCTCTTCATCATCAAAAGCAAAAACTTCTTCTTTGCCTTTCTTAACTTTGTACAAAGGTGGCTGAGCAATATAAACTTTGCCGGAGGTAATCAGTTCTTTCATATGACGATAAAAGAATGTAAGCAGAAGAGTTCTGATATGGCTTCCATCAACATCAGCATCTGTCATAAGAATAATTTTTCCATAGCGTGATTTTGCCGGATCAAAGTCTTCACCAATGCCAGCACCAATTGCGGCAACTATCGCCTGAATTTCCTGATTCTCGAGAATTTTATTCAGCTTTGCTTTTTCAACATTTAAAATTTTTCCTTTGATTGGAAGTATTGCCTGAAATCTTCTGTCGCGTCCTTGTTTAGCTGAACCACCAGCAGAATCTCCCTCAACTATATAAATTTCACAATGCTCAGGATCTGTGATTGAGCAGTCAGCAAGTTTGCCCGGCAGGTGCATAGAATCAAGAGCATTTTTTCTTCGGACAAGTTCTCTTGCTTTTCTTGCAGCTTCTCTTGCTTCAGCTGCTCTTAATGATTTCTCTATTATCTTTTTAGCAACAGATGGATTTTCTTCCAGATATTCAGAAAGTTTTTCTCCAACTATAGTTTCAACTACGGACTTTACTTCGCTGTTGCCAAGTTTTGTTTTTGTCTGTCCTTCAAACTGCGGTTCCATTACCTTAACAGAAACAACTGCTGTGAGACCCTCTCTGAAATCATCACCGGTTAAAGTTATTTTACTGTTCTCTTTTATCAGTCCGTTTTTGTATGCATAGTTGTTGAAAGTTCTCGTTAGTGCCGTTCTGAAACCTACTAAATGTGTTCCTCCTTCAATTGTATTGATGTTGTTAACATAAGAATGAACATTTTCAGAATATGAGTTACTGTATTCAAAAGCAATTTCAACGGGTGTATTATCTCTCTCTCCTTCAATGTAAATCGGCTTGTGAATCGGTTCGCGCTGTTCGTCGAGATATTTAACAAAGTCTATTAGTCCGCCTTTAAATCTGTATGTTTCTTCTGTACCTTCATTTTCATCTTTAAGAATCATTGTTACATCTTTGTTGAGGTAAGCAAGCTCACGCAGTCTTTCGGCAACCGTTTCGAAATTAAATTTTGTTGATTTGAAAATTGTTTTATCCGGCATAAAGGTAATCTTTGTTCCGGTCTGGTCGCCTTTATATGTTCCGATTTCTTTTACTTTATCAACCGGAACACCTCTTCTGTATTCCTGAAAATAAATTTTATTATCTCTTCTTACTTCAACTTTCATCCATTCTGATAGTGCATTTACTACCGAAACACCAACGCCGTGTAAACCGCCGGAGACTTTGTATGAACTTTTATCGAACTTTCCTCCTGCGTGAAGTACCGTCATTACTACTTCGAGTGCTGATTTCTTTTCAACCGGATGAATATCAACAGGAATTCCTCTTCCTCTGTCTTCAACAGAAACACTTCCATCCTTGTGAAGTGTCACTATTACACGGTCGTTAAAACCAGCAAGTGCTTCATCAATACTGTTATCAACAACTTCATTAATAAGATGATGTAATCCTCTTGTACCAACATCACCTATATACATTGCAGGTCGTTTTCTTACTGCCTCAAGTCCTTTGAGCACATTTATATTCTTTGCACTGTACTCATTTGAATTATTATTCTTTGTCATTTTCTCTCTTTACTTATTTGAAAACTTTATTCTTGTAACTCTTTCCTGTTTGTAGAATGAGTTTATTTTTTCAATAATTTCTTTTTCTCTGAATTTAAGTTCATTACGAACTGTCGGATTATCTGATTTCAATGTTAAAACCTGCTTGGTACACTTTACAGCTTTAACCACTGTTTTGAATTCAGGAAATATTTTATGAAAATCTTTTACAATATCTCCGTCATCAATCAGTTGTTTTATATTCTTAAGCTCGGGAGTTGATTCAATAATTTCTTTTAATGATTTAAATGAATCAGGCATAAACCGGCTCGCCATCCTGAAGCTTGATTACAAAGTCTGACTCTGTTTTGCTCAGATATTTGAAATTTGCAAAATCCGTAAGTGTTATAAACGCCTGACCAACTTCCTTTAAATATTCACTCACTTTCGAAGCCCTGAAAGCATCGAGTTCACCAAATACATCATCGAGCAGAAATATTGGAGTAATGCCTGTTATATCTTTCAGATAAAAAAATTCTGCAAATCTTAAAACTGTCTGAAAAGTTTTATTCTGTCCCTGTGAACCAAAAGTTTTTAAGTTTATTCCGTTAATCTCAAAAATAAAATCATCTCTGTGCGGACCAATTAAATTAGTTCCTCTTCTGATTTCATTTTCTCTGTTCTGATTAATCAACTCTTTTAACCTTGCTTTAATGTCGGCTCTTTCTTCAATGTCAATCGTTTGATACTTTATCTCAGGCAGTTCTTCATTTCCCATTATTCTGAAGTAAGATTGTTTCAGATATTCGTTAAATCTTCCGATAAAATTTTTTCTGTGAGAAATAATTTCTGATCCGTTGTTTATAAGATTTTCAGTCCAGGCATCAAGTTCATCAAGCAGTGATGGAGTAATTCTTTCAGAAAGTTTTGCCAAAACAACTGCACGATGTTTTAATGTTTTATTATAGTCAATAAGAATATTCAGATAAGTTTTGCTTGATTGTGAAATAACCGAATCAACAAATCTTCTTCTTTCTGACGGAGATCCTTGTGTAATTGAATGATCTTCCGGAGTAAGTGTAACGACAGGAAATTTTCCTATCACATCAGATGATTTATTAACTATTTTATCGTTCAGGAAATAGTATTTCTTCGCTTCTGCTGAGTTATAATAAACTCTTACTTTATCTGTTGTGATTCCGTTAAACAATCCTTTAACCTCAAACTCTGTTGCATCAAAATTCAGCATTTCAGAATCCTTCGCATAAAAACTTTTAGTTGAACACATTAAATAAATTGCCTCAAGCACAGTTGTTTTACCAATGCCGTTGCCGCCGACTATATAATTTAATCCTTCTGAAAACCGGAGATTTGTATTGATATGTTTTCTAAAATTTCTAAGCTCCATTAAAGAAAGGATCATTTCGACGAGGATCCTAAAAAATTAATTATTCAATCTGACCGGCATTAACAGCATCATTATTTCTTCATTAGCAGCTGTTTTGCCAGCACTCTCACTGCTGATATCAGGTTCAATTATACAAGCTTTCGTTGGTGAATGAAGTTTGAAAACAACTTTTTCAGAATCCAGATGAGATAAAATATCATTCACATAAGCAGTATTGAAACCAATATCCATCGGTTCGCCGTTATACTCACACTGAACTTTTTCAACCGCATTAGAACCTGTATCAATATTCTCGGCTGAAATTTCCAAATCATTCTGCGAGATTGAAAACTTAACCTGCTTTGATGTTCCGGATGAGAATATCAACATTCTCTTTACAGTTGAAAGCAACTCTGAACGATCAACAGTTAAAAGGTTTTCATTTTCTAATGGAATAACACTGCTGTAAGCCGGATATTTTTCGCCAATCAATCTTGTAATAAATTCAATATCACCAGTGATAAAAGAAGCGTGAGTTTTACTTAAATAAACTTTAACATCGCCATCGCTTAAAAGTTTTGAAAGAACTGAAATTGCTCTTTCGGGAATTATATATTGCTCTGTGTAATCAGTGAGAATAGATTTATTTACATATTTTACAAGTCTGTGTCCGTCGGTTGCAACGAATCTTAGTCCGTCTTGAGCAAATTCCAGAAGTGTTCCTGTCATTGCGGGACGCATATCTTCTTTACTCATTGCAAAAGAAGTTTTATCAAATGCTCTCTTCAAATCGTCAGAAGCAATAACTATCTCCTTGTCACGGGCTACAACCGGAATTTCAGGAAAATCTTCCGGCGAGAAATAGGAAATGTGATAAACACCTTTATCGGTTTTTAATTTTAATCTTGAGTTTGAATCTGTGGAGATACTTAGCTGAATATCCGGAAGCGAACGAACAATCTCGTGTAAAAGTTTTGCCTGAACAACCATTTTGGCATTACTGTCAGCTGCAACATTCTGTGAAGACTTAAGAGCTATTTCAAGATCAGTTGCCTGAACAGTTAATAAACCATCTTTTATTTCGAAAAGGAAATTTTCAAGAACTGCCATCGGTGTTCGTGTTGGAACTGCCGGAATTACTCTGGAAAGAAGTTTATCAAAACTCTTACTGTTGATCTTAAATTCCATAAAAATATCTCCTATTGAAACGAACAAAAATAAGGATTTATAAGGGCAATCTCAATTTATTTTGTCAGTAAAATTAAAGTTTTTATGTATTCAAAAAATTTTTCTTCAATATTAAAAATCATATCGGACATCCCTGATATTCGTATTCATTACACAAACAACACTATAATATTATTTATTTCTTTAAAGTTTAAATAAACTAATAACAATAGTAACGATGTTGATATGTTAATAATCAAGTAAACTTATATGAAAACGCTGGTTACAGAAAAAAGTTTTTAACAATAATGCTCTTTAAATTCTGCGATGTACACACAAAAAATATTTATGTTAATAAATAAAAACTTTTCCACAGCTTGATGCAGTGTTATTAACAAGATATTAACTCACATAATAATTTGATCACCTTACACAAAATTGAGATAAGAGGATTATCTTTAATAATTATTTAGTAAAATAATTAATCAGTGATTTTAGCAAAAAGTCACCGGCGAATTCAACATCGAAGTAAATAGTAAACTTAATAATATACTCCCTGGAAATTTAAACATATTGAGACAATGCAATGTGTGC
>CALHAB010000026.1 GCA_937934185.1 uncultured Ignavibacterium sp. | reverse complement strand
GATTTTTTTTGTCTGATCATATCACTTCGAATGTAAAAAACGATTTGTCACAAAATTAATTTTTATTTTTTGCGTGAGGCAATCTATAAAGATTAATCTTTAAAGTGAAGTGTTGCGAAAAATTTTTTAATAAAATTTTTTACTTTTTATCAAAAGTTACTTTTTCAAGAAAATGAGAAGCTTCATAACTATTCAACATAACTTTTTCTGTTTTAAAGCTACTCTCCTCACCAGTTGCTAACTTTTGAAGTCGCGCAATGGATTCTTTTCCGTTAATCTTATAGATGATTTCAATATTTTCTACATCACCTTCGCTAATGTTTTTCACTTTTCCTTCAATATGTCCCCATGTTCTTGGCTGAATTGCCGGAGCATCAATATCAACACCTTCTTTCATTTTTACAAGATTTCCCTTTACTTCCAAAACTTCTTTTTCCTTTAAGAAGTTATCATAAGCAAAATATCCAGCAACAACTAAAACAATGAAGATTAAAAACTTTTTCATGATATTCTCCTTTTTTTATTCTTATTATTCAAAGATTAAGCCGAAGTATCCTTTTAACCATTACAAAAAATTTTTGCTATTAAGCTAACTTTTTGTTTAATAAGGATAATAACCAAGCAAATTTGACTTGTCAATAATTCACAATTTTTCTTATTGGAAAAAAATTTGGAGCGGAAGCATAAATACTGCAAATCTTAGTCAGTATTACCAATAAAACAATTGATTAAAGTGTAAGCTTATTAAGTGTTGCGGGCAGATAATTTTCGAATATGATTTTTTCAAAGCTTCTTTCAGTTTTTAGTCACTTTCAGAATCGGAAATTTTATTTATTTTTGCACCGCACCCTTAGCTCAGTTGGTAGAGCAGTAGACTCTTAATCTATTGGTCGGGGGTTCGAGTCCCCCAGGGTGCACCAATTCTTGTCACTCAGATTATTTTATCAATAGCATTTTCTTGCTTGATACAAATTCACCTGCTCTAAGTTTATAGATATATATTCCGCTAGGTATGTCAGGTCTGGAGTTCTGACCAATGGTGAATTTAACTTCATATTTCCCCGCGGGTTTAAATTCATCTACTAATGTAACCACTTCGTTACCCAGAACATCATAAATCTTTAATGATTGCCAACCGCTTACCGGCGATTGCCAACTTATTTTTGTAGAAGGATTAAATGGATTAGGATAGTTCTGATATAATTTAAAGTCTTTTAATTCAACAATATTATCATCTACAGAAGTAATAACGACACTATCTTCATTAAAAAAAACCAACCCTGCATAACCGGTTGGATGGGGTGAAGGAGCGCGAAGACCATAAATCTTATTGTTCCGGGAATCGGTAATGCCAACAGTAAATATATTAAATGGAATAGGAGAGTTATCACTTGAAAATAATGTCCAGGAATAATCGTCAAATTTGAACAATCCTATCGCAGAGCCAATAAATTTATTATTATTTCTGTCGATTGTTAAAGTGTTGTAGGAAAATCGTGTATTATATCCATACGATGCAATATTATAATTAATCCAGGATTGATTTATAAAGTGACTCAATATTCCATGGCCGACAAAAAGAATATTTCCCGTAAACCAGGGGTTGCCAACACTGTCAAGGGCAAATGAGGTCATTGATGTTGAATCTAACAAAGGACCTTCTCCTCTTCTGTTAAAAAGTGTACCGTCAAAACTAAATAAACCATTATATTCACTTCCTAACCAAATGATATTTGAATTGTCTGACTCTATAAAATTTAAATCCTCTATTCCATTGAAAGAATTATTATAATTATAAAATAACCAATTAATGCCATCAAATTTTACGGCACCGAAATCAAAAACAGCCAACCATATATTATTATTTTTATCAACACTTACATACTGAACATCATTGGAGGGCAAAGGTGAATTTAAAGAATTAAAGATTTCCCATTTAATTCCATCGTATCTGTAAAACCCTTCTCCGTAATTGGCAATCAGAATACGGTTCTGGTTGTCAATCGCAAGGTAAGTTACTGCATCGTTTTGGATAGGTGAGTTAGAAGAGTTGAAAATTGTAAAGTTAGTACCATCAAATTTCACAAGCCCGCCTCTGATTGTATCATTCCCGGGAAATTCCCAACCACATCCAATCCAGTAAATATTATTATTCCAATCAAATAATATTGATGTTATATGGTTTGATGGGAGAGGAGAGTTATCTCTGTTGTAATAATGCCAGTTTTTGGACAGAATTGTTTGCGCAAATAAACCACTGTTAAACAGTAATATAAATGTTATTAATCTGAACATAATCAAATCCTCCTTTTTGTGATTCATTAATCCTGCGAATTACAATCTGGCAGAGCAGCAAAGCAGTTGTGTAAATCCTTGTACAACAGGTCACCATTACAATATTTTAAGTCATTTGAAACTTCATCACTATCAAAAAAATATTCATCAATAATTATTTGTTGACCATTACCTCCATATACTACCTCGAATACAGTATTAAATTTATATTCTTTCTAAAGTACAATTGATGATTGCAAGAAGAACTTTTACAGAAACCCGAACCAAGTTGTGGATTAAAGTTAAAGGGATCAGATGTTGGGGCATTTGGGGGTATGTAAATTCGGCTTATTGTTTTCCAGCCATCTATTTCATTCCAATGATGTAAAGTAACTTTTACATATTGTAAATTATTTCTTTGAACCGAAATATTTCCCCAACCGGCATTATAATCATAATCATTTGGACCCGGACTACAGTTAAAAGTCCAAAAGAAATCAGGTTTAAATGAGATCATCTTAAGTTCTTAATTTTTAACTTTTTTTAATATATTAAGTTAGCTGCCAATTTTCAATCGCAATCCCAATAATAATCTTAACTCGAGTTGACCTCTTGGATTTATAAACATCTCAACGGTTTACTTGAGTAGATGGTCAACTTGATTTATTATAAAATTAAACTTCCTTTTTATTCAAAGGATTGAATTTAATTCGAACCAAGTTTCATTATTTTATCAACAACATTTTTTTACTTGATACAAAGGCACCGGCTGTCAGTTTATAGATATATACTCCGCTTGCAAGTAAACTTGCATCAAACCAAACTTTATGTCGTCCCGCTTCCCTGTATTCATTAACTAAAGTTGCTACTTCATTTCCGAGTACATCATAAATCTTTAATGATTGCCAACCGCTTACCGGCGATTGCCAACTTATCTTCGTACTTGGATTAAACGGATTCGGGTAGTTTTGAAAGAGTTGATAATTAGTGATGTTAGTGGCACTTTCATCCTGAATACTGTTTGGATTGGGAATATATTTTAATAAAACACCATCTTGTCCACAGGCAAATCCTTTTTGATTATTTACAAACTGAACATCATAAACAACCGAGCTATCTGGTACATCCATTTCTGCCCAACTATTTCCTCTATCATTTGTAAAAAGAAACTTGTATCCTGCAGCAGACCATCCTTCAAGTTCATTTCTGAAATCAATTCCATAACAAACTGCATTTATGGAAAGCTCTTCATAATTCCAGGAATCTCCACCATCTGAAGATTTAATAAGACCAACACCAAAACGATACTCGGGATCACCAGATAGGGCAAGAATATTTTGTGAATCAAAAATATAAATTTCAAAAATTTCATCGGGACTAATTGCATTGGTTTTCCAATTTCTTCCGCCATTAGTAGTTTTCCAGATAATTCCGGCATTATCGAGTACGCCGCCACATGCAAAACCGAGTGAATCATTTAACATTTTGATTTGATAAAATGGAAAATTAGCTACCATATCAGAATCACGCAGCGAAATATTCCAGCTGAATCCTCCATCGGTTGTGTAGTATGTTTGTCTTGCACCAATCAGACCAAATTGTTCATTAAGAAAAAATATCGCTCGGAAATATTCATCTTCCGGCGGGAAAAAATCTGATGTCCAGTTCAATCCGCCATCGGAAGTCTTTAAGAGATAAGTGCCATAGGGCGGATTGTTCACCTCCCAGTTCAATGCCCAACCAGTTAAATTATCAAGAAAATATATATCAATAATCGGATTAGTTGTATTGGTATTCTGAATATTCCAGTTTTGACCACCATCGGATGTGTGAATAATTGTACCGTTTAATCCGCAAGCCCAGCCATTGAGCGAGTCTGTAAAAACAATTTTTCGCAATGTATTGTTCGTCGGAGAATTTATCTTAATCCACTGCGGTTGTGAATAAATACTAAGGTTGAGAATAAGAATATTTAATATGAAAAAATTCTTCATAAAATTATTTCTGTTCTGAAGCAATGTATAAAAAAACAATATAAACTTTTAAGAATAAAAATTGGTATAATGGAACAGCATTTTAATTATATTTTGATTGTAATAAAAAATCTTAAGACGAGGTTCAGATGAAAACGATGACATTTCCTTTTATAACAGCGAAATATTTATCAGATCTTTCTAAGAACAATAACCGTGAATGGTTTCTTAAGAACCGGGAGAGATTTGATATGGAATTTCTGCAGCCGGCAATTCAGTTTGTGATAGATCTGGGTGAAAGATTGCAAACATTCGCACCAAATATTATGGCCGTTCCGAGAATTGATAAATCAATCTTCCGTTTACACCGGGATGTAAGGTTCAGAAAGAACAAATCACCGTACAAAACGAATTTGGGAATTTATTTTTGGGAAGGTAAAGGGAAAAGAATGGAATGCTCGGGATTTTATTTTCATATAGAGCCAAACAACTTTTTCCTTGGTGCAGGAATGTATGTGTTTTCTCCACAGCAATTAAAAAAATACAGAGATACTGTATATAATCCGGATAAAGCGAGTGAGCTAAGTAACATAATTTCATCAATTCAAAAAAATAAAAATTATTCGATTGGCGGAAAGACTTATAAGAAAACTCCGCGAGGATACGATTCTGATTACAAATATTCAGAGCTTCTTTTACATAGCGGCGTTTATTCATTCTATGAAATTGACTCATTGAACATTTTTAATAAGAAAGAAATAGTCGATTTTTCATATGATGTATTTAAGGATATGAATCCTTTGCATCAATGGCTGGTAAATAATATCTGATCTAAAACTGAGATTAAGAAAAAATTAAATTTCAATATCGGCAACGAATTGAATTGAATATTACCTCAAAAATGATATATTGTCGCTAGTTCGAAACACACCGAACATTACTTTTCTTTTAACAAATTACGGAGGTGCGATATGAAGTATATTTCATATTTGCTTGGTAACTTCAGAAACATCCCGCAGATAAAAAATCTTGACCGGCAATATGTTGATGACATTGAAATTGTTGGTTCAGTTCTGCCATTCAAAACAAATAACTATGTTGTAGATAATCTGATTGATTGGTCAAAAGTGCCCGATTGTCCGATGTTCAAACTTACTTTTCCACAAAAGGACATGCTTCTCCCTCATCATTATGAAAAAATGAAATCTGTGGTTATGAATGGTTCTGATAAGCAGAAGATTAAACAAATTGCAAATGAAATTCGTTTGCAGCTTAATCCTCATCCGGCCGGACAGCTTGAATATAATGTTCCTGTAATTGAAGGCGAAAAAATTTATGGAATGCAGCATAAGTATCGCGAGACAGTTTTGTTCTTTCCGAGTCAGGGACAGACTTGTCACGCTTATTGTACTTTCTGTTTCCGCTGGCCTCAGTTTGTCGGAATGGAAGATTTGAAATTTGCATCCAAAGAAGCAGAGTTGTTAGTAAAATATGTAAGAGAACACAAAGAAGTAACGGATGTTCTATTTACAGGCGGCGATCCACTAATAATGAAAACAAAACATCTTGAAGCTTACATCAGACCATTACTCAATGCAAATCTTGAAAACCTCAGACACATAAGAATTGGTTCAAAAGCACTTGCCTACTGGCCTTACAGATTTTTAACCGATGATGATGCTGATGAATTATTAAGATTGTTTGAAGATGTTCAAAAAGCTGGAAAGCATCTTGCTTATATGGCTCACTTTAATCATCCGGCTGAACTTGAAGGTTATGCAGTAGAGAAAGCAATAAAAAGAATTCTTGATACGGGCGCAGTAATAAGAACTCAATCACCTGTACTAAAACACATAAACGACGACCCAAAGATTTGGGCTGATATGTTGAGAAAGCAGGTTAAACTTGGATGTGTTCCTTATTATATGTTTGTCGCAAGAAATACGGGTGCTCAGCATTACTTTTCAATTCCCTTGATTGAGGCATGGAAAATATTCAGAGAAACATATCAGTCTGTCAGCGGAATCTGCAGAACACTTCGTGGTCCAAGTATGTCGTGTCTTCCCGGCAAAGTTCAGATACTTGGTGTTGCTGAAATCAAAAATGAAAAAGTAATGGTATTCAGAATGATTCAGGGCAGAAATCCGGACTGGGCAGCAAGACCATTCTTTGCTGAGTATGATGAAAAAGCCATTTGGTACACCGATCTGAAACCGGCATTTGGTGAAGAAAAATTTTTCTTTACAGATGAACTCAATAAAATTCTTAAACCGGAAGAAGTGGAATATGATTTAGAGTAATCGATATGTAAGAACAATCAGTATGCTTCCTCTGTTTGTAAAAACATTGGAAGCATTTTTTTTCGTACCACTAATAACATTATTTTGCCTTTGATAAAAGAACAATCGGATAAACAAAAATTTTTTGCGTAATTTCCTTCCCGAATAATAACACAATAATTACAAACAAAAACAAGATCATTATATGAAAAACTTTTTCATTTCCTGCTTAGTGCTTTTAACTTTTCCTCAAACAAACATCACAGCACAGGTTGATGCCAGGATGCTTCAATATCCCGATGTTTCAAAAACTCATATATCATTTACTTATGCCGGTGATATCTGGATAGTTGCCAAAGAAGGTGGAACAGCTCACAGACTAACTACAGCAAAAGGTGTTGAAAGTTTTGCAAAATTTTCACCCGATGGTTCCTTATTGGCTTTTAGTGGAAACTATGATGGCAACACCGATGTATATGTAATTCCAACGCTCGGTGGATTACCAAAAAGAATCACACATCACGGAATGACCGACAGAGTTGTTGATTGGTTTCCAGATGGTAAAAGTTTATTATTTGCATCCTCAAGAGAAAGCGGCAAACAGAGATTTAATCAGTTCTATAAAGTCTCTAAAGATGGCGGACTTGCCGAAAAACTTCTCCTTCCATATGCAGAGTTTGGTTCCTTTTCACCCGACGGAAAGAAACTTGCTTTTACTACCCGCACAAGAGTTTTCAGAACTTGGAAAAGATATCTCGGTGGAATGGCAGCTGATATTTATATCTTTAACTTTGATAAGATGACTTCAGAAAATATTTCCAATCACATTGCAAACGATGAAATCCCAATGTGGAAAGACGATAAAATTTATTTTTTATCTGACAGAGATAAAAATCAACGATACAACATCTGGGTTTATGATCTTTCCACAAAGCAAAACAGGCAACTGACTTTCTTTGATAAATTTGATGTTCACTTCCCCTCCATTGGTGAAAATGAAATTGTGTTTGAAGCGGGCGGACTTTTATACCTTCTTGATTTAACAACAGAAAAAATCCGCGAAGTAAAAGTTAATGTTGTAACAGATGGCTCAACACTATTAACACAAAATGAAAATGTTGAAAAGTTAATTCAGAATTTTTCAGTTTCTTACAACGGAAGTCGTGCTTTGTTTGAAGCAAGAGGAGAAATTTTTTCTGTTCCTGCCGAAAATGGAGCAGTTATTAATCTTACCCAATCATCTGGCGCTGCTGAACGATTTCCCGCATGGTCGCCCAACGGTAAATATGTTGCGTACTTCAGCGATAAAACCGGAGAATATCAGCTAACTATTCGTGACATTGAGAATCCTTCAAAAGAGAAAGTCTTGACTTCATTTGAAAATGGTTTCAGATATAATATTTATTGGTCGCCGGACAGTAAAAAACTTGTTTTTATTGACCAGGCGATGACAATTAACTTATATGATATCAATTCAGATAAGTTAACAGAAGTTGATAAGCAATTGTGGTATTACGAAGGTAATTTAAGAAACTTTGCTGTAAGCTGGTCTGCAGACAGCAGATATTTTTCTTATGGAAAAGATCAAATGAACAGAGCAAGTGCGGTTGTTATCTATGACACCAAAGAAGAGAAATTACATCAGGTCACTAATGGCTTTTACAATGATTCAAATCCTGCTTTTGATCCTGATGGAAAATATCTTTATTTCCTCACCAACAGAAATTTTAATCCTCTTTACAGTGATTTTGAAAATACATGGATTTATACAAACTCAACACAGGTTGCCGCCGTTACTCTTTCTAAAGAAACACTTTCACCGGTTGCACCGAAGAATGATTCGCTTACAGTAAAGAAAGATGAAGAAGTAAAAGTGGATGATAAAAAATCTGAAGAAAAGAAAGACGAGAAAAAAGTAAAAGAAATTAAAATTGATTTTGATGTGTTTGAAGAAAGATTGGTAATACTTCCTCCATCGGCAGGAAACTACGGAAATCTCTCTGCCGTTTCGGGAAAAGTTATATTTCACCGCATTCCTAATTCGGGATCAGCAGATAAGAAAAAGCCCGTGATGTTTTATGATCTTGATAAGCGTGAAGAAAAAACTATTGTTGATGATGCAGATGCATATCAGATTTCAGCAGACGGGAAGAAAATTCTCATCGCAAAACAAAATTCATATTCAATTGTTGATATTGCTCCTGACCAGAAACTGGAAAAGAAACTTCCGACAAATCAACTTGAAATGACTGTTGTTCCGAAAGACGAATGGAAACAAATCTTTAACGATGTGTGGAGACTTGAAAGAGATTTCTTCTATGATAAAAACATGCACGGTGTTGACTGGAAAGAAATGAAAAAAAGATATGGTGCATTGATTGAAAATGCAGTAACCCGTTCTGATGTAAATTACATTATCGGAGAGCTTATTGCTGAGTTAAATGCCTCACACACATACCGCAGCGGTGGTGATGATGAAATTCCTTTGCAAAAAGCAGTTGGTTATCTGGGTATTGATTGGGAATTAAATAACGGGGCTTACAGAGTCAAAAGAATTGTTAACGGTGCGCCCTGGGATTCAGAAGTTCGCTCTCCGCTTCTTGCTTCAGGATTAAAAGTTAAAGAGGGTGATTATATTCTTGCAGTTAATGGAATAAAAATCGATATAACAAAAGATCCTGCTTCTGCTTTTGAGGGACTTGCTGATAAAACAGTTGAATTAACAATCAATAACAAACCTTCCACAGACGGGTCGTGGACAATTGTAGTTAAAACTCTTTCTGATGAAACACGCTTAAGAAATCTAGAATGGATTGAATCAAACAGAAAAAGAGTTGAAGAAGCTACAGATGGAAAAATTGGTTACATTTATGTCCCAAGCACAGGAATAGACGGACAAACTGAATTAGCAAGACAATTCTATGCACAGTTTAATAAACAAGGCTTAATCATTGATGAAAGATTTAATAACGGCGGGCAAATTCCTGATCGTTTTATTGAATTGCTCGACAGGAAACCACTTGCATTCTGGGCAGTTAGAGATGGTGCAAGATGGCAATGGCCTCCAACTGCAAACTTCGGTCCTAAGGTTATGTTGATAAATGGATGGAGTGGTTCCGGCGGCGATGCGTTCCCTGATTATTTCAGAAAAGCAAAACTTGGTCCTCTCGTTGGTGCAAGAACCTGGGGTGGATTGATTGGAATTACAGGAGCGCCTGCATTAATTGATGGTGGAAGTGTAACAGTTCCAACTTTCAGAATGTATGACCCGGATGGTAAATGGTTTAAAGAAGGACACGGCGTTGATCCTGATATAGAAGTTCCTGAAGATCCGGGCATGCTTGCAAGGGGTGTTGATGTTCAGCTCGAAAGGGCAATTCAGGAAGCGCTAAGATTACTGAAAGAAAATCCTCCTGTTAATCCGGAGGAACCGGCTTACGAAAAAAGATAAGATCAGGAAATAATTACTAATTCCTTTTGCATTCTGAGCGACCTGCCTGGAGAGGCAGGCAGGCGCGAAGAATCTTTAACCAAAGCCAATATCTCGCTTTGCTTATTTTAAAGTTTTTGAATTATTGTTGATCCTTCTGCATCTCTTCTATACTTTGTCCGGAAAACAGTTCACGAGGTGGAACTTTAAAATTATCATTAAAGAAATAAATCAGACTTACTATGTAAGCAGCGAATGCTATTACTATAATCCATTGATGCAAACTTGTTCTTTGAATCTCTTGTCTGTCTTTAATTTCACAGATTTCGCCCGGGCAGTATTGTGCTTTCTCTTTGTATATCCAAGAATAAACTTTACATCCCAAACAGATTCCAAAAGCTGATTCAAAAAACAAAAAGATAAGACAGATTAAACAAATTAGTCCGGTAATAACACTAAAAGTATTCATAACATTTATAAGCATAAACATTGTTAAGCCAAGCGCAATACCAATAAACCATGCAAATTTTTTCTGAACTGCGCCCACATATTCCGGAACCTGATTTCTTACAATAAATCTTCCTAAAATTAAAATCGGCGAGTACTTTGGATTAACAAGAACTCGTATCAGCATATCTGCAAGGAAAATCATCACAGCATATTTCAGCAAAGTAAAATCAGCTTGCATTATGGCTGAAAGAATTGCAATAAACATAAATACAAATAAAAGTCCGGCACCGGCTCTTATTTCTCTTTCGTTTAATACACGGATATTGTAACCTGAAACATCTTCACCGAACTGAATTACTTTACTCATAAAAAATCCTTATTAAGTTTTTACTTATTTAATTAAAAGATTCTTAACTCTGTAAGCATAGAATTAAGAAATATTACCGTTGGCAAACAAAAACAATTTCAAATAAAAAAACGATATTTATCTGAAGGATGGTTTATTACAATGTTTAACAGGTTAATAAATAAGACTATCTGCTCGCTCCCTTTGTCATAATCATTTACACATCATTTTATTATCTTGCACAGCAAAAATTATCGGAAGTTATTTATGCAGAAAAAATTTTTCTTAATATCCTTTCTACTTTTTTTACTGATCAATTTTTCTTTCGCTCAGACTGTCAATGTCAAAATAATTGAAACTTCAGATGTTCACGGCGCAATCTTTCCCTATGATTTAGTGAATGATCGTCCTTCAAATTCATCTCTTGCACAGGTTATGACTTATTTGAGTGAACAGCGGGCTGATACTAATCAGATTGTATTTCTTCTTGATAACGGCGATATACTGCAAGGCGATCCCGTTGTTTATTACTATAATTTTGAAAAGACAGATACAATTCATCTTTATGCTGATGTGATGAATTATATGAAGTATGATGCGGCAACAATTGGTAATCACGATATTGAAACCGGTCACAATGTTTATGATAAGTTCAACAAAGAAATAAATTTTCCCTGGCTTGCTGCAAATGCTGTCAGAACTTCTGATGGTCAGCCATATTTCAAACCTTACACAACCATTGAGCGCGGCGGAATTAAGATCGCAGTATTTGGATTGATAACTCCTGCTATTCCCAAGTGGCTTCCTGAAAAAATCTGGGAAGGAATGCAATTCAATGATATGATTCAAACTGCTGAAAAGTGGGTAAAGAAAATCCGTGAAACCGAGCAGCCGGATTTGTTAATCGGATTATTCCACGCCGGCGTCAACTACAACTACAGCGATGAGGATTCAACAACATATAAAAATGAAAATGCTTCAAAACTAATCGCAGAAAAAGTTGTGGGCTTTGATGTAATTTTTGTAGGACACGATCACGAAGGATGGAATTTCAAAACACGAAATCCAAATGGTAAAGAAGTGCTTGTACTCGGAACTCAGGCAGGAGCACGAACACTTGCTGTTGCAAATATCAGATTGAAGTTTGATAAGTTCTGTGGATTCTTTGCATCAGATGAAATGTCAGGAGAAATAGTCGAAGTAAAAAACTATAAACCGGATGAAGATTTTATGAAAAGATTCTCACCTGCTTTCGAAGAAGTAAAGAAATATGTTTCCCGTCCAATCGGTAAATTCACAAAATCAATTTCTTCACGTGATGCACTGTTCGGTCCATCAGAGTTTGTTGATTTTATAAACACAGTGCAGCTTGATCTGACTAATACAGATATTTCATTTACTGCTCCGCTCTCATTTAATGCAACAATAAAAGAAGGTGATTTGTTTGTTAAAGATATGTTCAATCTTTATCGCTATGAAAATTTACTTTATACGATCGAGATGAGTGGGCAGGAAATCAAAGATTATCTGGAGTTTTCTTATGGCAATTGGTTTAATCAGATGAAGAATGAAAATGATAATCTTTTAAGATATCGTCTTGATGAGAATGGTAACATAGTTTATTCACAGCGTAGCAGCTCACCTGAACTCTATGAGCGCTTTTATAATTTTGATGCAGCCGCCGGAATTGATTATGTTGTTGATGTAACCAAACCAATCGGCGAAAGAGTAAGTATTGCACAGTTATCAGATGGTCGTAAGTTTGACTTAAAGACAAATTATAAAGTTGCGGTAAATTCATATCGCGGTAACGGTGGAGGTGATCATCTGACGAAAGGTGCAAAAATTCCGAAAGAGGAACTTCACAAAAGAGTAATAAGTTCTACTGATAAAGATCTTCGTTATTATATGATGAAATGGATTGAAGATAAAAAATCTGTAGAACCGAAACTACTCGGCAACTGGAAAGTTATACCAGAAAATTACTGGCAATCAGGTAAACAAAAAGATTATCAATTACTATTTAAATAACAATAGAACGCAGATTTGCTCTGATTTGCGTTAATCCGCTGAACCTGACTGCCGTCAGGCAGGTCTGTGTATTCTGCGTTCTATTATTCTAGAGGATTAAAAACTATGAACACAACCAAAAGCAAACAACTATTTGAAAAAGCAAAAAAATATATTCCCGGCGGAGTAAACTCTCCTGTAAGAGCATTTAAATCTGTTGGCGGAGATCCGATATTTATCGAAAGAGGATCTGGCTCAAAGTTTTACGATGTTGACGGCAACGAATACATTGATTACATCGGCAGCTGGGGTCCACATTTATTCGGACATAATCCACCGTTCATCAAACAAGCATTGGCCGAAGCATTTGAAAAAGGAACAAGCTTTGGTGCACCCACAGAACTTGAAGTTAAAATGGCTCAGCTAATAACAGAACTTGTTCCTTCAATCGAAATGGTTCGAATGGTAAACAGCGGAACAGAAGCGACAATGTCTGCAATTCGTGCTGCACGTGGATATACAAACAAAGAAAAGTTTATCAAGTTTGAAGGTTGCTATCACGGACACGCTGATTATTTTCTTATCAAAGCAGGAAGCGGTGCACTGACGCTTGGTGTTCCGACTTCACCCGGAGTTACAAAGGGTAATGCTGCTGATACTTTGCTTGCTGATTTTAATGATATTGAATCCGTTAAAAAACTTGTTTATGCAAACAAGAATAATGTTGCTGCAATAATCATTGAACCAATTGCCGGCAATATGGGAGTTGTAAAAGCAGATGAAAGTTTCTTGGTTGAGTTAAGAAATCTCTGCAATGAAGAAAACATCGTTCTGATTTTCGATGAAGTGATGACAGGTTTCAGAGTTGCTGCCGGTGGTGCTCAGGAAATACTTGGCATCAAACCCGATCTTACAACATTCGGAAAAATAATTGGCGGCGGATTGCCTGTTGGTGCATTCGGTG
Organism: uncultured Ignavibacterium sp.; assembly: GCA_937934185.1. Lineage (GTDB taxonomy): Bacteria > Bacteroidota > Ignavibacteria > Ignavibacteriales > Ignavibacteriaceae > Ignavibacterium. The sequence goes on along the minus strand of CALHAB010000026.1, from coordinate 412 downwards.
GCAAAAAAGAAATTATGCAAATGGTTGCACCATCCGGACCGGTTTATCAGGCAGGAACATTAAGCGGAAATCCGCTTGCAATGGCTGCTGGCTATGCTGCGCTGAGTTATATCAAAGAGCATCCCGAAATTTATGTGCAGTTAGAAAAAGCTTCGATGTATTTAGAAAATGGATTTAAAGAAAACTTGAAGAGTGTTGGAAAAAATTATTCAATGAACCGTGTTGGCTCGATGATGTGTATGTTTTTCACTGAAGAACCCGTTAACGATTTTAAGAGTGCAGTTAAATCAGATACTGCTTTGTACGGAAAATATTTTCACGAAATGCTTAAGCGCGGAATTTATCTTGCACCTGCACAGTTTGAAGCTTTGTTTGTTTCAACTGCGCATAGCAAAGAAGATTTGGATAAAAC
>CALHAB010000025.1 GCA_937934185.1 uncultured Ignavibacterium sp. | reverse complement strand
GATAACAATACCATTGATGATAGTCTTGATGAATTTACTCAAAACGATCTGGATGGAAGAAAAGGCGGTGACATTGAAGGTATAATATCAAAACTGGATTATCTGAAAGAACTTGGAGTCTCTGCTCTCTGGATTACTCCTATGCTCGAAAACAATATGTGGATGAGCTATCACGGTTATGCTGCAACTGATTTATATAAAATTGATCCGAGATTCGGAAGCAATGAACTGTATAAAAAACTTGTTGAAGAAGCTCATAAAAAAGATTTGAAAATAATTATGGATCATGTTTCCAATCACATAGGAATTAATCACTGGTGGATAAAAGATCTTCCGTTCAAAGATTGGATAAACGGTGAGCCGGGAAATCATCTTCCTGCAAATCATAACAAAATGACTTTTCCCGATCCTTATAGTCCAGGTGAGTCAGTTGATTTGATATGGAATGGATGGTTCACAGACTATATGCCCGATTTAAATCAGAGAAATCCTTACTTAAAAAAGTATCTGATTCAAAATACAATCTGGTGGATTGAATATCTTGGAATTGACGGAATTCGTGAGGACACTTATCCTTATGTCAATCAATATTATTTATCAGATTGGGCAAAAATAATCCTCGATGAATATCCTTCATTTAACATAGTTGGTGAGATTTGGACTGGTGAAGCTCCGTATCTCGCAGCATATCAGAGAAATAATAAATTCGGATTAAAGCTCAATTCCAATTTACCTTCTGTAACAGATTTTGCTTTAGCCGACGCTTTCAGAGATTACTTGTCCGGTAAAAAAGGTTTGGAAGGCGTCTTTAACATTCTTGCGATGGATTATATTTATTCCGACCCGGAAAATCTTCTGACATTTATTGATAATCACGATATTGCCCGAGGTTTATATCTAGCAAATGGAAATATTCAGAAATTCAAAATTGCACTGACAATTCTTTTAACAACTCGTGGAATTCCAAAAATTCTTTATGGAACTGAAATAGGAATAGTTGGAGATGACAGACACGGAACAATCCGAACTCCTTTTCCCGGAGGATTTAAGTTTAGTGACCACAATGCATTCACTAAATGCGGAAGAACTGATTTTGAAAATGATATTTTCAAATTCACACAAAAATTAATTTCATTACGTAAAAACTTTAAATCATTATCAAATGGGAAATTGACACATTATTATCCTTTTAATAATGTTTATGTTTACTTCAGGAAATTGAACAACGAAACCACAATGATTGTTGTCAATGGAAGTGAAAAAGAACAGGCAATTGAATTATCTTCGTACAGTGAAATACTTACTGGTACAAAAAGACTGATTGATATCATAAATGATGATGAAATTGAAATATCAAAAAGCAACTCTATTAAAATTCATCCTTTGAGTTCTGCAATATATCTCTTAGAAAAATAAACTTAGGAAATTTTATGCTTGAAATTCAGAAAAAACTAACCAACACATTTTATGCTTTGCTTGCTTTGCCTGCAACTGCAATGGGATTTGCTCTGTCAATTCAGATTTCTGCACTCAGCTGGATACTCAGCACAAAATATAAACTTGATATTCACGATGTTGGTTTGGTTTGGGCTGCCGGACCAATTGCAGGAATTCTTGGTCAGGTCATAATTGGAATAATCAGTGATAATGTCTGGTTTCTAAACGGAAGACGGCGGCCATTCATTTTAATCGGTGGATTTCTTGCTGCTATGATGCTGCTTGCACTTCCAAACATTGATGTTATTTCTACCTCACTCGGAATTGATGGAATACTTGGTGTAGCAATTGCCGTTGCATTAACTCTTGATCTTGCAATAAATATCAGTTTCAATCCAACCCGTTCAATTATTGCAGATGTTACTCCTGAAGGAGTTGAGAGAACCAAAGGTTATACCTGGATGCAAACAATATCAGGTACATTTGGTGTTCTTGCATATGTAATCGGAGCAGTATGGAATAACTATGTTCTGATTTATTTCGGTGTGTTCTTAGTGCTTGTTCTTTCCATTGTTCCAACATTGTTTATTGAAGAACCAAGAAATCTCGCCAAAGGAACAAATTATCAGGATAAACACGAAACAAAAGCTTCTTTCGGAGCAATACTGAGTTATATCGAACCTCTCTGGGGCTTTTTGATATACTCGATTTACGCAATTGTTATGCGGATTCTCAATATTCATTTTGATAATTACTATGTAGAGATAATTTGCTTTGTTATTACGATTATTTTTATTCTAAAAGTTTTATTCCAGAAATCAGAAGGGAAGAGCGCTGCAGAAAAAGGATTGATTGGATTCAAAAAAGTTCTTGCAGCTCATTCTTTTACCTGGGTCGGAATTCAGACTATGTTTGTTTATATGTTCGCTTATGTTCAGTATAAAGTTTTTGGTTATGATGCTAATTCAGTAATTCCCGAAGATGTTTCAATTCAAATGGGAAAAGTTGTTACAATTTCATTTTTAATTTTCAATGCTGTTGCTGCGGTACTTCCTGTCCTGGTGCTTGAACCAATGGCAAGAAAGATAGGAAAAGTTCGTACTCACTTTTTAAGCATCGCATCAATGGCTGTGGCTTATGCTGCAATGCTATTCTTCGGTTTTTCTCCTTTAGTTATTTACATCATTATGGCATTGCTCGGAATTGGCTGGGCATCAACAATCAGTTTGCCTTTCGCTATTATGTCACAACAGATTGATCAGACAAGAATGGGTTTGTTTATGGGTTTGTTTAATCTTTCTGTAGTTCTGCCACAATTAGTTGCAAGCTTTGGAATCGGTCAGGCAATTAGTGCTGCACAGGATAAAAGTTTAATTTTTATTATCAGTGCAGTAACTCTCTCGATATCTGCA